>CAZQKO010000152.1:0-5708 GCA_964593945.1 uncultured Pirellulales bacterium | reverse complement strand
TATCACTCAATTAGTGCCCAGGAATTGAAATTTATGTACTCCAACTAATTAATTTATACCAAAATAAACCTTTAGATGTCAATATAAATTTGGAGAAACCTCGCGATAATCCACCTACGAAGAGCGAGAAATCTGCCATGGCTAAAAACGCACAAGCGCAGATATGGCTTTTTCGGCCATGAACCAATCCCTAAAAAGACTGCTGAAGTGCCAAAAGCTCTGTTGAACAGTCTTGTAATTGAACGGAGAAAATTAAAAAAATAAAGCTTCCCGACCAAAGGCCGGATCATTCTGCCAGTTTTTTCGTAATGCCGTCTTACAGCTCACTGGATGATTCTGTTCTCATCAAAATAATCAAGGTCGCTTAAAGGCAAAATGACGGACGTTGCAATATTTGTCAGATGAGATGCCAGCCGCTTAAAATGCCGAGCAGTCAATGCAAAACATACAGCTTCGTTAACCGACAGGTTACTCTTTGCTAATTCTTTGACCGTATTATCGCACCAATGTTTTATCTTGTTTTGATAACCCCAGGTCAATTCAGCTTTACTCTCGTCCGACTCAACGAAGGCCTCTTTAGTCTGCTCGAAAAGCGTCAGAATGTCTTTATCGAGCTCGCCAAAAAAGTGCGAGAACACAGCCCTGTCTATGGGTTTTTCCAAAAGCTCCGTAACCTCATAAAGGTTTTTTGAATAATCGCCCAACCTCTCAGCATCTTTTACCACGCTCATCAATAACAGACATGCCGTCACATTCACTGTAGGCTGTAATGAAAGATGCTCCACAATCCTTTTGCGGATATCTCTCTGCAAGCGATTTACGTCTTTATCAATCTCGTAGATTTTATCTTTTAAATTCGGCTCCTCTACGTTATCCAAAAGACGTTTGCAAACCAATGTGTAAATACGCTCTGTGTCCTCCAACATTCTTTCGAATTCATCGAGCACTTTAGTTAAAAAGTCCTTACCTTTATGGAAACCTAATAAATTCTTGAACATTTTTCACCCTATGCAAAAAACTTTGAAACAAGGATTAATAACAACGGAACAATAAAAAACAAACTGAATACGTAAAGAAGCGCATACCTTCTCTTCCTAAACGCCAAATCTCCAAGCTTGTGCGCTAATTTTAGAGGGATCTCTCTAAACACTCTAATCGGATAAATAAATACAGCCCCTGTCAGATTAAAAAGAAAATGAACAAATGCAATGATAATAGCTAACCTATTGCCCGTGGCGAATGATGCCAATATAGCCGTACCTGTAGTTCCAATGTTGGCACCAATAACTATCGGAAAGGCTGCCTCCACCGTTAAAATACCGGCAGCTATCATTGGCACCAACAGCGATGTGGTTACGGAGCTGCTTTGAATTATAAAGGTAAACATCATACCACCCAAAATCCCCCAAAGCGCATTTCTACCGATAAATTCATCCAGCATATTTTCAATTCTTTGGATAACCAAAGCCTTCATTACTTTAACGAGAAAGAACAACGAAAAAAACAGTATTATCATCGCTATAATCAACATTACAACATCGGTCGTGTTTTTGGACGTATTGAAGAATTGAACAAATAAACTTTTTATGATGTCTATTGCCGGCTTTGTTGCTAATTTTATCGGGCTGGTAAATTTAATTCCACCGATATTAGTGAATAATTTGCTCATTAAGGTAGCCAACCATTCCAATAATCCCTTGCCGAAAACAGCTCTTGTGACCATTTCCAGCGGAAACATAATACATACACAAATAAAGTTGAAGAAATCATGCACTGTTGCACCGCTGATAGCCCGTTTGAATTCCTCTCGGCGGGTAAAATGCCCAAAGGATACGATTGTATTTGTTACTGTGGTTCCGATATTCGCACCCATAATTATGGGAACGGCATTACTTACGGTAAGCAAAGACATCGTAGAGCCATTCACAATCACTTCGGAGCCTACCATGCCCACGATTATTGAAGTTATGGTAGAGGAGCTTTGAACTATGCTGGTGGCCAATATCCCGATAAACAGACCAACAAACGGATTGGAAGTTGTCCTAATTAAATTCTCAGCGAAATCTTTGCCTAAGCCTTTGAAGGCCTCGCTCATTAAACCAATGCTTACCAAGAAAGAATACAGTAATACAGCCACCAAAAATATCTTAAGGCCGGATCCGATTCCATTTTTCAACGGGCTTCGTGTAATAAATCTCTCCTCGGCCATGAGGTCAGTGCTCCTAACAATCCTGTATCAACCTATCCTTCAAAAGCAACTCAAGTGGATTCATTTAGGCAATTTGCTTTTTAATCTTTTAGCAGCAGCAACTCAAAACTTGAACCGAAACTATGCCGGCTCAATACCCCATTTGTATTTTCACAGAGAATTGGTCTCTTTGTCAATCATACTATTCTTTTTTATCTAAATCACGTGGTTGACTGTTGGAACTCTCTTCGCTAATTACAGCTACTCTTGGCTTAACTCCCACCCACTGCAGGCCACCAAGCACTGCCTGGGCGATATTATTGAGGTGGTCACCAATCTTTTCAATGTTGTCCACCAAGTCAATAAATATCAGACCTGTTTCGGGTGAACAAGTCCCCTCGGTCATACGCTGCACATGGCTGCGTCTGAATTCCAACTGCATCTCGTTGAGGTTATTTTCATTATTCAACGCTGCTATGGCTGACTCAGTGTCATTCTTTTCCAAAGCTGCTATGATTCTGTCACACATCTGGTCTATCTGGTTTTTAAGCTTGTCGGCTTCGGCCAAAGCGTATTCACTAAAGATGAGTTTTTGCTCAATTTTACGCTCTGCAATTTCTACAATATTGACCGCATGGTCCCCGACACGTTCCAAGTCGTTAACCGTATGCAAAAGAACCGGAAGTTCAATAGAAACTTCGTCGGATAGACGCCTGCTCGATAAGGATGTAAGATAGGAAGTGATTGCCAACTGGAATGTATCGATAAAGTCCTCTGTTTCTCTTACCGACTGAAGTTTTCTCGCATCGTTTTCGATGATTCCATTGATGGAGCGGATGACAGCCCTTTTTGCTGTTCGTGCCATGCGCACGATTTCACGTTTTGTCTGCTGTAACGCAATTTCGGGTGTATCCAAAAGGTGCTGCTCAAGTATTACGGGCCTGATTGCAGTATCGCCGGGTTTTTCAGGCACTATGCGAACTGTTATTCTGGCCAAAATAGACGATATCGGCAGGAATATGACGGAATTAGAAATATTAAACACAGTGTGGGCGACAGCAATAGACGAAGCGATAGTAGTGGGACCTAGCTCCCATGGACAAACCACTTGAACTAAAGCAGTAAACCAGCCTAAACGGACGAACGGATAAGCAATCAGGGAACCAAGCACATTGAATATCGTATGCGCCCAGGCGGCGCGTTTCGCGTTCACATTTGTCTGTAGCGCGGCCAGCTGCGCAGTAATAGTCGTTCCAATGTTACTTCCAAGAACGAATGGTATCGCAACATTAAGCGCTGTTTGCCAATGGCCGCCAAAAACCCCCTGGATAGCAAGTATCTGTACAATAGCAATGGCAGCAGAACTACTTTGAAGAAGCATTGTAACTACAGCCCCTGCCAAAATAGCTAATATGGTTCGATTGCCCAGAGCGACAAAAAGTCCCTGCACTTGTGTGCTTTGCTTTAGAGGGCCAAAGGCATCCTTCATAAAACCAATGCCTAAGAACAGCACACTGAATCCTAATATTATTTGGCCGATATTTTTGACCTTTCGTGTCCTGCCGCTTAAATTCAGCAGAAAACCAAAGCCAACCCCTGGAAGAGCATAAATCGTAATGTTGAACGCTCCGAGCCCTGATATGGCGACCAGCCAGGCTGTCGCAGTGGTGCCTACATTGGTTCCAATAATTACACGTATTGCCTGCTCAAGGGTAAGAAGTCCCGCATTGACCAAGCCAATGACCATGACCGTGGTGGCGGAACTGGATTGAATTAAAGCGGTAATCGCTGCCCCGACAAAAAAGGCAATCAGAGGTTTCTTGGTTATTGATTCAAGTATTTTCCGCAGCTTCTGCCCGGCAACTGCCCTTAAACCATCAGACATCAACCTCATGCCAAACAGGAACAGACCCAAACCGCCGATGAGACAGAAGATAGTTTCTCTAATCATATTGGTTCTTTACAAAGCCCTTAAAGCCCGAGAACCCCAAAGGGATGATTGTTTTTTTACTTGCTTTTGCTCAGGAGGTCAAGGGACTTTTTATTATTGCGGGAAAACAAATCTATCTTTAAAAAATAACGGTGTGCTCAGCTCACTCTACAATCGAACTGTCGCCGCAAGGGTGACGGCTAAACATATACTCTGCACACAATTAAAAACCAACCTTATAGCTCAATATCCGCAGCGTCAAATTCGTCGGCCTCAACCGCCTCTTCAGCTTCGGCTCCGCCTGTGGCCGATTCGGATTCTGTCTCGTCTTGCTGTTTCTCCTCGATTCCATTCGACAAGCTCAGAGCCTGCCCTGAGCCTGTTGAAGGGACAGGCTTCTGCTCCGTCTGCTGCTGGGCCGGTTTTGGTTCTTCCTCAAGTAAAACCGACAGCTCCTTCGTCAGATTCTGAGCTTTCCAATCCGCAATTTCATAAATCCATCCCTGATGTTTGGCGGTGAATTTCTTTGCCTTGTCTCTAGCCAGCAGCTTGGCTTCCTTCTTTTTCAGCTCTTCCTCGGATTCACCCTCTTTCTTTATCGTGACAGGTGTTGTATCGGTGAATTCCACCTGGCATAACACAAACGTTTTGCTGTCTTTGCGGGCAATTTTTAGTGTACAAACAGTGGAATCGGCCAATCTGCAAATATATTGTCTGTCGAAGTTTAATTCATTTGTCTCCGCCGATTGCTTCTTGACATCAGTGAATCTGATATCGGTAGCCGCATTAAAAACACTTTTGCTGTCACTATCCTTCAGCTTCCTGCCTGCGGGAATATTCTCAAGCATAATCCCTTCGCCTTCGGTTTTTCTTTTCAGGGTGTATTGGCCATCCGGCGAAATGACCGTTACCGATTCGATATTGTCGGGAGCCGCAGTAATAAGCTCCTGGTTGATGTAGTTCATCGAGCCGCTACCGAGCCACGGCACATCCGGTGCTACGTATACTTTGTCGTCCGTAGCCAGTCTTACGTAGCTGCCCCGGCTGGTTTGCCGGGCATTTCCCACGATAATCCCTGTAAGAAGCGAGCCATCAGATTTAAAAAACTTAACCACATTGCGGGCTTTGGCTTCCGTCAAGCCAAGCGTCTCGTGATTCTCTTTTTTTTCTGTAATAAACTGTGTTGTTTGAATATCCAGGCACTTTGTGATTAAATCGTTTATTTGTTTCATTTCGGCGGGATAATTATCCTTGCTTGCAACTACGAATTGGCTCTCCGCCCGGCGCTTCAAAGCCACCTCGTCATAGCCCGTCCCAATAGTAATACTATCTATGTCTCTTGTCTCAAGCCCCTGGATAAGATAAGCCGGCTTGCCGGACGCCACTCTAGTTTTATTCGAAATACGTGTCTGGGCCACAGCCCATATTACCATACCGACCGCTATGATACCCAATAAGGTGAGTTTTTTATCATTCATCTATAAAACTCCCATTTACTCCTTAAATCCGAAATTCGAATATCGGAATCCGAAACGAAATAAGTGAGCTAAAGTTTGAAGTGCCTAAAGTGCCTAAAATGACACTTTACGT
>CAZQKO010000151.1:0-5851 GCA_964593945.1 uncultured Pirellulales bacterium | reverse complement strand
TGCTATCGTGAAAGGAACTCGTTTATGAGTTCAGTCTGGCGATTTCCTGAGAAGCAGCTACCTGATGCTCGCGCATCTTTCAAATTGTCCAATGCGGGTCGCTACCCGCCCGAAATTCTCTAATTCTCCTAATATAATTTATCAATATTTACGCTCGGTCTGATGACCGAAAACACCATTTATATACATGTATATATGCGGTTTTACACACAATTTGTCAAGTATGAAATAGAGTTCCAGAAGCTATTCCAGTGCATGGACAGAAAGATAGCTGATTTTGCTTTTATGTGTATAAGTGCCGAAATTTAGGCAGAGAGATATTATTAATCTTGGTCATCGGCAAGGAAAAGATGACCGAATCACTTTCAAGAAGCTTTGGGTTTACGTTGTTTTGTTTTTTTTGGGGTATGAGTACTATCCTTAACTGAAGAGCCTTCTCTAAAGAAGAAAACGGTCGAATCAGCACCTGAACGTGCCACATCTACGCCTATGCGTTTTTCGTCAGAACTGACGACTTTATTATTTGCTACATGTTTCTGGGCTGCCAGTAACCAGCTAAGAGGAATAAGCCCGTGTTCCGATGTTGTTGGGAATTGTCCCAGCACCTTGGACTGATATAGCGGTGATGCTTGCCCCCACTCTCTTTGTCGATCCTCGACCCACTGTGAAGTGACAAGCTTTGGATAGATATTTGCGATTTTTTGCCGTTATTGCGATCCAGAGTTAACCTAAATACCCCTGTGTTTGAAGGCATTTTGACATCAGAATGCTCCCACAAAAAACACTGGTTTTAGTGCGGTATCAACCGCCATTTCCAAAGCATCGGGGCCATCATCGTTCTTTGCCAGGGGGAACTGAATCAATTGCTGCAAAAGTTGCTGGTGCTTCCTGCTAAATCGCAACAATCCCTGACTTACATATGTTTCAAGACTACAAATGCGAGAGTGCTTATGAGAGCTATGCTGCAGAGACTCGATTTCAATATTGTGGCCGTTTTTTTGAAGACGGCGCTGCAGATCATCGACCATTAGCTGCTGAAAATTATTACTTTCAACCGCAAGTTGTGAGAAACGGTATATATCCGCATACTGTATTATCTTTTGAATAGTTTCATCCGGAGTGCAGTAAATCAGATCTGCAGCAATAACATACAAAATGTTAGTCCTGCTGTCCTTGAGCAAGACAATTATGGCTGTGTAATCTCCTTTAGCGGAACGTCCCAAGCTGGGATCACATGCCCCGTAAAAAGAGCCGTTGCGGCCAATAGCCCCAATCAGATGTTGGGTATCCGTGAATTCATCGTCCCAGAAATGCATATTTTCTTTTTTAAATATACATTGTTTTGGATCTAAGGGGCAGTTTTGCTTTTCACGCTGAAAATATATATCTCCTTCGGTTTCCCGCATAACCATAAGATCGTAATAGCTTTCCCATTGAGGCCATAAGACTTTCGTGCCTTTGAGCATTCCTTCGCGATTGGCTTCAAAGTATAGCTTAGCTGCCTCGGGACCAGTGTTTCCTTTATATTCCTCTCTTGATCTAAAAATCGCAGACCACCTTTCCCATAGTTGTGGATTGTCACTAAATTCTTCAACAGCCCTGTATGTTTTTCCATCCCAGCCGGGAGTTCTTTCGAGATCCACTAAATTAGCCAATAAGGAGTTGTGGTTAAGTATTGTGCCTACAACAATGACATTGGTATCGGGATGGCCGGTATTTAGTAGAGTGCCACTGAACCAGGAACGTAGTTTTTCACGCTGTTCTTCAGATTCGGCCTGTTCTTCATTCTCCAGGTCATCTGCTATGATAAGCCCAGGCCTGTCCTTGTCATGCTTTATGCCGCGCGGGTTTTGGCCTACACCATATACACAGATCATCTCGCCATTAGGTAGCTGTATCTTATTGTCTCGCCAGGGCTTTGGCCTTTTTCCGTGAGAAATCTCCGGAAAATCCGAAGAAATCAACGGATTGAACCTCAGTTGGTGTTTTATATCTTTCAAAAGGGCAATTGCCTGCTCCGTGGTATTTGAGGCAATTAATATTAATCTTTCCTTATGATATAAAACACACCATAGTACATATACCATGCTTACAATGGTGCTTTTAGCGTGACCACGTGGAGCGGCTATTGCAACCTTTGCCCTTCTGCCTTTGGTTATATCCAAGAGCTTTTGAAACATTTCAAGATGCATTTTTGAGTAGGGTGCGCTACAGTTATTTTTTAAATATACTTCTGCAAAGGCCTGTGGTGATATTGCACCCAGCTGGCGTCTTTGTTGGCGAAGATTTGAAAATAAGATATTTACGTTTGTATCTTGTTTGTTCATTATTATTATTTCCCATTCTGTTTTACCGTTCTGCTTTCAACCTTTTTGGTTTTCTTAGCTGGCAGTGATATTTCGATATTCTGCAGGCGCTGGGCCTCAGATTTGATTTCATCAAGTGAGAATGTGTTTTCCATATGATGTGTAAGGTCGGCTTCGAGTTTTTTGGCGGCAGTAGGTAGGTATCCCATACTTTGGAGCCTTTCGGCCAAGTTGTTGATAATCTGGAAACATCCCTTTTCACCCTCGATTTTTGCTGCAGGGGGGCAATTGCTGTCTCTCTCGCATTTGCGTATTTTTTGAATACAAATCTGCGCTTCATCAACCAATCTGCCAGCGATAATACTTACAAGTTCGGGGTCCTGTGAGATGGCATTTTTCTCACGGATCGCTTTTTTGTCCCGCTCGATAGACCTGTCTGAAATTTTCAATATCTGGGCCATGTCTGCTGTGGAATAGCCATCGGCCATCAAGTAATTGACAATCAAACGGCGTTCAGCCGGTCTTATACACTTTGGGTCAACAGTACCTGCCTGGATTTTCTGCAGAAGGCTCAAAGTACGCTCGCCGGTGTCGCGAGTTGTGTTATCTGAAGGTTTAGGGTCTTCCTGAGTTTGGGGTAAATTGTCCAGGCTCATATTTTTGCCTCCTCAAATTTTCCGACACAATATTTTTCCACGATATTTTTTGGTACGTTATCAATGCCAACAAAGGCAATCCATCGCCTTACAATCACATCACAGTAATGAGGGTCAATCTCAATACCGAAGCATTTTCGTGACAGTCTTTCCGCTGCAATCAGGGTTGTACCGCTGCCGAGGAAGGTATCCAGGACTATTTGACCACGCATGCTTGAGTTGCGTATTGCCCGTTCGGCAAGCTCGAGGGGTTTCTGGGTAGGGTGCTTGTATTCCTTTGTCGGGTCACGATGAATCTGCCAGAGAGTGCTTTCATTAGTAGGGCCATACCATCTGTGTGCGCCGTTGTTTTCCAGCCAGCCGTAAAGGCAGAACTCGGTCTGCTGATTGTAGTCACCGTAGCCGATGGCAAAGGATTCTTTGGCCCAGGTGATTACGCAAGAAACCTTGATACCAATTGCTCCCAGGAGTTGGTGCATGGGACCAAACTGCCGATGCCCATTCCAAATATAAATAGGCGCGCCTGGTGCAAGGAACTTGCTGACATTTCGCAAGACTATCCCGAGCCACTTTATGTATTGATCCTGATTTAAATTGTCAGAAATAATCGGTTTCCATTGCCGTGATTGCTTGGGCCGGGCCTTTTCCGGCTGAGGACGGTTGCCGCTGTTATAATCACAATTGTACGGTACGTCGCAGAAAACCATGTGGATCTTCTTATCTACGATAAGTTTTCTTAGGGCTGAGAGCTTACCGGAATCACTACATAGAAGACGATGGTTGCTTAACTCTATTAATTCTCCAGGCAGTGTGACGGCGGGGTTTTCCGTATCGAGGGCTTCTTCAACATCGAAATGTTCTTCTTTTGCTTGAGGTGAATCTATAGTAAGAGCTCTATCGAGAAGGTTACTGATCTCATAAGTTTCAAAGCCGGTAAGGCCAATATTGAATTCAGGCAGCTTTGTGAGCTCATCGAGCAGCAGGGCGAGTTTTTGCTCATCCCATTCTCCCTGGATTTTATTTAGGGCGAGATTGAGGGCCCTTTCGCGCTCCGGTGATAGGTCCACCACACTGCACAGGACCTCCGTATCACCGCGAGCGGCAAGAATTTTCGCTCGTTGATGACCACCGATTAAATTTCCTGTTCGGCGGTTCCAGACCAACGGCTCTACGCAATCGAATTCATCGATTGACTTTAGCAGCTTTTCATATTCCGGGTCACCCGGCTTGAGATTCTTTCGAGGGTTATATGAAGCAGGCTTGATCTTATTGACTGATATTTTTTTGATCATCATTTTCGATTCCTTTCGGCAATAGAGTCCTGCTTTTTTGCACGCGCGCGTTCCTAAAGACGAACTGTGCAATCGCTTCAACGGCCTCTTGTTTTGTCTTTTTGTATTTCATACGAGCATCGTAACAAACAAATCGGCATGCAAAATTGAGGCAAATATGAGCGTTGAAGAAATTTGGAAAAAAGCTCTTAAGCCGCTGATTGCGGCTGAAAAACGGGGAAGAATTGACAACAAAAAGGTGGCTGGCAAATATGAGGCAAATATCAGAAGAGCTGTTTTGGTTGCTATTTGCCCAATTTTCTCTTGCGAGAGTCTATTTCTTTTTTTCTCTCTAGTACTTGTTTGAGCGCTGCTTCGGTCAATCCGTCCTGGGATTTCCGATTCCTTGCGAATTTCTCAAAATCCTGAGCGTGAACCTTAGACCTGCGGATTTTTTTATTTTGCATCCAGCGGATAGTGTTGCCCGACTTTCGCAGAAGTTTGCTCAAGGCAGGCATAGATATTTTGTCATTAGCCATTCTAACTGCAGCTGCGTTAGCTACGTATTCGGGTGCTTCGTCCCTCCAGGCTTGCTCTCGTGTTTTTGAGCCTATCTCGCGGTCATCATCGCTTCTGCTCTGTCCGTCTTTTCTCTTGGGATGTTTGGCTTTCCTGCTTTGTTGCGTGGCGTATTCTGCTTCAATGCCGGACAACGAAAACTCACGGATGTCGGGCCAAGAACACTTTCCTAATTCAGAATGCGGCACGTTGCATTTATTGACTAACCAAGCCTTCAATCTTGACTTATTCAATTTACTCGGGTCGTTAATACCAAAAAGAAATCTGACAATGGCATAATCTACATCGTTGAACAGATAGTCGCTAAGGCCCGTTTGAATATACTCACTTTCCACAGCCGGCGGACGCAACGACTTAAACGGGTACTTCGGCGTTGACACTGGCAGGGGAAGAATTTTAATTTCTTCAGCAAGGATTTTCTTGAAGTTGGCCGGTAGCCTGGCTGGGTCCTTGCCTGTGTACTGCTTTATTAATTCGGCTATAGACTTGCTGCGTTTCTTCACCTTGACGTCGGTTACAGGCCTGCTCTTTGTTTGTGCCATCCTTGTCACCTGCATTTAATGCGCGACTTGGCTCAGTAGAGTTGCAGGCAAGCCCGACCTTGCTGAACCAAATCGCTGCTTATAAGCTTTAGGTAAATGACCGTAGGTTTACTGTAACAAAGAGCGCTTCGTTGTCAAGACATAGGGTTTGGGATTGTTAGATTCCGGCTTGTGCCTTTGCTGGAGCCGATTCATGGCCGCGTCGTCAATTGCAGGGCCGAGAGGCTAACAACAATGGGAGATACGGAAGGGTACGTGGCAGTTGTTCTTCATATAGACTTCGGCAAAGGAGCGAAGTGATTAGAGAGCAAAACTCTCTTGAGGAAAGCCGCCACCGGCGGCATAAGATTCCTGTGTCGGGGTCGGTATGACCGACAACAGCTAAGTCTTTTGTGTATAAGGAGTTATGTAAACTCACACCTCTTGCCGACCGACAACTCCGACATTCATTAAGGCTGTTTTTCATCTATAGACCCCCATATGATGCCCCCGCTATT
>CAZQKO010000150.1:0-5851 GCA_964593945.1 uncultured Pirellulales bacterium | reverse complement strand
AAGTTTCCGACCGCGTCCGTGCAGGTGACTGTGTTTACAGGATTACTGAATAACCATACTGCACTCACCCGGCACTTGTTCAGGGGCTAAACATAAAATGCCATACTCAAACATAGCCCTGCAGCGAACGCAAATGAGAGTCAAATGCAAATAAGGAGTGTAGATCATGAAATCAAGATTTTTACTTCCGGTTGTTATAACATTCATTGTCCCTGTTTGTTTTGCCCTGGATGATATCCGGATCTTCCGGCTCGCGCTGACCGAGCAGCAGATCGCCGATATTGCGTCGCTGGCGGTTCAAGCTTCCCCCGCCGCGCCTACTGTCACACCGGCGGCTAGCTCGTTTCAGAAACCGCGTATTATCGTTACGAGCGACGGAGAGATTGATGACCAGTGTTCGATGGTTCGGTTTCTGCTGGATACGAATGAGTGGGACGTCGAAGGGATCGTGACGTCGAGTTCGCAGTATCACTGGCAGGGGCACTCGTGGGCGGGGGATGACTGGATTGAGCCATATCTGGATGCGTATGCGCAGGTTTATCCAAACCTGGTGAAACATGATGCGGGGTATCCGGCGCCGGAATACCTGCGGGAGCGGACGCACCTGGGGAACGTGAAGGCGGAGGGGGAGATGGAGGAGGTGACGGCGGGATCACAGCTAATCGCGAAGGTGCTGCTGGACGACACGGACGATCGGCCGGTGTGGCTGCAAGCGTGGGGCGGGATGAACACGATTGCCCGTGCGCTAAAGACGATCGAGGAAGAACACCCGGAGAGGATGGCCGAAGTCGCAAAGAAGATGCGTTTCTTTTTTATCTGGGAGCAGGATAGGACCTATCAGGAATACATCCGGCCGCACTGGGGGAAGTATGAGATTCCGACGATCATTTCGGATCAGTTCGAGGCGATTGCGTATCGCTGGAAACAGGCTCAGCCCAAGGAAATGCAGAAGTATTTCGAGGGGGCGTGGATGAAGGCCAATATATTGGAGAACCATGGGCCGTTGTGTTCGCTCTACAAGGCATTGGAGAATGGAGATTTCCGGTCGGAGGGGGATTCGCCGGCGTTTCTGCATACGATCGTGACGGGGTTGCGCAACATGGAGTCGCCGGACTGGGGCGGATGGGGCGGCCGTTATGTGTGGGTGCGTGAGAACACGTGGCTCGATCCGGTGCCGGTCTCAGGGTATGCGTATCCGGAGGGACGATGGTATACGAATTCGGCGTGGGGGCGAAATAGCTTGCGGAAGGGGACGACGACAACCGAGGAGCAGCGCCGGGAATATTTCAAGCCGATGTGGCGCTGGACGGATGCGCTGCAAAACGATTTTGCGTCGCGGGCCGACTGGTGCGTAAAATCCTTTGCGCAAGCCAACCATCCGCCGGTGGTTGTGCTGGGGCATGCGGCGGACCTGGAGGTTCGGCCAGGGGCGACGGTGAAACTGAGTGCGCGGGGGACGAGCGATCCGGACGGAGATAAACTGGAGTATCGTTGGTGGCAATACTTGGAAGCGGGATCTTACGACGGAACCATTGAAATCCAGGATGTCGGGAGACAGGATGCCTCGTTCACGGTGCCCGGCGATGCCGGCAAAGGGAAAACCATCCATATTATCTGCGAGGTGACGGATACCGGCACACCGCAATTAACGAGGTATCAGCGGGTGGTTGTTGAAGTTCAATAATCTGAATCTTATTAAGAGTGAACTTTAGAATTGTCTGGAGGCACTATGCGTAAAACATGTTTGTCACTGACGTTTATGTCGTCTCTTGTCATTGCTATTTCAATGGCTTCCCACGCAGCTCCGCTTAAACCGCGTATCGTTGTCCTGACAGACATTTCACCCGACAACTGGGAACCCGATGACATGGAATCCATGATTCGACTCTTTGTCCATGCTGACATGTTCGAAATTGAGGGTTTGGTTGCCACAACAGGCTGGAGTTTGGACGGCAGTCGTGAGCCTTTTATTGGCTTGATTCACGAAGCGATTGATTTATTCGAAAAGGATTTACCCAATCTGCTAAGACGCTCCAACCAGGAGGGACATTTACACGATGGTTCTCATCAGGAAATCGGATACTGGCCAAGTCCGAAATATTTGAGAGACCGTACCATGTATGGCAGCACAAAAAGGGGTGAACAGTACATTGGTGAAGACAACAATTCCGACGGAAGCAACCTGATTATTGAACTGGCCGATGAAGATGACGACCGTCCCATTTGGGTAACCGTCTGGGGAGGGGGCAACACGCTCGCCCAGGCAATCTGGCAGGTACAGCAAGAGCGAAGCGAACAGGACCTGAAAGCCTTTCTGCACAAAATCCGCATCTATACGATAACGGATCAGGACAGAGCCCAAAGATCCAATCATAGTGGGAGCTCTCATCAATGGATGCGTAGAGAGTTTGAAAAGGATCTTCTGTTTATCTGGGATGAATGTGCCTGGAAATATCAGAATGGTGCAGGGAGAAGCAAATGGAATGAGTATCAAGCCCATATCCAGAACCATGGCAACCTGGGTGGCAGGTATCCTAAATGGAAATATGGAGTTGAAGGTGACACTCCCGCATTTCTTCATCTCATGCCTACCGGACTCAATAATCCGAACATTCCAAACCAAGTTGGCTGGGGTGGATATTCTGAATGGGGTCAATGCGAGGACAACGCAACCAATGCGTATCAAAACCATAAAGGTTCGGCAAGAAGTACTTCCTACAAGTACTCAACATATTTCTACCCGGCAACCTTTAACAATTTTGCAGCCCGAATGGACTGGGCAAAGGACGGTAGCGGAAACCGAAATCCGATTGTTGTCATTAATGGTGACAAAGGCATTGACGTAATTACGCATAGACCTCTGCAAGGCACGGAGATCACGCTCGACGCATCGAAAACGTCTGATCCGGATGGTGATAAACTGACGTTCAAGTGGTGGATTTTATCCGAAGCGGGCACCTATACTCAGAATGCCAATATCTCAAACAGCAACTCGAGTCGTGCCACGGTAGATGTACCGTCCAATTCAGCGGGAAAGAGCTTTCATGTGATATGCGAGGTTACGGATGACGGGACGCATAACCTTACCGGTTATCGCAGGATAATCTTTGAACCAACGAACTAAATGAGGCAGAGCATCCGAAAGAATCTTGATTGCTTTGAATCAGATCAAAAGCAAATGTGACCACTCTATTGGAAGGTCTTCTTATGTATAGACATATATGCAAAACAGTATGCCTGGCCATTGCCTTATTATTCTGCCCAGCAACCAGCTTCGCCCAGAATCAGCTTGCATTCCCAACAGCCGAAGGATACGGAAAATACACGGTTGGGGGACGCGGAGGTAAGGTCTACGAAGTCACGAACCTCAATGATTCCGGTGAAGGCAGCCTGCGTGCTGCGGTCCAAGCAAAAGGACCAAGGACTGTGGTGTTCAAGGTCTCGGGGACGATAGACCTGAAAAGTGATCTAAGGATTAAGAACCCAAATATCACTATAGCCGGGCAAACAGCACCGGGAGATGGTATTGCTCTCAAAAGATACCCATTAATGATTAGCGCCGACGAGGTTATCATCCGCTACATAAGGGTGAGATTTGGAGATGAATCGGGTCAAGATTCAGATGCCATATCAAGCAGGTACACTAAGAACATTATTCTAGACCATGTGTCGGCAAGTTGGAGTGTTGATGAGACAGTGTCTATTTACCATTGTGAAAACGTAACAGTTCAATGGTGTCTGATTTCGGAAAGCATGTTTAATTCGAACCACGTTAAAAGCACCCATGGATTTGGAGGTATTTGGGGATCAAACTATAGTACCTACCATCATAACCTGTTGGCACACCACACCAGCCGTAATCCCCGTTTCGCTTCGGGTTGCGGAAATACCGATTACAGAAATAACGTGCTATACAACTGGGGTTATCAAAGCTGCTACGGGGGTGAAAAACAGCAAAAAGGTAATGCGAAATTTAATTTCTCCAATATCAATATGGTGGCCAATTATTACAAGCCAGGACCTGCAACCAGACCAGGCGAGGTATCGCACCGCATTGCTAATCCTTCAACGCGCGATGGAGCCCCTGACTCTGGCAAATGGTATATTGCCGATAATGTTGTTGAGGGCAATGCCACGGTTACAGCCGATAACTGGAATGGTGGTGTACAACCCCCCCAATTCGCATTCAAACTAGATGAACCGTGGCCATCTATGGCTATTAACCAGCAAACTGCGGAAGAAGCCTATAAATCTGTTCTTGAAAATGCAGGCGCCACATTGCCCAAACGCGATGCGGTAGATGCACGCATTGTTGACGAAACCCATAATGGCTATGCGACTTATGAAGGGTTGACATACAAACAAAAAAATCCCGTGCCTGATAAATCAAAAAAATGCGGTATTATTGATTCACAGACAGACGTTGGCGGCTGGCCGGAACTGAAAAGCGCAACAGCCCCCACCGACACCGACCATGACGGTATGCCCGACGAATGGGAAATTAGGAAGGGCCTTGACCCCAAGAATGCTGCTGATAGGAACAATGTTGCGGCCGATGGTTACACCATGCTGGAAAAATATCTAAACAGTATTGAATTCAACACTCCGGTAAAAAATATTCGAATTACGCGCAAATCAGACAGCGTTATTGAAATCCGCTGGGCCGATAAATATTTGGCCGAAGAAGGCTTTACTATTGAGCGTTCGGTAAATAGTGGCGAATTCAAATTACTGGCCGAAGTGGGTAAAAATGTTTCATCCTTTACCGACAATACAGTAAATGCCACCGACCAATATACTTTCCGTGTAAATGTAAGACCAGTGATTAAATTATAGATGTGCCTGTAACAGGTGTAACAGTTTCGCCCGCGATAAAAATTTATGGCGTGCGGCAACCGTTTGTAACGGCAGGAGAATCCACCTTGGATATTTCAATGACAAGTGCGAAGCCGCCAAAGCGTACGATTTGGCTGCTAAAAAGTACCACAAAGATTTTGCCGTCCTTAATTTCCCAAATCACCTGTGGTTGCGAAAAAAAGCTTCACGGCAATAAAAAAAGCCCTGTGGGTCACACAGGGCTTTTATCCGCCAGAGGCGGATTAATATCAAGAACAGTTAAGCCTGCCCTGAGCAAGGCCGAGGGGAGCGCGGTCGAATGGGTCAACAATCCTAAGTCCGCCATTGGCGGAAACCATCTAGTATCTAAGCACACTCCACTCGGACATCCAATGACTATTCACCAATTACCAATCATCAATTTTTCCAGTTTTCCCTTGCCTTTTAGCAAAACTCCGACCACAATACAACCAACCGAAGAGGGAGCCGGAAATTTACTATCGATGATTTCCAAGTGATTATTTGGAGCGAGCGACCATTCGATGGGTACAACGACAAGAAAAGACAATACCGAAATGTGCATAGTGTTCCCTGATATCCCTGATATTGCCCGAATAGCTCGAATCATTCAGAGGAATTCTGAGGTAGATGATTGACCATAACTTGAATAAGGTACTCAAACTGACCGTTTTTCAACGATGTTCTGCCATAAGTGGATATTTAACAGTAACATATCGCAGTTTGTCATTCCCGCGCAAGCGGGAATCCACTGCTACGATACGGTAAATGGATACCCGCCTTCGCGGGTATGACAGTACGAATCGGTCACTTTGAATAAGGTAAAACTTATGAAACGTACTATTCTTATTTTTTTACTAATGGTCAATGTAGCTTGCAGCGCCGAAATCCCTTTCAAACGTGGTGTTAATCTTACCGGTTGGCTGCAAGCCTCAAGCGCCAGAAATATTCAGTTCACTAAATTCACCAAGCAGGATCTTATCAACATCAAAAGTTT
>CAZQKO010000149.1:0-5861 GCA_964593945.1 uncultured Pirellulales bacterium | reverse complement strand
CCGGGCAGACTTTGGAAAGCTATGGGCGGCGTTCCTAACTGAGGATGACCAAGGCCCCCTTGCAGAAATGTATAAATGTTATCATCCTCAACAGCACAATATGAACGCTTCTCAAAATCTACGTGCATGTCCATAAACAATACCTGCTGTCCATCCTCCTGGTGTGCAATAGCATTTCCATATTTAGCCTGCTCTGCTGTGCCGGTGAACGTAGGAGGTATGTCCGGTTTGAAGCTCGCAAATGTCTTAGCTACAGTAGCAGCAGGTGAAGGAATCCACGGATTTCGGTCAGCCGCCACCGCCATACCCGGCTCGCTTGACGAAGTCAGAGCAAACGTACCGTAAGGTTGATGATAGGCATAGCTGCAATGGTAACTGGCAGCCATATCCTGCGTTGAACCACCACCAAAATCCCAGGCCTGGATGAGCTCTTCGACGTTGGCAGCCCTATCAGGATAATCAGCAAGCTTAAACTCTGTGGTTCCAGAATCGCCCTTGCAGATAAACGACTTGGGTGTGACCTCAGCATACTTTACTAAAAGAAAGAAGCTGGAGGAGATGGTAGCTGTTCCGCCGCTGCCGTCCGCACCTAAGTTGTAAGCCCTGATTCGGTCTACAGCATCCCATACAACGGGTGCACCCCAAACAGTGTTTCTACCGCCGGCACGAGGAAGCTCATCTTCATAATCGTTGGCGTAGATCAGCATTGCCTTGCCGAGGCCGGAAAGGTTTGTTCCACAGGTCATCCGGAAGGCAATCTGCCTGACCCTGGCCAGCGCAGGCATCAGGATGCCCATCAACAGCGCTATGATCGCGATAACGACCAATAGCTCAACTAATGTAAAACCTTTTTTCTTCATTTTTGTTCTCCTTCATTCATTACTTCTGAGATTCGCAAGCCCGACCGTTCTTAAGCAACGTTCTGCTCATTTTTAATAGATAAATGCCTATTGCTACATTAGCAAAAAAGACGCCAAATCTGCTTTTGCCCGCGAATCTC
This sequence comes from uncultured Pirellulales bacterium, assembly GCA_964593945.1. Classification (GTDB taxonomy): domain Bacteria; phylum Planctomycetota; class Phycisphaerae; order Sedimentisphaerales; family Anaerobacaceae; genus CAZRMQ01. Next base: position 4,861 of record CAZQKO010000149.1, on the reverse strand, counting down.
CTTAACAATGTATGTACCGCTTAAATACGGTCGGTTAACATTCATAAGCCTTTATTCTATCGTGTATATCCGCTTAAGCCTGATAGTTTAACGAAACAATCAAGCTAATGGCGCAAACTATATAAAAAAAGGTTTTCTAAACAGGTAGGTTTGTGATATGAATGATGACTCAAAATATGATAACAGTTTTAATATTATGATAAACTTTGGAAAACTTACCTGTTTCTCTATATAATAATAGCATACAGATATTTTTCTGTCAAACATATTTCTCAAAATTTTTACGACTTTTTTGAAAATTTTATATATTTGTCTTGTTTTTTATATTTCGCGTTTAAAATCGCAACTATGGTTTCCCTAAAAACATTTGAAAAGACAAAAAACCTGTTGAAAAAGCACAAACAGGAACATCTTTTAGCTTTCTGGCAGGAATTAAATCCTACTCAAAAACAGCATTTACTGGCACAAATTGAAGAGCTGGATTTCACCAAAATAGACTCCTGGGTAGCTAATATTATAAAAAAACCTACCTCGGCTGAAATGGGTACCGATTTAGTTCCTGCTATATCCTATAGTCATAATCCTATCAATGCTGAGCAAAAGCACAAATATAAAAAAGCCATCCAACTGGGCAAACAGCTTATATCGGCTGGCAAGGTTGCCGCTTTCGTAGTCGCAGGTGGACAAGGAACCCGACTCGGATTCGACGGTCCAAAGGGGAATTTCCCTATTAGCCCTGTTAAAAATAAGACTTTATTTCAAATCTTCGCAGAAACAATCGCAGCGGTTTCAAAAAAATACCAAGCCACCTGCCCCTGGTATATTATGACCAGCCCCTTAAATTACGACCAGACCGTAGAAATCTTCCGTAAAAACAGATATTACGACCTGGACGAAAAAAATGTGTTTATATTTAAACAAGGAACACTGCCAAATTTCAGCCTCAATGGCAAAATCTTGATGGCAGACAAGGCAAATATTGCATGCTCGCCCGATGGACACGGCGGAAGCCTCAAGTCGCTTTACAAAAACGGGGCTATAAAAGACATGGAAAAACGCGGCATCGAATACATAAGCTATTGGCAGGTGGATAATCCATTGGTAAAGCTGTTTGATCCATTATTTATCGGTTTCCACGCTCTCGACGGGGCTGAAATGTCCTCAAAAGCATTGATAAAAACCGGTCCAAAGGAAAAAATCGGCAACTTCTGCCTGATAAATAACAAAGTTACTGTCATTGAATACAGCGATTTTCCCGATGAACTTGCTGAAAAAAGAAATGCCGATGGCTCGCTGACCTTTGCTCTCGGTAGTATTGGAATTCACATTATAAATACAAGTTTTGTAGAAAATCTAAACTCCAGGGATTTTGTACTACCTCTACACAGAGCAGAGAAAATAATTACACATATTGACAAAGAAGGAAATCTTGTAGAACCCGCTCAGCCGAACGGCGTTAAACTTGAAACCTTTGTCTTTGATGCCCTGCCGTTAGCCTCGAAGTCGATAATCCTGCAGACCATACGTAGTGAGGAATTTGCCCCCACTAAGAACGCGACTGGTGTGGATAGTGCCGAGGTTACACGTCGTATGATGGCCGAGCGCGCCGCTAATTGGCTTGAGTCAACTGGCATTACCATCCCGAGAAAACCCGATGGCACCCCAGATTGCCTGCTCGAAATCTCTCCGAGCTTTGCACTTGATAAAGACGATATTAAAGCAAAGCTGAATCAAATACCCCATATAAAACCTGGAGACAAAATCCACCTCGACTGAGTTCAGCCTATTGCGGAACGTACAAAACCAAAATTATAACCGCTACTTTGTAGAGAATTTATGCACGGTTACTGTTTGGTATTTCTCGCCTGGTTTTAGAACAACCGATGGAAATTGCGGCTTATTCGGCGAATCCGGGAAGTGCTGCGTCTCTAAGCAGAACGCATAGTGCTTCTTATAAACCTTGCCGGATTTGCCGGTTATGGAACCGTCCAAAAAGTTTCCGGAATAGAGCTGGATTCCAGGTTCGGTGGTTGTGACTTCCATAACTCGTCCGGTTGTCGGCTCATATACCTTTGCAGCCAAGGCCAGCTTGCCTCCGCCGCTGTTTAGCACGTAATTATGGTCGTATCCTCCTGTAACCTGGCTGATTCTCGATCCAATAGTCATCGACTTGGTGAAATCCATCGGCGAATCCTTGACTTCTTTAATTTCACCGGTCGGTATCAATCCTTCATCAACTGGAGTGTACTTATCCGCATTGAGCATAAGCTCATGGCCGAGAATATCACCGTTGCCCTGACCAGCTAAATTCCAGTAAGCATGGTTCGTCATATTCACTACGGTTGTCTTATCGGTTTTCGCCTCGTAGTCAATCCTCAATTCATTATCTTTTGTTAACGTGTAGATAACGCTGCAATTAAGACTACCCGGATACCCTTCTTCGCCATCCTTGCTAAGATAGCTCAATTTCACTGTTGCCATGTCGTCTGCGGCCTTTACATCCTCGACATTCCATACAACCTTGTCGAATCCTTTGATACCGCCGTGTAGATGATTTGCTCCGTTGTTCGCCGCCAGTTTATATTCGACGTCTTTGAGTTTGAATTTGGCTGCGCCTATACGATTAGCGTATCTGCCGACTATAACTCCGAAATATGGATGCTCTTTAAGGTAACCATCGAGCGTATCGAAGCCGAGAATAATATCACCGAAATTACCGTTCCTATCCGGTGTTTCCAGCGATACTAAAATTGCCCCATAATTGGTAATCTTGGCTTTAATGCCGTTAGGATTCGTCAGTGTGTACAGGACAACTGTCTGTTTGTCAGGTGTTTGACCAAAAGATTCCTTCGTTATACTCATTTTCTTTTTCTCCTTGACTTCCGGTTTTTCTGCAGCGCCTGCCTCTTTCTTCTCGCAGCCGAACATAATTACCGCCGTTACTGCCAAAACGAAATTTAATAAAACTCTTGTCCTCATTTTCCAACTCCTTTTTACAATCCTAAATATATATTCTTACGCATCGAAAACTCTTAGGAAATCTACTAATGCTTAACCGAAATGTCAAATAATTTATTTTCTTCGCTTTAGAATATAAGAACCGGTTAATCTTGACAACCAGTCAGGTAGAGGTATTATGTACGGCGTCATCAGGCCAGACGTGGTTAGTACATTGATGTCAGCATAGTTCAGCTAAAAGAACAACTGACCGAATAACAAATGGTCAAGGTCAGGCTTCTATGTGCTATCCAGTCAGACTTTTATATTTAGGCCGAATAGATTTGCAGAGATAGCTTATGGTAGAGAACACTTTATACTATGGGGATAACCTTGATGTGCTTCGACGTTATGTCAAGGATGAGACGATAGACCTTATATATCTCGATCCGCCTTTCAAGAGCGAGCAAGATTACAACGTGCTTTTTGCCGAACAGAATGGCAGCCGAGCTGCTGCTCAAATCAAGGCCTTTGAAGATACGTGGCAGTGGGACCAAGCTGCTGCGAAATCATATCAGGAGGTTGTGGAAACAGGTCCACAGCGGGTGTCCCAAGTAATGCAAGCCTTTCGCACATTTCTGGGCGAAAGTGATATGTTGGCATATTTAGCAATGATGGCACCGCGTCTTGTCGAACTGCGGCGTGTATTGAAGCCTGCTGGTTCAATTTATCTACACTGTGATCCCACAGCCAGTCACTACCTAAAAATGCTTATGGATGCTGTTTTTGGACCAAAGAATTTTCAAAATGAAATCGCTTGGTGCTATAAGACAGGTGGAGCTACAAAACGAAGATTTGCCAGGAAACATGATACGCTCCTTTTCTACGGGAAAGAAGCGGCTAAGACTTTGTTCAATCCACAAAAAGAAAAGTCATACATGATGCACAAATACGGCTTTAAGAAAAGCGACTTCCAAGAAGATGAAATAGGGCAATATTCTTGGGTCATAATGAAAGATTGGTGGGAAATCCCAGCTGTTGGATCAGCTGATCGGCAGCGACTTGGCTATCCCACACAGAAACCAGAATTACTTATAGAGCGGATAATCACAGCCAGCAGTAAAGAAAAACAAATTGTGCTTGACCCATTCTGTGGCTGTGGAACTACAATAGCTGTCGCTCAAAAGCTTAATCGATATTGGATTGGTATTGATATTACACATCTGGCTGTGGCGCTGATGAAGCATAGACTAAAAGATGCTTACGGTAACCAAGTCAAATATAGAGTTATTGGAGAGCCTGTTTCTTTGCCGGATGCGAGAACGTTGGCTCAAGAGAACCGCTATCAATTTCAGTGGTGGGCGTTGGGTTTGGTAGGCGCACGTCCAGTCGAACAGAAAAAAGGTGCGGATAAAGGGATTGACGGTCGGCTTTATTTTCATGATGAAGCTGATACAGACAAAGCAAAAACCAAACAAATTGTTATATCCGTGAAATCAGGTAAGGTAAGTGTCAAAGACGTGCGAGACTTACGCGGTGTTGTGGAGCGAGAAAAAGCACAGATAGGCGTGTTGATTTCTATGGAAAAACCGACAAAAGCGATGCGTACTGAAGCTGCCAGCGCCGGATTTTATAAATCACCCTGGGGTAAACACACGGCGATGCAGATTCTGACAGTCGAAGAATTACTAAAGGGCAAGAAAATAGATTACCCAGATGCGCCTGGTGTAAATGTTACCTTCAAAAAAGCCCCGAAAGCCAAAAATAAAAAAGTCAAGAATCCGGAATTAAATTATTCGCAAGAGTAATGCGAAACGAAAGCTAAAAAATAAAGGATACGTAAATGGCACTATTATTAGGCTACGATGTCGGAAGTTCATCGGTAAAAGCAACATTGATGGATTCTGTTACAGGCAAAGTGTTG
>CAZQKO010000148.1:0-5876 GCA_964593945.1 uncultured Pirellulales bacterium | reverse complement strand
CCTTTTCGGTATTTAAACTTATGAAATCGGTCAGTAACAAAAAAGTCTTTCTGATTGCCGTGTTGTTTTCCGTCTGTTTTGTAAGTGGTTGCAGCAGGATATTCAGAGCCAGACAGAGTGCAAAAAAATCAGAAGAATTGGCGGAACTCGGCACTACAATAGGCATGTTAGCCGACGTAGTCGTCCAGGAATCCATACCCGTGGATGGTTTCGGTTTAGTGGGCGGTCTTAACGGGACAGGTTCTGCTGAATGTCTGCCGCAGGTTAGAAACTATCTTAAACAATATATCCTTACGCAACTGCCGGAACGTATAGACATTGATAAATTCATTAATCGCAAAGATACCGCTGTAGTACAAGTTTATGGAGTAATACCCGCGGCAGCGGCGAAAAGCCAGCGCTTTGATTTGCAAGTTACTGCTCTGCCGGGCACACAAACAACCTCTCTGGAAAACGGCTGGCTCTACAGGACCGAGCTTATATTAGGAGGGACCTTCGGCATAAGCACAAGAGTCTTAGCTTTGGCAGAAGGACCGCTGTTTATAGATAAAATCACCAGTTCCAAAGTAGATACAAAACTTGCGTATGTATTAGGCGGCGGCAGGGCTGTTGAAGAGAATATCATAAATCTGGTTATTCGCAGGCCTGATTTTAGGGTCACCAGTCTTGTCCGCAACCGTTTAGACGGGCGTTTCGGCTACGGCACGGCTAAAGCCGTCTCGCCCAGCCGGATCGAATTGAATGTGCCGGATAAGTATAGAGGGGCTAAACAGCGGTTTGCTGAGATGGTCAGGACACTGTTTCTTGATGATCGGCCGGAATCCTCCCGGGAAAGAATCAAGACCTTGGTAAGTAGACTTGCTTCCTCCCGGGATGATGTATATGAAATCGCTCTTGAGGCCATAGGCAATGAAAGTCTCGACGAGCTGTCTGCTTTATTAAATTCGTCCGATGAGCAGGTTCGGCTGCGAGCGGCCAGATGTATGCTCAATTTAGGTAGTGACCAGAGCTTGCCGACGCTTCGGGAGATAGCGATGGATAGAAACTCCGCTTACAGGCTTGAAGCTTTGGAGGCGATAGCCAAATTCGGGAAGCGCGATGACATCGCCGCAATATCACGGATATTACTAAGCGATCATGATTTTGATATCAAATTGGCTGCGTATGAACAATTACAAAAATTAAATGATTTCACCATAACGCAAAGATTTGTTGCACGCAGCTTTTATCTGGAACAAGTCGCACAAATTAAACAAAAGACGGTTTTCGTATCCCGTAGCGGTCAGCAAAGAATTGTATTATTCGGCTCACCAATTTATTGCCGTGACAGCATTTTTGTACAGTCGGCCGACGGCAATATAACAATAAACGCTTCCCCCGGCGATGATTATGTCTCGATAATACGCAAACATCCCCAGCGGCGAGATGTAATACTGCAATTGAAAAGCTCCTTTGAGCTTGCTAACATTATTATGACACTCTGCGAGGAGCCTTTAACAAAAGATGAGCGGGTATATCAGGGTTTAGGAGTTTCGTACGCCGACATGATAGCTCTTTTGAAACAGATGTGCGACAAAGGAGCAATTTCAGCAGAGTTTCGTGCCGAGTCCCTTCCGAAAATCGGCTAATTATCAAGAAAAAACAACCTTTCGGCCGATAATCCGCCATAGGTGAGTATTATTAGGCTTAAATAATCGCGTAACTATATGATGTTTATTATAGGACGTTAGAAACAGGATGAAAAGATGAGACTTGATAAAATCGTTCTCGACGGATTCAAAAGCTTCGCTGACAAAACAGAGTTTAACTTCAAATCATCAATAACCGCTATTGTGGGTCCTAATGGCTGTGGTAAAAGCAATGTCGTCGATGCGGTAAAATGGGTGCTCGGAGAGCAAAGTGTTAAAAGCCTGCGAAGCGGCATGATGGCAGATGTGATATTCAGCGGAAGCAGCAGCCGAAGGCCACAAGCAGCCGCTCAAGTCAACCTGTTTCTTTCAAATCCGGATGGAAGTCCCACAGGCAGGCTGCCTATTGACGCCGACGAAATACAAATAACCCGCAGAATATATAAAAACGGCGAAAGCGAATATCGTGTAAATAACAACACCTGCCGGCTAAAAGACCTGCGAGAGTTGTTTATGGACACCGGCGTAGGCACAAAAGCCTATTCGATTATCGAACAGGGACAGATTGAGCAGATCTTAAGCGGCTCCAAGATTGACCGAAGGGCCGTATTTGAGGAAGCTGCGGGCATAAGCAAGTATAAAGCGCATAAGAAAGAAGCGATTCGCAAGCTGGAACGCACAGAACAAAATCTACTACGGCTTGCGGATATTCTGAACGAAGTGACAAAAAGCCTGCGAAGCGTGAAGCTCCAGGCGGGTAAAGCGCGAAATTATCTGCAATACAGCCAACGGCTAAAAGAGCTGCAGGTCAAATACTGGCTGGCCGAATATGCCAGGAATCAAACGCAGTTAGCAGAAAAGACAAATGCCCTCGACCAGGCCCAGCAGCAGTTGCAGCAATTGGATGTGGAAGTTGCGAAAAACGATGCGCTGGCCAGCAAGCTGGGCGAAGAAAAAATAGAAGTCGAGCATAAGCTGAACCACACCGATAATCTCTTGGTCTCTATCCAAAGCAAGATTGATCAGCTGCTTCAACGAATAGAGTTTTTGCGGGCCAGGTTAACAGAACTGCAGCAAAGAAAAGAAAACGCTGGCCAGCGAATCGAGAAGCTGCAAGAGCAGGAAAGGATTTTTCAGGAAAATTTGTCTCAACATAAACAGGAGTTGGCCGATTGCGAAAAAATGCTGGAAGAAAAAGGCCGCTCTGTTGAGCAGACTCAACAGGCCATCCAGCGGATAAACACGGAATGTGCTTCGCTTGAGGCGGATTTGGAAGATAATAAATCCGGTATCATCGATATCGTTCGCAGGACCGCGCAGCTGCACAACGAAATTCAGAGCATTTCAGTCTATCGCAGCAATTTATCCACCCAAAAGGACCGTCTCTCAGGGCGGGCGGAGACGGCCAATGCAGAGCTTGAAAAATTGTTCACTGAAAAAGCACACTGCAAGGCCCGCTTGGATGATATTGAAAAAGTGCTGAGCGAATTGCATCAGAGCTTGGATTCCAAACGCAACAAAACAGAAGAAATTACAAAGCTGCTTGAAACGGATAATAAACGATTAGCCCACACCAAAGAGGCACGAAGCGCGCTGTGCAGTGAGTTAGCTGTATTGGAAGACATGGAAAAAAGGTATGAGGGGCTAAACAGCGGCGTTAAAAGTATTCTACAAAATAAAACCGTAGATAAATTAGATTATATCGAAGGATTAGTAGCTGAGATAATAAAAGCAGATTTGGAATATGCAAACGCCGTCGAGGCTGCGCTCGAAGGCAAAACCGACGCCATTGTAGTCAATAGTGCTGACAGGCTGCTGGCTGATACGGAAACCATCGGGAAACTTGAAGGCAGAGTGAATTTTATATGCTTAGATAAAATAGAGCCGTTCGTTGACAAAAAGGATTTTTCAAAATGGCCTTGCGTCAAGGGCAGGCTAATTGAGCTCGTAAAAGCCGAGAGCAAATATGCACCATTAGCCTGGAAATTACTCGGCAAGGTCATACTCGTTGATTCAGTTGATAATGCCATTGAGTTGGCCAGGGCCACCTCATTTGACTATACGTTTGTCACTTTGAAGGGTGAATCCGTAAGTGTGGATGGCATGGTGAAGCTTGGGCCGATGCGAAAACCGGCAGGGCTTATATCACGCAAGAGCCGGCTGCGTCAATTAGAGGAAAGCATCGCAAAAATCCAATCTGAAATCGAGATGCTCGAAGAGGAAATTGAAAAGAAAAATCGAGAAAACGCGCATACTGATAAGCTCTGCAAAGACCTGCGAACGGCTGTCTATGAAGCAAACACTCAAAAGATGCACATAAGCTCAAAGCTGTCCGTCTTTGAGCAGGATATAAATCGGCTCAAAAAAGAGCAGCCTTTGATAACCGGCGAAATCGACCTGCTGGAGGCTCAGATCGCTCAATCGGTACAAAAAGAATACGATTCGCAACAGAAACTGCAGGAGCTTGAGGCGGTTAATAAGCAGCGCACGGAGCATATAAAAGAGCTTGAGACAAAGCACAATGAACTAAAGGGTAAGCAGCAGGCACAAATGACCCTGCTTACCGACCTTAAGGTGGCTATGGGACAAGGCGCAGAACAGGGCCGGGCATTGAAGCAGATAATCCTGAGTCTGGAAAGCCAGATGCGTGCAAATTGCTCGGCTGCTGAAACGGCGCAGAATGAAATAAAAAGCTGCAGCGAGCAATGGCAGCAGGCCCAGAGTGACATCCTTAACTGCGAAGCAGACGTTTCGGAGCTTTTTGTCGAGAAGGAACAGAACCAAAAAAGCAATCAGCTTTTATATTACAGAATAGAAAAGCTGCTCGAAGAGAAAAAGCAAATAGAGGAGATTTTGCTGCAAAAGCGCTCTGAGAGAAGCAAATTCGAGTCCGCCATAGGCGAGCTTAAAATAGAATTAGGCCAATTTGATGTAAAGAAACAGGACCTGATTGAAAGAGTTCAGGAGGAACTGCAGATTGACCTGGTCGAAGCCTACAAGAATTATACGGATAGGGATATTGATTGGGATCAGGTGCGGGAGGAAATAAACGAGCTGCGCGGCAAAATCGAACGGCTCGGCAATGTTAATGTAGATGCCATAGCTGAGCAGGAAAGCCTCGAGCAGCGCCATAAATTTTTGAGCGACCAAGTTGATGATTTGAACTCAAGCCGAGCCCAATTGCAGCAGTTGATAACCCGGCTTAACAAAAAAAGCAGAGAGAAATTCATCGAGACCTTTGAGCAAATAAGAGGTCATTTCCAGCAGATTTTCCGCAAGCTCTTCGGCGGCGGTAAGGCTGATATAGTGCTCGATGCCTCTCCCGGCGAAAGCGGGGAACCAGACCCTCTCGAAGCGGGTATAGAGGTTATAGCCAAGCCGCCCGGCAAGGAGACAAGGAGCATATCTTTGCTCAGCGGCGGTGAGAAGTCGATGACGGCAATTGCGCTTTTGTTTTCTGTTTTTAAGACGAAACCTTCTCCATTTTGCTTCCTCGACGAGATTGACGCGGCCCTGGATGAGGCGAATAATGAACGCTTCAATATATTGCTGCGGGAGTTTCAAAAGGAATCACAGTTTATAGTAATTACTCACTCCAAGCGGACAATGAGCATTGCGGATGAGCTGTTCGGCATAACAATGCAAACCCAGGGCATCAGCAAGAAGATAAGTGTCAGATTCGACCAGTTTGACGAGCAGGAGGAAACCACCGCAGTAGCATAATACGTAGTGCGTATTGGAAAAAACGTAGGATGGGGCAAGTCCCACCAAATTCTCCAATCTTTCCTTTTATATTCCATAGTTGCAAACATTCCTGTTTATTAGTAGAATTCGCACTCGCATTCTTGGATGCTCAAGAAAAACGACAATGGCAGAAAAATTTGACAAACACATATTAAAAAACGGGATGGTTATACTCGGCGAGCCGATGGAGGTCGTTGAATCGGTGGCGTTTGATTTTATGCTGCCGGCTGGAGCAGCAGTACTTCCCGAAGGCTGCTGCGGAGCAGGAAATGTAATCTCAGATTGGATTTTCAGAGGAGCCGGCAGTAGAAACAGCAGGCAGCTCAGTGACGCCCTTGACGGGCTGGGCCTGCATCGGGCTGAGTCGTTAGGAAGCTCCTATATAACTATCGGTGCTGCATTGGAAGCCGACAACCTGGCGCAGGCCTTGGATTTGTATGCCGACATAATACGTCAGCCGCGCCTGGAAGAGGACCAGTTTGAATTAGTCAGGCAATTGGCAAT
>CAZQKO010000147.1:0-5974 GCA_964593945.1 uncultured Pirellulales bacterium | reverse complement strand
TTCAGAATATCGGCAAGACAGCATAAATTTATTCAATATTAAAAGGACACAAGGCAAATTCGAGAATTTTCGGTTATTTTAAGTTATTCAAACTGACCGTTTTTCAACGATTTACTGGCATAAGTGGGTATTTAACAGTAACATATCGCAGTTTGTCATTCCCGCGCAAGCGGGAATCCACTGCTGCGATACGGTAAATGGATACCCGCTCCCCGCTTATGCGGGGACAAGCTTGCCCCTGCGAAGGCAGGGGCGGGTATGACAGTACGAATCGGTCACTTTGAGTTAAGTTACCTGAAATATATTTGAGGTTTGACATGATAACAAAATATGAGAAAGATATAATTTTGCGTTGTGCGAAAAAATATAAGGCTTCTGCTGTGTTTCTTTTCGGTTCATCGATTGAAGAAGATGAGGGCGCCAATGATATAGACCTGGCTGTGAAAGGAGTTGAAAAGAGGTCATTTTTCAAGTTCTATGCGGAGCTGTTTAAGCAATTATCAAGGCCGGTTGATCTTGTTGATTTGTCCTTCAAGTCGTTATTTAACGATATTATCGAAGAGACCGGAGTAAGAATCTATGGTTGATTTGGCGAGGAAAATAGCAGCGGAAAAAGAGAATGTGGAAAGAGCCTTATGCGATCTGCGAGTAGCAGTGGCAATAAAAGAAAAATCAACCATCGAATTAGCTGCTATCGCTACGTTCCTGCATAACATTTACAATGGGATAGAAAATATTTTAAAGCAGGCTCTAAAAGCAAAAGGTACTAAGCTGCCTAAATCGGAAACATCACATAAAGATTTGCTGGAAATTTCGTTATCCATTGGAATTATATCTGAGCAGCTATTTGACCAACTTTATGAATACTTGACCTTCAGGCATTTTTTTATCCATGCCTACGGATTTATGCTTGAAGAAGCTCACTTGGAGAATCTGGCAAACGATATTCCAGGCATTTGGTCGGAGTTTCTTTCAGCTATAGAAAAGTTTCGCCAGACTTTGAATAAGCCGGAGTAAGAGCTTCACTTCGCTGCGCAAAAATAAGAGATAAAACTCGAATTTCGCATTTCGGTGAGCCATGGTAAGAATGGGGATTTCTCAAAAAAATAAAGATACATAAAAAGTGAATATTTCTTATAAACAATTAGCGGGTTTTATTGACCATACGCTGCTGGAGGCTACGGCTACAGAGGAGCGAATCAAGCAGTTGTGTCAGGAGGCCATAGAATACGGATTCCATACCGTATGTATCAATCCTCGATGGGTGCCTCTGGCAGCAGAGCTTCTGCATAACACAAAGGTAAAAGTGGCCGGTGTAGTTAGTCTGCCGCTGGGGGCGGATTCGACTAAAATTAAGGTTGCCCAGGCGAAAGATGCCATCTTCGCCGGAGCCGATGAGATTGATATGGTTGCTGACTTGGCAGCTATCATCGAGGGCGATTGGCGATATCTGTCAAACCAGCTACAAGCGGTGCTAAAAGTTTGTCGGTCGATGAGGCCGGCTGTGCTGCTCAAAGTCATAATCGAATCGGCTGCGCTAACTCGCGAGCAGAAGATATTTGCCTGTCAAATCGCAAATAGCTGCAGAGTTGATTTTGTAAAGACCAGCACAGGTTTGAATCCAGCCGGAGGAGCAACAGTCGAAGATGTGACGCTGATTAAAGAGACCGCTGCGAACTGCAAAGTAAAAGCAGCCGGTGGGATAAAAACCGCCAAGCAGGCTGTCGAAATGCTTCAGGCGGGAGCAGAAAGAATTGGCACCTCCTCAGGTGCTCAGATAATAAACGAGTTAAAGTCGGCTCAGTGACAATGATGATAGGGACAGTCGCAAAAACAGAAAGTCCGATTCTTTGCAAATTACACTACAGAAAGATTTGCACGTCGATAGATATACATGCATTGAGTGAAGTTTTTGCAAGCTTCAAATCGTCTTCGATTTTAGGTGCTAACTCGTCGAAAGTAGATGCAGACAGATTTAGCTACTGGGCGACAGAACCTAAAGACGTATTTGAATTTCGGACCGGACACAAAGACCCATTTGAAAAACTGCATAGAATTCTAAATAAATATAAGTTAGAAAACCCCGCGATGAATCGCGGGGCTAAACGTTTAGCCCCCAAATCCTTCGACCTGGCTCAGGACAGGTTTATTTGGGGGTTGCCCAAGGGTATATTCTGCGGCGGATGGATCGGATACTTCAGCTACGAGCTTGGCAGATATATTGAAAGTCTGCCGGAAACGACAACAGATGACCTTGAAATGCCGCTTATTCGCTTGTGCTTCTATGATAGATTCATTGCCTACGACCATGTTGAGAAAGCCTGTTGGCTAATTGCTTTGCAGCTTTCCGGTGACGGCGAAGAGCCGGAAGAAAAATTAGCTTGCCTGGAAGAGCTGCTTTCTGACTCGCAATCAATTAGTGTGGAACAGCCTGCTTCAGCCGACCTTGAAACAATAGATTTTACACGAATCCGCTGCAACATGAACAAAGATTATTACCTGCGGGCAATCGAGAAAATAAAACGCTATATTTATGATGGTGACATCTACCAGGTCAATTTTTCACAGCGGTTTGAATGCGATTTCAACGCTCGTCCGATAGACCTTTTCCACTGGCAGAATCGTTATAATCCCAGTCCATACGCGGCCTATATCGAAGGCGGTGGTTTTCATATCGTTAGTGCCTCACCTGAGATGTTTATAACAATCGCTGATGGCTATATGAAAACAAAACCCATCAAAGGCACTCGACCGAGAGTAAGTGATGGCGGTCTATGCAATCAAATCAACACCGCTAACTTCGATGAATTGCTCAGTAGTAAAAAAGAACAGGCGGAGCTGAATATGATAATCGACTTGGAGCGTAACGACGTGGCTAAAATCTGTGAGCCGGGTACCAGAAAAGTAATTCAGCCTCGAACTATCGAGAGCTATCCGACTGTTTATCACGCTGTGGCGACCGTCGGCGGCAGGCTTCGCAGTAACATTATATTCTGTGACGTTATAAAAGCGATGTTTCCAGGCGGCTCAATCACCGGCGCTCCTAAAATCCGCTCGATGGAGATTATCGATGAGACCGAGCCTACCGCCAGAGGCGTTTATACCGGCAGCATCGGCTTTATCGGCCTTGATGGCAGTGTCTGCTTGAATATTGCTATAAGAACAATTATTATCAAAGACCAGAGGACATACGCCCAGACCGGCGGCGGTATCGTAGCGGATTCCGACCCTGAAGCTGAATGGCAGGAAACAATTACAAAGGCAAGAGCACTGATCGCTGGAATAAATAGCGTCGTGCGTCGTGCGTGATGCGTATTGCATGAAGTGTACACCATAGCACGACGCAATACGAATTATGGTGGAAAAAGTTTTTCTTAACGACAAATTGGTTGATATCGACAAGGCCTGCATATCGGTTACCGATAGCGGCTTTTTGTATGGAGCAGGGCTTTTTGAGACAATGCGAAGTTATAACGGCATTGTTTTTGCCCTGACGGACCATTTAGACCGATTGTTTGCTAGTGCTCGATCTTTATCAATAAATAATCCATACGCCAAACAGTATATAACCGACGCTATATACAAACTCCTGCAAGCGAACAAACTGTCCGATGCGCGTTTGCGGCTGACCCTTACCAATGGCCCAATGGCTGAACCAGACGAGCAGCGACAGCCGACACTGCTTATTACCGCCACGAAATTGCAGCCTTATCCGGCCGACTATTACAAAAATGGCGTTACAGTTATACTGTGTCCGTTCAGACAAAACACTGCTGAGCTGATTTGTGGATACAAAACCATCAACTATTTCTCCCGCATGATTGGACTTCGAGATGCGCATCAGAAAAAAGCAGCCGAGGCATTGTGGTTTACGGTGGATAATCGCCTGGCTGAGGGCTGTATAAGCAATGTATTTTTAGTCAAGGATTCGATGCTTTATACTCCGCTGATTAGTACGCCGGTCCTGCCGGGCGTGGCCAGACAAACCGTTTGCCAGATCGCTTTGAAAAATTCCATCGAGCTTGTAGAAAAGGATTTGTATATTAACGACTTGCTTGGTGCGGATGAGGTTTTTTTGACCAATGTAATTATGCAGGTTCTGCCGATAACCAAGATAGAAAAGCACACCGTAGGTGATGGCAAGGTCGGGCCTATGGTTGAAAAGCTGCACAGCTATTTCACCGCTGGTTTCGAGGACCGGTGCAGGAAGACCAAATGAAGATAAAAGATATTGCAGCAGCGATTGAAAAGTTAGCCCCCCCGAAACTAGCGCAGGACTGGGACAATGTGGGATTGTTAATCGGCGACTCCCAGAGCGATGTGAAAAATATCCTGTTGACGATTGATATTACCAAGGATGTATTATCCGAAGCCATAAAGCAGAAGGCTGAGTTGATTATTGCTTATCATCCTGTTATCTGGGACGGCCTAAAAAAAATCACCACGGATAGTTCAAGCAACATCGTTTACGAACTGATTCGCCGCGGGATTGCGGTCTATTCGATGCATACCGCTTTGGATTCGGCTATAGGCGGAGTAAACGACGGCCTGGCGGAAATCATCGGCATCCAGGATGGAAAACCTATCGGTGACTATGTTAATTATCCAGCTAAAGATAATTACAAGCTCGTTGTTTTTGTCCCTGTTGATTCGGTTGCCAAGGTTTCAAATGCGATATTCGCCGCCGGTGCAGGCTGGATAGGCAACTACAGCAATTGTAGCTTCCAGGCAAGGGGCACGGGAACTTTCCTGCCTTTGGAAGGGGCAGAGCCGGCTGTCGGAAAAAGAGGACAGTTAGAAAAAGCTGCAGAGGTAAGGTTTGAAACCATTGTGCCGGCGGACAAGCTCGAAGCGGTAATTGCTGCAATGAAGAAGGCGCATCCCTATGAGACACCGGCCTTTGATGTTTTCAAGCTCTATAACAATTCTGAAAAGTTTGGCTTGGGCAGGATCGGCAAATTATCACAGCCATTGTTTATAAAGCAGATTGTCGGTAGAATAAAGAACAGTACCGGTGCGAAAGTTGTCGGCTTAATCGGAAAGGGTTCCCGCTCCGCGGGGGTACAAAAGCGATTGGTCAAGACAGCAGCGGTTTGTGTAGGCTCCTGCGGCAGTATTATAAATTCGGTAATCGCTGCAAATGTGGATTTGTATGTGACCGGCGAGCTGAAACATCATCAGGCATTGGCCGCACAGGAGGCAGGTTTAACGTGCATTTGTTTAAGTCATAGTGTCTCAGAGCGATTTATATTGAATAAGTTTGCAAAACAGTTACAGGAGCAGCTTGAGCAAGTCCGCCGTACGTCTGGCGGACAAGTCACAATAAAAATAAGTAAGAAAGATGCTGACCCCTTTACATGGAAAAATATATGACAGAAGAGCAGAAGACAGAAGACAGAAGACAGAAGACAGAATATCCAACAAGGAATAACCATCATACATCATCCATCGTCCATCGTCCATCGTCCGGTGAGTTGACGGCTGAGTCTGTAATAGAGGCGGTTCTCTTTGCCAGCGATGAGCCTCTTTCGGATGCCCGGCTGGCTGGCATTGCGGAGATGGGTATAAAGCAAATCCGTCAGTATATTCAGAATCTAAATGAAAAATACGAAGCCAACAATAATGCCTTTCGGATCGAGCAAATCGCCGGCGGGTATCAAATGCTGACCTTGAGTGATTATAATCCTTGGCTACAGAAATTATTACGCGTCCGCAGCGAGGGAAAGCTAAGCTCAGCGGCCCTGGAGACACTTGCGATAATCGCATATAAACAACCCGTAATACGAGCCGATATTGAGGCTATAAGGGGTGTTGCAGTCGGCGAAATTATTCGCAACCTTATGTCTAAAGGTTTAGTTAAGATTGTAGGCCGTGCCGAGGTTATAGGCAGACCCATGCTGTATGGAACAACCAAAAAGTTCCTGGAAATCTTCGGCCTCAATTCCCTCAAAGACCTGCCGAAAGCTGAGGAGCT
>CAZQKO010000146.1:0-6051 GCA_964593945.1 uncultured Pirellulales bacterium | reverse complement strand
CAAAGGGCTGGCTGTTTATGCCGTTTCATTTTGCCGAAGGCCCGGCCAATATGCTGACCAACGATGCGCTGGACCCGATTGCCAAGATACCGGAATTCAAGGTCTGTGCAGCTGCAATTAAAAAAACAAAGAATGATTTTGAATGATAAGTTCCGTTAAAAATGAACTAGCAAAAAATACAAATTCTAAAAATCGGTCACTCCCATTAAGAAAAAATGCTCAATCCGCAAGTCGGTTATACACGTTCTTGCGATGACCTATCTTAGCGACCACAATGAGAAGTTTTTCCCGTTGTATTTGATAGATAATCCGATACACTCCAGATCGGTAACTATATAAAGCCTCGCCCTTGTGAAGTAGTTTACTTTGAGGTGGGTGCGGATTCGTGGATAAAAGCTCTATACGCTTGATAAGTTGTTTTTGAACCTTTCTCGACTGCGCCTCTATGAACTTCTGCACCTGAGGTTTTAATTCGATGGAATACATCCATGTATTAGTTTATAGATCAAGCTTTTTTTTGAAATCATTAAGGTCGATGCTGCCGGGTTGCTTGAGTGAATCCAAAGCATCCTTCAAATCAATTTCATCTTCCAGCGCCTCAACTTCGTCGATGGTAGGCCGACGATAAGACTTCAGAGGCTTATCACTCAAAAGGTGTTTTATATCTTCAAACTTTGGCTCTGGTGTAAGCACAGTTTCGGAAACCGGTTTCACAAGAAACTCTGGCCCAAAAAGAATCATGCAGCGCTCGGTTCCATTTCCTTGAGCAATCGCTTGAGGCATTTCTTTACTCATTGTTTTTGTCTCCCTTAGGCCGTTTTATCTGCCTGCAAATGATTCTACGCTCCCCAAGAAATTCTGTTCCTGCATAGACTTGGAATCTATACTCACCAGGATGCGGAAATACAATCCCGCCAATCTCAAATGTCAAATTCGCCACCTGTCTGACATCCTTGAACTCTTGCTCAACTGCCCCTTCAAATAACATTTTGTCTTCCTCCTGAACATCCACCAACTTCACATTTACCTTCTCCTTACCGTGACCGTTCGTCAGTTGACAGAACAGAGCAAGTCGCGAGTGCCTGGCCGGATACTTGGGCGCACCAATCGCTTCGAAAGCACCTATGATGCTCGCTCTGTCAGTTATGCGGTCAATAATAACTAAATCACAAATAATGACCGATAACAAAACAGGCGGCGGCAATTTTTGGGTTCTTTCTTCCACCATCAGTAATATTATACATTATATACTATTTTCGGTAAAAGTCAACTTTGACTTTCACGTGATTACCTGGTTTTGGAATAAGGCGAACAAACCATCTTTCTCTGCCTGAAAACACACTTTCAGCACTGAAACTCAGACATCACCAGGAGCTTCGAAAATTGTAGATAAAAAAGCAAACGGCCAACAAAACCGCCTCTTGGGGCAATATCCACAACTAAGATCATAAAGAAATTGTAAGACACCTGCCTTGGCAACGAAAAAAAGTAATCATGTATAAATTTTACTCATAAACCGTTTCCGTTAAGAACTCTCCGATTAACCAAAGATTATTCAGCTATGCATTGGCTTTTATTGTACTTTCAACGGGTCGATATCCTTGATTCTATCGGCGTAAATCTCATACGGATATTTTTGCAGGAGCTCTTTTCTGTAGTTAGTCAGGATATCATTCTTTTTTTCGCCTAATATCCTCCACTTGATATTATTGTTCATGTCACTGGCGTATTCTTTCACCTGGGCAGGTTTTTTCTCTAATATCTTGACGATGCGCCACTTGATCTGTTCACCGAAAAAGCCCTTCACCGGCCCTACTATTTGATTGGGCTCACCTTTCCATAAGTCAGTAAAAAAGACCCCTTCTCTGCCGGCATTTGTCTCAAATGGTTTGCCTTTTTTCTGCAACGAGAATTCATTTTTGACCGACTCGAAATCCCTGGTGTCCAGCTCCGCTTTCACCTTATTGGCCGCTTCAAGATCAGCACACCATATCTGGTCGATCTTCAACGTTCTGGGCGTGCTGAATTTTTCCTTGTTTTTCTCAAAGTACGCAACTATCTGTGCTCCTGTCGGCTCATTAACATCCTTGACTTTTTCGTTCGTTGCTTTGCCGAGCAGGCTCATATCTTCCCGCTTTCTTAGCTCTTCTGTGAAACCTTTATCCTTATCGAGGCCGAGTAACTGTGCCTCAGTAACCAAAATCGGCAACCTTAAGTACCTATTCAAAAGATTTTCCACTCCCTTTTCGGTATTCAAATCCTTTGGGCGACTCGGTGGGGCAATTTCCGTCAAAGCATAGAGCCAATCTTTTACGGTTACCTTTCCACCATCATACGTTGCCAGAACAATGTCTTTCTCTTCAGGCGTCAGCTCTTGCCTTATTTGACCGGAAAGAATCCACCACTGCTTACGCTGTTCTTTGGGAGTGTTTAATAATCTGCCGTATAGCTTGACCGCTTCGGGAAAATTTTCACTTTCCTTCTTCAGATGATACTTTTGACATAACTGGCCGTAATATTGTTCAAAAATTCGGTTGGCCTTTTGCCTTTGCAGCACTGCCTGCGCTCGTTTTCGATCCAGCTTGGGATTGGCTTTCATCTGCTTGTCAATTTCCTCATCTGTAATTTCCAGCTCATTCCGCCTACCTTGCAAATAACGTATCCAAGTTGTACTTGCCAGTTTTCTATTTTTAAATCGATCAATAACGATGCTGATTTCCTCATCTTGCAGGAAACCTTTTTTACGGGCTTCCATAATCATTGCTTTTTCCGCTAACATTTTTAAAAGCACTTCATTCACGTCCATGACTTTGACTTCGTCGCTGTTTTGGTCATAACCATAGGGATTAATCTCGGTCTTCAGCTTTTGCTCAAGCTCATTTTTATTGATGACGTAATCCCCGATCCTGGCAACGACAACCGGCTGCTCAACCGCTTTAGTAACAGGTTGCTCCTGCTTCTGCTGTTGGGCTTCTGAAACGGCTGCCGCCTGTTCAGGCTTCGGAAGGGCTGCTTTGACAGGCTCTGAGGGTTTCGGTTTAGCCTCAGCAGCTTCCGCAGCAGGCTGCTGCTCCTGTTTCTGTTGTTGGGCTTCTGAAACGGCTGCCGCCTGCCCGCCGTCGCTTTTGCTAAGGCGGGCCTGCTTGTCACGAGGTCCCTGAGAGACCTCAGGAGAACAGCCATTATAAAGTATTAATAACAAGCTCAAAAAAGGTATAGCCATTTTCACCGGAAGTAGCTGTCGATTAGACATAATATGGTCTCCTAATTATTCCTGATTTTCATTCATTGATATTCTTTCCGACTATTATAGCATTATACTTTACCCTGGCAAGTAACTATGTGGCCTGATCCCCAAAAACTGTACCATTTACAATTAGAGGGTATCCGGTATTGATCCGCCCCCAATCTCTGGTCCACCTATAATGAGAATTTTTCGTTTCATATAACCCTGGCATAAACCTTAGACCGAGACCGGAGGTTCATATTTTTCCTTGAATTCTATATGAAAATGGTAAAATTGATTGAAGGCACATTCAGCCGGTGGGCTGAGTGAGCTTGGGTTCTTATTGGATTATCCTGATTGGCCCTGTTAATGTTCAAAAACGAGTCCCAAGAGACTTCTGTGTATCTTGTGTGCAGGAAAGGAGAAGAAAGTCATTAGTGAGCTGATAAATATTGAGGCTTTGTTGAATATTACAATATCCTTAGTAGTCGCCTATTTTATTATTCGTTTCCTGGTCCGCTTCTTTGTTCCAGAGCCGGATCTGAAGGTCAAAGTTCTCTGCTTTCTCGGCGGTGTTCCACTTTGCGTTCTGATAGGATTTCTTCTTTGGCTCTTAGGTCAAAAAATGCTTATTGGCCTGATTCTGTTGGGATGGTTGTTGTTTTGGTCCTACGTAGTCGGGGTAGCGTTTTGCGAGAATGGCTCATCAACAGGAAAGATGACTCTGCCGAAAAAACTCAAATACATTGCAGTCGGATTTTTTGTTCACGTTGTGTTAGTTTATCTATGGATCTTCGTTTTGTTGTCAATAGTTACAGCTTGTGGTATGGGTATGGGTGGTTTCAGTAACCTTGGTTCTTTTATGCTGCATAACCGCATATTCCACGTGTTGTTTGCAATGGCTGTCATTGCAGCAGCTACGGTTAAAGTAATAGGCTTTTGCACCAATGAGAGAGTTTCCTTTTTTGGAATACTTTTTTCTTTAGGCGCAGTGCCATTTATCATCGCAATATTAATGGCGCTTTTTGTAGCCGTCTGTCTGCTCTTCCTGCCATTTATTGGAGGGACACCTGGGCCGATAATTGAAGTGCCTATGTAACGCGAACAATAAGCATGGTGATAGTTCGCTTCACTATGTGGCCCACAGGGGACATAAGGATGCCGTTGTACTGCTGCACAAGCACGGAGCAAAGTCGAAGGATTGGGGGGTTTTGCTTGCCCACGTTTCACGTGGGGTTTTTACCGACGATAACCAACTACGACCATATAGACAGGCTCGAAGTTTACCGACAGTGACAGAACTTTGCTGACGGATGCATCGTCAAAAGCACCGACAGCTACAGAGCCAAGCCCTAAAGCCTCAGCCTGAAGATGGACGTTCTGGGCCGCGTGGCCGGCCTCCATATAAACATAACGAATGCCCCGCTTGCCGTAGCGTCTCGTAGTTCTGTCAAACTCAGCAGCAAGGACCATCGTCAGCGGCGCCGCTTCAATAAATTCCTGACCCCACCCAGCCGTTGCAAGTGCGGAACGCAGGTCCTGGCCCGTGAGCTTTTCAAGGGCATGTTTGCCAGGTAAATAGTGAAAAAGCCCCTGCTCGTTCACGACAAAAAGCTCCAGGGGATAGGTTGCACCGGCTGAAGGTGCTGTGCGATATTTGCTTTTTGTGTCCTGACCCTGAGCCGACCAGGCTAACTGCCCGATTTGCTCAAGAGTAAGAGGCTGAGACCGAAAGTCCCGCCAGGACCGCCGGGCAGTTATGGCCTTTTCTAACGATATCGGGCCATCAAAATCCGGTTTGGGAAGAGTGATTATTGTATCCATCTTATAATTGACTTTCTCTATTGATCATTGCATTCGGATTCTGTTACTGTTTTTTCAATATTCAATTTGCTTTGCAAAAGACACTGTATATGGTCATTTCGAGCGAGCCAAAGGTGAGTCGAGAAATCTGCTATTAGTAGATTTCTCCGCTTCGTCCCGATGAATCGGGACTTCAGTCGAAATGACATATTATCTATTCTAAAAACAAGCTTAAAGCTGAATTCTGCTGTGTATCAAAACCTGCTTTTTAGGTTATCAGGATAACAGGTCATCAGGAAGTGGGTATCAGGTTATCAGAATATCAGGTAACCATACGGGTTTTTTCACCGTATCCTGATTTCCGTTCGACCCTCTATTCACACTATTATTGGAAAAGGTCTCTCAAATCTGCATACTTTTTTGCTTCGTCTTCTTTGCCCAGCTTATCGTAAATCTTGACCAGAACCTGGTAGCCTTCAGCAAAATCGGGTTTGAGCAAAACCGCTTTTTTTATATGTTCGATCCCTTTTTTAAGCTGTTCCACCGGGTCCCCGCGAAGCGTGATCCCCGCCCTGATGGTTTGAACACCCAGCCCAACTTGTGCCAGATAGTTCTGGGGATCGGCTTGTACTGCTTTTGCAAACCACTTTTGAGCCTCGCTCGGCTGATTTATCTTCGCATAATAGTTGCCCATGTTGATCATGCCCTGCACAGACTCAGGCTGTATTTTCAGAACCTTATCGAGGCCACGCTTCATCGCATCAAAATCCTCTCTATATAATCCTGCTACTGCAAGGTTAATTAGCACATCAACATTACCAGGCTCAAGCCGGTTCAACTCCTGATATATAGTCTCAGCTTCTGGAAATCTTCCATTTCGAACGCAATATGCTCCTAACATTAGCAGTGCATCCTTACGGCTGTAACGATAAGGAGTCTCCTGTGACGTGAGCACTTCGATGGCTTCGTCTTTCATGCCACTCTGAACCAAAGCCTGTGCAAGTGCTATTCGGATACTCATG
>CAZQKO010000145.1:0-6067 GCA_964593945.1 uncultured Pirellulales bacterium | reverse complement strand
GAATCGGCATTATCATCTCGCTGCTCAAATCATTGAGAAAACTGACGGCACTTAGCAGCAGAACGTTGGGCGCAATTTTTTTACGAGACTGGTTCCCCATAATCCTGCCCCAAACCCGGCTATTGATTCCCTTATAATTAAAGGAACAAATTTTTGCTTTTAGTCTCTTTTATTTTAGGGTGGCAGCGTCAAGGCCAAAGGCCTTGGCGATGGTCATTTGTCATTATAGAATTCAGCCATCCCCAAGCGCCGTATGGTGTCCCTAAGGGACTACGCTTGTGGCTGCCACTCAGTGCTGTGGCGATGCTTATTGCCTTTATAAATACAGGAGTCAATAATTTCCCTATTGGATGTCATTGTCCTCGTACCTGGACAAAGACTTTCCTATTGCGTGGGCCGTCGAACTCACAGAAGAAAATGCCCTGCCAGGTACCAAGGCATAGTGAGCCGTTTGATATAAGGACCTGTTCGCTGCAACCGACGATTGAGCTTTTGACGTGAGCGTCGGAGTTACCCTCGATATGCTTAAAGCCCGCTTGATGCTCCGGAACCACTTTTTCCAGCGCAAGTAGTATATCGTGGGGCACAGAGCGGTCGGCATTTTCATTGATGGTGACGCCTGCCGTGGTGTGGGGACAGTAAATAATTGCATCGCCATCCTTGATGCCGGATTCACCGACAATCGATCGAACCTGGCTGGTGATGTCGATCATTTGACAGCGCGTTTTTGTGCTAACGCTGAATTCCTGTTGGATGATTTTCATAAGCAACTCCTCAATTCTTGGTGAGCCTGTCGAATCCATTACATTTGTTCCACGACTTCTATGCCGAGCAGGTTGCTTAAGCCGTGCTTGATAGTTCGTGCTGTAAGGTCGCAAAGCAGAAGCCTCGTTGGTCTTTTAGCCGGGCCGGCATCGAGGACGGGACAATTTGTGTAAAAGACGCTGAATTTCTGGGCCAACTCATAGAGGTAAGTCGTTAGATAGTTCGGCCTGTAATCGGCTACCGCAGATTGGATTACCTCGCCGTAACGAATCAGATATTTTGCAAGGTCTAATTCGGCTTGCTCCATCAGGTCCAAAGTTGTTATATCTGAAGTCTCTTTATTGGTATCTATTCCTCTGTCTTTGCCTTTCTTCATAATTGATGATATTCGGGCGTAAGCATATTGCATATACGGAGCGGTGTTGCCGTCCATTGCCAACATCTTATCGAAACTGAATATATAATCACTCGTACGGTTATTCGAAAAGTCGGCATATTTTACTGCACCAATTCCAACGGCTTTTGCGATTCTTTCTTTCTCAGCAATTTTTTCTTTATCGTCACTGCATAAATCTGGCCTTTTTTCCTCAACAATTTTCTTAGCTCGATCGACCGCCTCATCAAGCAGCTCTTTCAATTTTACATTTTCACCTGAACGAGTTTTTAACGGTGTGCCGTTTTCACCAAGAACCAAACCAAATGGAACGGGTTGTAACATATCCCTATTTGCCCACCTAGCCATTTCTGCAACCTTAAAAAGCATCTCGAAATGGTCTTTTTGACTTGCACCAGCAACATAGATTATTTGCATTGCGTTTAATTTTGTCACTCTGAATTGTAAAGCCGCTAAGTCCGTTGTCGCATAAAGATACGCACCATCGGACTTTTGAATAATAAACGGCAGCGGCTTGCCTTCCTTGTTCTTAAATCCTTTCGGAAATACGCAAACAGCTCCATAAGAATATTCTGCAATCTTGTTGTTAAGCAACTCATTTACAACCTTGGGTAAAAATCTACGATATGAAGCTTCTCCTCTCACATCTTTTCTTGTAAGTTTGATATTTAAAAGGTTATAAAGTTCTTCACATTTTTCTAATGTCTTTCTTCTAACAATTCTCCATGCTTTTCTCTCTTGTCTATTGTCTTCTCCCCCTTTTTGCAGCATCACAGTAATTTTTCGTGTTAGGGTATAATACGGAATTTCTTTTGACACCCATTTGTCATCCTCTTTTTCTCTGGATATGATCAATATTTCTTTATTTTGCGAGGTAGATAAAATGTCATCCAAAAGATTTACAAATTGGTATGCCGTCAAAACATCAGGCCAAATTTCATCAATAATATATTCTAATTTATCGAGAAAAGGTCCAAAATACTTTTTGCCATCCCCAAACTTGCTTACTTGGTCATTTTTGTAATCGTTGTTATGCCTGTCTCGAATATCTAGACAAATCTCATGTTGTTTTTGGGGATTATCTTTATTGGCTCTAAGCTCATCAACATATTCTTTGTAATATGGTCTTTGATGAACCTCTTTTGCCATGCATATATGCCAAAGCGCGATGATCACTTTTCCAAATTGTTTTCCCCAGTCGCCAATATGGTTTTGGCGGATGATATTGTGGCCTAAAAATCGGAGTATTCGACAGATACAGTCACCAATAATTGTGCTTCGCAGATGGCCGACGTGCATTTGCTTGGCGATATTCGGCGCAGAAAAATCAACAACGATGGTTTTCGGTTCGGTGATTTTTTCTACGCCGAGATTTATGTTGTCGTTGCTGATTTGAAGTAGTCGGTCGGCTACAAAATCGGCTTTCAAACGCAAGTTGATAAAGCCTGGGCCTGCAACTTCCGGCGGTTCACAGATGTCACTCAAATCGAGCTTGTTTACGACTTCATCGGCTAACTTGCGAGGGTTGGTCCTGAGTTTTTTTGCAAGAGCCATTACGCCGTTGGCCTGGTAATCGCCGAACTTTGGGTCGGTTGCAGGGCTTACAATTGCAGTACAATCCTTTCCGGCTACGGCACGCTCCGCCGTGACGAGCTGGCCAGTGACAGCAGCCATCGCCGTGCTGATTTTTTCTTCAAGAATTTCGATTACACTATCCATTAAAATTTAAATAATCCCACGTAAAACATAAGAACCCCCCAATAAATTGGGGGGCTAAATAAAAAAATGTTTAGCCCCGTAGTTTACTGCGGGGTTTTTACTAATAACTAACTCTCTTTGCATCGCCCCAGAGAAGCTCCAGATCGTAATAGTCCCGGTATTCACTATCAAAGATGTGAACTACGACATCGATAAAGTCGAGCACAATCCAGCGTCCTTGTTCATAGCCGGCCCGGCCGAACCGCTGCGCATTTTGTTTTTTTGCCTCCACGCAGATTTCATCGGCGACGGTACGCATTTGCCTGCCACTGGTGCCGGTAGCGATTACAAAATAATCGGTAGCAGGTGATATTCCTCTAAGGTCTAAAACCACAATACCCGTGCAATGTCGCTCAGCCGCCACCTTTGCCGCTTCAATTGCAAATCCCCTTGCAGTATCCGGGACTGCTTTTTTACGTGCTCTTGGCTTGGTTACAGAAGCTTTTTTACTGGTTTTTTTCTTGGTAATTTTCTTTTTTGCCAAATCTTATGTCCTTGATGTTATTAAAAAAGGGTGGCCCGTCTGACCACCCTAATAGATTACCTTTGTTGGTTAGTTATGTCAACGGACGCATACCTTATAACAAACAGGCCTTTTAAGCGTTAATAACAATAACCATCTCTCTGCACAGCAAACTGAATGCTCCTAAAAGTTTTATTGACCGCCGAGGTGAAGCCATTCGCTGATCACAGGAGCAAACTTAACCACAACGCCGGAAAAGACCACGCTAACCATACTCATTAGCTTGATAAGGATGTTAAGGCTCGGCCCGGATGTGTCTTTGAAGGGGTCACCGACCGTATCACCAACAACACCTGCCTTATGTGCGGGTGAGCCTTTGCCGCCAAGATTTCCTTTCTCAATATATTTTTTAGCGTTGTCCCAGGACCCACCGGCATTATTCAGGGTAATTGCTAAAACAAAACCACAACTTAGCCCACCTGCCAAAAGTCCCATCACACCTGCGACACCCAAAACCAACCCCGTCGCAACCGGCATAATAATGGCCAGCAGTGACGGCAAAATCATCTCTTTCTGAGCGCCACGGGTCGAAATGGAAACACAACGGGCATAATCGGGTTTGTCCTTGCCTTCCATGATACCGGGGAATTTCTTAAATTGACGCCGGACCTCCTCAACCATAGCCCCTGCAGCCCTTCCGACAGCTTTCATGGTCATAGCACAGAACACAAAAGCCATCATCGCCCCGATAAACAGGCCACAGAGCAGCTTAGGATTCATAATAGACAGGCTGAAGGCATTCACAAAATCCATCATTGTGGCGGTTTTGACATTTATAGCATCAGCAATACCTTCTTTGCCTGAAAATACCACACTGCCGACGTGAAACAATCCATCAGCACTTTCATTTGCCAGTCTGCTAATCCAGATTCTGATTTCCTCGATGTACGCCGCCAATAGCGCCATAGCTGTCAACGCCGCCGATCCTATCGCAAAGCCTTTGCCCGTCGCTGCAGTAGTATTGCCGAGCGAATCAAGCGCATCGGTTCTTTTTCTGACCTCTGGCCCCAGTCCACTCATCTCAGCGTTGCCGCCTGCATTATCAGCGATTGGTCCGTATGCATCAGTCGCCAGGGTTATACCCAGAGTTGAGAGCATTCCAACCGCGGCAAATCCAATGCCATAAAGCCCCATTGATACATCTTTAAAACCACCGGCAAAGGCATACGCACACAAAATGCCGATGACGATTGTGATTACCGGCAGACCGGACGAATACATACCGTTTGCAAAACCCTCTATGATTGTAGTTGCCGGTCCTGTCTTTGTCTGCTCAGCTATTGCGCGTGTAGGTCTATAATTATCAGAGGTGTAGTATTCGGTAAATTGGCCTATCAATACGCCTGCTGCCAACCCCGAAGCAACCGATCCGAAAATGCCCCAGCTAATCCAATCGGTCCTTGCCATGAAAGCCAAGGCAACTAAAATCAGTACGGAACTACCCAGCGTACCGAATAGTAATGCTCTAAGCAGGTTCTTCTGGCTGGCGTCCTCTTTGCAGCGCACCATAAAGACACCCAAAATTGACAGGATGATACCCAGACCCGCAACCATCATGGGAGCCAAAACCGCCTTTAATGGATCCATTCCGCTTTCCGCTACAGCCGAGGGAAGCAAAGCTGCACCCAAAGCAGCCGTTGCCAGAATTGAGCCGCAGTAGCTTTCATAAAGGTCGGCACCCATGCCGGCAACGTCACCAACATTATCGCCGACGTTATCGGCAATCGTAGCCGGGTTTCTGGGGTCGTCTTCCGGTATGCCGGCTTCGACCTTGCCGACAAGGTCCGCACCGACATCAGCGGCCTTAGTGAATATTCCGCCGCCTACACGGGCAAAAAGCGCCTGCGTTGAAGCACCCATACCGAAGGTAATCATCGTAGTAGTTATTTCCACGAGTTTATATTCGGTGTTCATACCAGGGTGCACTAAGGTAAGGCCCAGGAAGTTCAAGCCGTTCTTCATGTGCTCGGCTGTGTAGACGAGCTTGTCGAGAACCAGATACCACATCGAGATGTCTAACAAACCGAAGCCAACGACCACTAAACCCATGACGGCCCCCGAACGAAAGGCCACCTGCAGGCCGCGGTTGAGGGATTCGCTGGCGCCTTGTGCGGTTCTGGAGGAAGCATTCGTAGCAGTCTTCATACCAAGAAAACCACATAAGCCGCTAAAGAATCCGCCTGTCAGAAACGCTACCGGCACGAAGGGATTCTGAACGCCCTTGTATGCGCAAAAAGCGAAAATCGCGAGTAGAATAAGAAAAACCACAGATACAACACTGTACTGACGGAAAAGGTATGCGTAGGCACCCTCGCGGACATAGCGCGCGATTTCAATCATTTTTTCTGTGCCCGCAGGTGCAGTCATCAATTTCTTGTAGAAATAATACGCAAACACAAGAGCGAGCAGTGCCGCAACGGGAGCCAGCCACCAGCTTATCGGTGTGCCCGCCATTTCAGTTGAGACTTCCTCTCCTGCCGCCAGTGCAGTTGTGCTAAAGACAAAAGCAGGCAGCAGAAATGCTGTGATTCTGCTTAGCATCTTCACGATTTTGCTCCTTTCAATTTCAACTCTAAAATTTTTCGTTATACGTTTATCGGTTGCGCAACTGGTTTCGTTTAACGTTA
>CAZQKO010000144.1:0-6148 GCA_964593945.1 uncultured Pirellulales bacterium | reverse complement strand
CAGCAGATGTCGTTGGGTTCTATGGAGGATTGACGAGCACTATACCCAGACTCTACGAATTAGCCCGCTTTTATAAAGATAAGGGGATTGTTACTATTGCCGGGGGACAGCATTTTGTTGAAGATAATATAGACGTGGCGCTCGCCAGTGGTATCGACTATGTGGTTATTGGCGAGGCAGAAGATACAATTAAGGAGCTCCTGCAGTCAATAGAAAGCAAGCGAGATGTAAGCGAGGTTAAAGGCATAGCTTATCTGAGGGACGGTCAGGTCGTTTGCACCTCCACAAGAGAGGCACTGACTGATTTTGACAAATTGCCTTTACCTGATTTTTCCTTGGTCCGCTACGCAAAAATTAAACTTTATCCCGTCGAAAGGACACGCGGCTGCGCAATGGCCTGCGAGTTCTGTACCGTCAGGGGCAAACCAAGATACGCCTCGCCGGAGCGTTTGCTTGAGCATATCAGCTTTCTTGTTGAGACGCGCAAAGCCAGGCATTTCTTTATTGTAGATGACCTCTTTGGGCAGCAACGAAACGAGACAATAAGATTCTGTAATATGCTCAGGGATTATCAAAAGCGCATAGGCAGGCGGCTGTTTACGACAGTTCAAATAAGATTGGATAAAGCCAAAGAGCCAGAGCTATTGGCTGCTATGCAGCAAACGGGCATTAAGACGGTAGCCATCGGTTTTGAATCGCCGATCGAAGAAGAATTAGCGGCTATGAACAAACGTGTAAAAGCCGAAGATATGCTGTCGCTTACAAAGGTATATCACAAATTTGGATTCCTCGTACATGGGATGTTCATCTTTGGCTATCCAAAAACAGAAGGCGTAAATTTTAATATGCCGGTCAAAGAACGGGTGAAACGCTTTAAGAGTTTCATCAAGAGAGCCGGGATTGACACCATACAAGTTTTGCTGCCTGTTCCTTTGCCTGGAACGGAATTGAGACACAGGCTTGAAAGACAAAACAGGATTTACCCAACCGAGGATGTAGGCTGGGAATATTATGATGGCAACTTTCCCTTGTTTGAGCCAGATGAGCCGGTGAGCGCAGAACAAATGCAGCGCTCTATCAGGCAGATCATGGGCAGGTTTTATCAGTTCAAATATCTGTTCTTGATTACTGCAAGTATATTCTCTTTCCCTGGTCTTATTTTATTCTTGCACAATTTTAAATTAGGATGGAGGCGATGGTATCGGACCTGGCGTAACCGCCTCATCCGTTTTGGTGGTTGGGTTACCATAAGGAAATGGACATCACAGTTTAGAGACAGTGACTTTTCGCAGAAATTGCAGAAGGCAAAAGAACATCTAAGAGCGCACGCAAAACATACATACGGAAGTGTCTATGGAAAATCCTCGTAAGAGCAGTATTAAGAAGAGAAGGAAGTGTGGTTTTCGTGTTCGAATGCGAACCAAAGGTGGGCGAAAGATAATCGCCAAAAGACGCAAGGGACTATATAAAGGATAACTCTCACTTGTATGGGCGGCCTCAGCTGGAGCGTTATTCGTTTATCGGTTGCGCATCTGGTTTCATTATACGTTATACGGTTGCGGCACTCGTTTCGTTAAACGTCATACGTAAAACGTAACCGTGACGAGTTGCACAACCGTACGACGATTTACGTTGATATCAATGTCACTTTTTGACGACAATATGCTTTATTTAGTAGCCACGCCTATTGGAAACCTGTCGGACATTACCCTGCGTGCACTGGAGACACTGCGCCATGTGGATTACGTCGCCAGTGAAGATACACGTAAGACCGGCATTTTACTCAAGCATTTTGATATCAAGAAGCCGCAGGTCTCCTTTCACGAGCATAATAAAGCTCAAGCTGCAAAGAAGATTGTCAGCCTGCTTGAAAAAGGCAAATCGGTTGCTTTGGTCACGAATGCAGGCACGCCGGGCATCTCTGATCCGGGATTTACACTGGTGCGCTGCGCTATCGAAGCAGATATAGGGGTGACGATGGTTCCCGGAGCTACGGCATTTGTAATGGCTTTAGTTCTGTCGGGTCTGCCGATACATAGTTTCACATTTCGTGGTTTTCCGCCCCGCACGAGCAGCAAACGTCGGCGATTTTTAGCTAACGACAGCCAGTCACCTTATACGCTTGTTTTTTATGAAAGTCCGCATCGTTTGCGCAGCTTTTTGGAGGATGCCTTGGATGTGCTGGGAGACCGTCGAGTTGCTTTAGCTAAGGAGCTGACAAAGTTATTTGAATCGGTGAAACGCGGGCGATTATCCGAGTTATTAGCGCAGCTTGAGAAGGAACCGAGGGGCGAATACGTTGTCATTGTAGCCGGCGCTCAAGCCCAAAAGGCCAAAAATCAATAAAGAATATATTAGCCCCCAGGCCTGCCCTGAGCGCAGTCGAAGGGTTTATCCTGGGGGGTTTTCCTTTTAGGGGTTTTATCCAAAGAAAACGGCCATCAGCAAACCTGCACCGGCGATGGCTACTGCCGGCGGTAGAAGCTTAAGGATGATTCTGAGCAGTGAAGTTTCAAAATAGCTCGCCGAAAGTGCCAGGCAAAGGTGTACGGGCGTCAGAGACAAGCCAAAAATCACGCCGGAAAAGGCCAATACTTCCAGCCCCATTTTGACTTCGCCGCCTTTGCTGATAAAGGCAATGAGAAACGGATAGGTAATCGCTACGGTCGGCATAGTTACACCGGTGCTGAAGCTGACAATCATCGGCAGCATAAATAACAGCAAAAACGGTGGAACGTGGGCGGCAGTCAGAAATTGTACGACACTGCCGATTGCACCACCCGCCTCCAAGTTGACTTTGAATAATAGCGCACCAAAAATAAGCAGCACCATGTCCGGCTCCAGAGCGGCCCTGAAGACATGAAGCCAACGGTTGAAAGGGACTTTATGTGCTGTTAGTAATCCAATGATGGCCAGGAATATCCCAACAGCCGGCGGCAGGTCGAAAGCGATATACAGGCCGGCGGTGAATGCAATAGGCCAAAAGGCATGAAAGAAATCGCGTAAGTGATGGCCAACATGGCGCTGGCCGTACTGATGGTCGGGATGTTTTGGCGGTATGCCGAACAACAGTAGCGTAACGACACCGGCGATAATACCCGCAGCGCTTAGTACGATGTGATGGCAAAACAAGGTAAATGCCGAGATGCCGAGCAGGCTTTGGATAAGAGGCACCGCAGGGAAAAGTGGCCAAATGGGTTCCCATTGATGACGAAAAAGAAAGTTAATAGCAGCCAGTCGGCTGCGTTCGACACCGATTTTGTCACCCGCTTCGCGAACCATAGGTGCCGACAGCATAATGCCGCCCGGCGTCGGCAGCATCCCCATCATTAAGGGTATCAATGCCAGGGCAAATCTACGGCTTTTAAACAGTCCCTGCATTGCAGGTACCAAGCGCTGTGATAGACCGATCTCCTCCATCGCCGCGCCAATGACATTTACCAATAGCAGCAGGGCGGTCAGCGATACGAAAAGATAACCCGTGGTTTGCGTTAGAGGCTTACGATGCCATTCTGCTGTTAATGTCCGGCTAACTTGCACAGGCCAGATATGCAATAATAACGCCAGCATACAAGCCGAAATCACCATAGCAAGCCCGATTTTGACTTTTAGTCGTAGCAGCGTCACCAGCACAGCTAATGATATTATGATGCTGATTAGTTGATACACAACTCTCTCTCAGTAAACCCCGTTAGAAGCCCTTCGTCCTTCTAACGTTACTTACACGGGGCATTAAAGGCCGTGTTCAATATAAAGGAATTAAATATTTTCATCCCCGTGGCAAGCCTGCCTGCGCGTAGCCGCCTGCCTACACGTCCCGCCTGCCCAGAGAGTCCGGCGGGCAGGAGCCGCTTCGGCGAAGGCAGGCCACGGGGCATTCTAACGGGGTAAAAGTATTTTTGAAAGTCGGTTTTCCGATTATTACATAATCATTTATTGCTTTGTTTTGTCAAGGAAACTCAGCATTATCTGTTTCTGTTTTTATCTACAAAGATGACATGCACCTTTTCGCCTGCCGGCAATACCGCTACAAACGGAGCGGCTGAATAGCTGAGGCCGCTAATGGCAGCCAGCAGGCTTGTAATTTTAATAAAAATTCAAGGTCAATTATTCGTATATATCTTATTTGGTCCGAAAATAACTCACTCTTTGACACACTAACAGACATACAGGAAGGAATTATAACCTTAATCCACGATTCTTACCTAACACTATTGACTTTGGATAATGGATATGTTATTCTATAGTAACTCCACGGAGGGTACAGCCACGAGGGTGGCTTCATTTAATTTCAGTTCTTTCTCAGTAGTAAACTGGCAAGGACGAATTTTGAGTCGGAACTTTTTGGTTTGCTGATTTCGTTGTAATGGTAGAGTAAGGGGCACATACGCTTATCAGATAAAGCGATGATTTTCAAAGCCGGTAAAACCGACCGAACCTGTATGTGTTGATAGCGGAAAGGCATTGAAAGATGAAAATTAAATTGAATGCAAAAAAGCTTAATATATGGACAGTTTTAGCATGGCTTTTCGTCGTAACCAACTTGGTTTTCGCTGGTTGCAGCAGGCAAATCGTTGATGTTAAGGATAGTCAGGTTAAACTGCAGAACGTCGTGCAGGCTCATTCTCAGCAGATAACAGTCAATGCGGCAGGCATACAATCCTTTACTAATGTTATAAAGGGTTTTGAGGAGAAACAAACTGCAATACAGCAGCAGATTGCAGCCTTGCAAAGTGATAATCAAGTGATGCGTGACCAGATGATAACTATGCTCAAGCAGTTTAAAGATCAGCTATCACAGCTCAGTACACAGATCAACTCGTCGGAAATGGCAAAAAGGTAAAACCTCCAGCGCGAGGTTCTCCGTAAGGAGTCCTTAGGACGGCGAATAAGTGTGTTCTTAAGGCACATTCGGATTTCAAGCCGTAATTCGACTTCTCCTTTACGGTTCACGGCTTAGCTTTAATACAGTTTACATCAACGCTTTACCCATTTCCTGTCTTTTTGACTATTCAACGGCCCTGTCTAATTTGATTTTTATTGTATGTTCGCCGGCTGTTTGAATCTTTATCCTGGATAAAGGACTCGAATTTGCCAAAAATCATTTTGCCCGCTGAGGTTTGAAGAGAGCTGGTAACACTGATAACCACTTGCCGTCCAATTTTATTGCGTGTGCCTTCAACAACAATCATTGTCCCATCATCCAGATAGCCGATACCCTGCTCAGCCTCTTCGCCTGGTTTTATGATTTTAACCTCCATGGTTTCACCGGGTAAAGCGACCACCTTTAGCGAATTGGCCAGGTCGTTAATATTTATAACGTCGACACTACGGACCTGGGCAACCTTGCTCAGGTTATAATCCGTTGTGGCCAGCCGGCCGTTGCAGCCCTTGGAAAATATCAACAGCTTCTGGTCAACACCTTTGATCTCCTCAATTTCCGGAACTATGGTGTCATCAATCTGCACGTCAATAACCGGGTTCGTCTGCATCTTGTTGAGTATATCAAGTCCCCGTCTTCCACGGTTACGCTTGAGCTTGTCCGCCGAATCAGCTATCAATTGCAGCTCATTGAGAACGAAACGCGGCACAAGCAGCGGAGCGTCAAATAATCTGCTCTGGCACAGGTCTGCTATCCGCCCATCAATGATTGCCGAGGTGTCCAATACCAGCGGGCGGGCGCCTTTGGTCTGTTTGGCGAATTCAACGTAAGGGACAACAAAACGCACATCATCCTTTGTCCGCATTACGATACTGATGGTAAGATAGCATACGCATATTCCCATCATCCATTTAATTGCCGTTATCGCATAAGGAGTTACCTCAATCTTGTATGTAGCCATAATCATATCTACCATAGGTGCCAGAGCCCAGCTCATAAGCACTCCGACCAATAAGCCAAGAAACACTCCTGCCAGTGCGCTGAACTTGTTTTTGGGCGTAAAAACATCCAGCAGGAAAACAAATAATGCCATGCCCATACTGCTCCAGACAATCGCGTTAAAATTCGCACTACGGACTTCCTCGGAAGGTTTTCCGTCTTCGCCGACAGCAATGTTTTGTGAAGTTAAATTAACGAATAAAACCGCCATAATAACCGTAAGAAATATACTTCTAAAAATCCATAGCAACATAGTTATGAACCTCC
>CAZQKO010000143.1:0-6203 GCA_964593945.1 uncultured Pirellulales bacterium | reverse complement strand
CAACGTTTCAAATATATTGTCCTCAATAATATTATCATGCCCTGCCCAATCTATCATGCCGCCTTCGACCATCAGAAAAAATCCGTTCGGGTCATTATCCAGCATATTCAGCACCGCCCATGTCATTTCTGATAAATGAGGGACCGTATCATAAGTAGGCGTATCGTTTTTACGTACTTGCGAAACCTGTCCTGAGCCGGGTCGAAGGAGCGGATTTTTACACGGATAATAATAATCATATTCCCAGGGCATTCCATCCGGTGAAAACAATCCCGCTATGAACACTTCTTCCGTAGAATCCTGGTCTATATGCTCCACTACATGTTGCATCTGTTCTCTCGTTTTGACTACAGTGTAACCGGCCTGCTTAGCTTTGTTTTCTGTCATTCCTTTACCATTTGCGTAGTAGGCTCCGAAAAGGATGTTCGGGCGTGTTTGATTAAGATAATCATTTGCAATGTCTCTATACCGATTTCGATGTCTTGTATGGGCTGCAAATACTGCAGGCGTAGCATGTGTTATGGGCACCGTCGTTACCAGTCCTGTTGCTTTTCCTTGTTCTTGCAAATGTTCCAGGATCGTCTTAATAGGCTTGCCTGATTTCTGGCTGATAACACCATCTTTGACCTTCTGTCCCGTCGCCATAGCTGTGCCCGCCGCCGCCGAATCCGTTGCATGAATTTTATCAAGATACGAATTTGCCGAATGCGTCATCATCTCCCCACGGTAATATTTCTCAAAGGGCAAGCTATTCACATCGCCGTATGCATACAGCGAAGCCGCCTCGACTTGCTCAAATCCCATACCGTCTCCGATCATTAGAATTACATTTTTCACCACCGCCCAGGACGGCTGGACAAACAATACCAATAATACAATCAAAGTTATCAAACATGATTTTCGCAACATTTCTAATTCTCCTTTAAGTACTCATCTAATCAAACATATACTTTTGTGATATTATATTGTTCTTGGGGATTAGGTGGAAGGTTTTTTATGGAAAACACATTAAATAATCGAGGGGGGATCATAAGAATCAAAGCCGCTCAGGAAGGTTGACGCATGGCCTGGAGGAACAAGTAGCGCAGTTTGGGCCCCTGCAGTTGACCTGCGATACCGTCGTCAACACGAAAGCCATAGCGCCCTTGCCTCTCAAAATTATGGTAAAAAGACCCGATAGCACCGCACCATGTTAAAAGCCTGCCAATCTCGACGGCAGGTACAAGAAGAATCTATCTCGGACTACAACACGCGTCTACGGTTAAGGATTCGTTTTGGCGGCGTTGTTTTTTTAATCTTTTTGAATTTTATCTTGAAGATGCGGCGCATTTCCTATTAAATTATGCCCATTCGGATTAGACCGTGACATATATGGTAACACAGGATGTGCTTATTGGCAGAATCTTAATTATAAATAATACACTTTACAGGAACTAATCAAAATGGAATCCAATAATAATTCAACTTCGAAAGGCATAAGATGGGATGCAAAGGCCTGGACTTTTGCCCCATTGAGTGGAAGATTGTCCATCATTGAGAAAGTAGGTTACGGTTTCGGAGACACTGCATCCAATATCCTGTATCAGGCGTGGAGCTTCTTTCTTACGATCTTCTACACGGATGTATTTGGGATCGATCCAAAAGTGGCGAGCTTCATGTTTCTTATTACGCGTGTCTGGGACATGATTAACGACCCTGTCATGGGCATGATCGCGGACCGTACCAACACCCGGTGGGGCAAGTTCCGACCTTACCTATTGTGGATGGCCGTTCCATATGGAGTGCTGGCTTACGCCATGTTCATCACACCTGATTGGAGCCAGAATATGAAAGTCGTCTATGCCTATGTGACCTACATCCTGGCCACCATGGCATATACGGCAATCAACATCCCTTATTCCTCCCTGATGGCTGTGATGACCCCGGACCCAAAAGAACGAACGACCCTGTCACAATATCGCTTCTTCTTCGCATTCGTCGGGGCGATGTTGATTACTACCTTTACGCTCCCGTTGGCCAAGTTCTTCGGGGCCGATCCTTCCCATCCGGGCTACAGTGAGCAATTGGGCTACAGCAGGGCGCTCGGATTTCAGGTCACCATGGGGGTCTTCGGCGGAATCGCGATCATCCTGTTGCTTATCACCTTCCTGACCACACGCGAGCGAGTCCAGCCCCCGAAAGGCCAGAGGAGCACATTCAGGCGGGACCTCAAGGATGTCTCCAAAAATCTCCCCTGGATTATCCTGTTTATAGCATGTATCTTCTGGGTCACCCATAACGTGATACGTAACGGCGCGGGAATATTCTTTTTCGAATATGTTTACAGCAACGGCAGTAATATCATGTTTACCTGGACACTGGGGTCTATGGTTCTAGACTTTGATCAGACTACCGTATTTTTAACTATCGGAACTCTGGGTATGATGGCCGGTGTTTTTCTCAGCACACCGCTCAAAAAGTACTGTGGCAAAAAACCACTAATGATTTTCTTCTCCTTAGCCAGCGTGGTTCTGGGAGGCGCATTCTATGTGCTGCCGCAATACAATCTTTCCAAACAAAAGGTAATTACCACGGAAGTCAACGGTGTACGTTCGATTTACGCGGCGGATATTGATGCGGATGGTGACATGGACGCACTGTCAGCTTCGGCGGAGGATGACAAGATCGCCTGGTATCAAAATGATGGTGCGGGCAACTTCTCCGTTCAAAAACTGATTACAACCGAGGCCGACGGCGCAGAATCGGTTTATGCCGCGGACCTGGACGCTGACGGCGACCTGGACGTACTATCGGCTTCGGCGGGAGACGATAAAATAGCCTGGTATGAAAATGACGGTATAGGCGACTTCTCCGACCCGAAACTAATCACCACCGAAACTGATGGTGCAAAATCAGTTTATGCCGCGGACCTGGACGCAGACGGTGACATGGACGTACTGTCGGCTTCGGCGGAAGACGACAAGATCGCCTGGTATGAAAACGACGGCACAGGCAACTTCTCCGACCAGAAGCTGATCGCCTCTGATGCCGACGGCGCACGATCAGTTTGCACGGCGGACCTCGACTTGGATGGCGACGCAGACGTGATATCAGGTTCGGCTGGTGACGGCAGGATTGCCTGGTATGAAAATGACGGCACAGGCAACTTTTCCGATCAAAAGATCATTACTACTGACGCCGACGGTCTAATATCAGTTTACGCGACAGACCTGGACGCAGATGGTGACGTGGATGTTATATCGACTTCGGATGTTGACGGCAAGATCGCATGGTATGAAAATGTCTCCAAAAATAAAGAAGAAGGAAGCGAAGATAACGAAGAAATAAACAATAATAAGAAAGAAGTCGAATTCTCCCAACAAAGAGTAATCACCACCGAAGCCGATGGTGGCATCTTCTCCAACCAGAAGCTGATAACCACCAGGGCCGATGGCGCACGATTAGTTTACGCGGCAGACCTGGACTCGGATGGTGACACGGACGTGCTGTCGGCTTCAGCGGCGGACGGCAAAATCACCTGGAATGAGAACGACAGTACACTTAACTTGTCGCTGCTATTATTGTTTAATTTTATCTGGTCAATCGTAGCGGGTGCCATGCCGGTCTTTATGTTTGCTATGTTTTCCGATGCGACGGACTTTCATGAGTGGAAGTTCGCACGTCGAGCAACAGGTTTGGTCATTGCGGGTATCATGTTCGCCATTAAAATGGGAGTCGCACTTGGCGGCTTTTTGACTTTGCAAGCATTGGGCAGGTTTGGATATGTGGCCAAGGTGCCTCAGACCCTGGAGGCAATGCACGGCATCAAACTGCTGTTCAGTCTGATCCCCGCAACCGTTATTTTGATCTGTGGTGTGGTTTTGTGCTTCTATCCCATCAGTGAAAAACTACTGACAAAGATAGAAGTGGACCTGAAAGAAAGAAAAAAATCCGAGGTGGAGGATTAATTGTAGATGTATGAAAGAGGTAAGCAGCAAGGTTCTCTTCGTCTGCAAGCTGACATATTCGGTAATTGAGAGGTTGACATGACTGACAGTGTATTGAATAAAGGCGATTTTACCTTGCCGGGCGAAGCAGGTTACGAGAATTTGACACTGGAACTTGCCGAAAAATGGGGAGCCGACGCCATACGAGACAGTGACGGAACCGTATTGTCGGACAAAATAATTTCCACAGGATTTGATATCTATTCCACTATCTGCCTTGTTCGTATAGATAATAAATGGGCAAAGGCACATCCGGATAAACTTCAGCAGAATTACTTAATGAGCTATCCTGTTATCGCAGAAACTAACAATGTTATTATAGACTTATTAAGTGGTTTCTTCAGAGAGCAATTCAAAATCAATACAAATGACGACCCTAAAAAATGGTGGCAGGTTTTTGATAGA
The DNA here is from genome assembly GCA_964593945.1 of uncultured Pirellulales bacterium. GTDB lineage: Bacteria > Planctomycetota > Phycisphaerae > Sedimentisphaerales > Anaerobacaceae > CAZRMQ01. Next base: position 1,812 of record CAZQKO010000143.1, on the reverse strand, counting down.
ACTACCGGAGAAGAAATCCCTGCCAAGCGGTGGAGCTTTGATCCCGGAAAGGGAATTGTAACCGTACAAGACACGAAAAAATGGCATAAATATACGGTAAATTTCCTGGCCTATCGAATCTGGGAAGCCATTTCGATGTACAACCACATCACCAACAACTGGGGTGACCGCGAGCACCAGATGCCGATTGATCCCATATATCCCGAAACACAGAAATTTATCTTAGGCTATCTGGAAAGATGGCTGAAAGAGCATCCGAGGACAAAAATAGTACGCTTTACATCAATGTTCTACAACTTCGCCTGGTTTTGGGGCGATTCCGCCGACCTGCGTTTCACGTATGCGGACTGGGGCTCTTATGAAATGACGGTCAGCCCATACGCGCTGCGCCTGTTCGCCGAGGCCAGGGGCTACGAGCTGACCAGTGAAGACTTCGTCAACAACGGCTCTTACTGCTCCAGTCACAACGTGCCGTCCCGGCGTCTGCTTGACTGGATGGATTTCATGAATGAATTCGTCACGGGCTTCGGGAGAAAGTGCATTGACTTGGTTCATGCGGCTGGCAAGCAGGCCTACATGTTCTACGACGATCACTGGGTTGGCACCGAGCCCTACAGCGATCGATTCAAAGACTTCGACTTCGACGGCCTGATCAAATGCGTGTTCAACGCTTTCGAAGCCCGGCTGTGTGCAGGCGTCAGAGGCGTCAAAACCAGGGAGTTGCGTCTGCATCCGTATCTTTTCCCGACCGGACTGAAAGGTGAGCCGACCTTCATGGAAGGCGGCGATCCGGCCCGGGACGCCATGCATTTCTGGGCCAACATCCGCCGGGGACTGCTTCGCGCGCCGGTGGACCGGATCGGCCTGGGCGGCTATCTGCACTTAGTTGAGGGCTTTGGCGACTTTGTCGACACGGTGACGCAAATTACCAAAGAGTTCGGAATCCTGCGCGGATTCCACCGGAACGACAAGCCTTACACAGCCCCCGTCAAGGTGGCCGTGTTGACGGCCTGGGGCAAGCTGCGTTCCTGGGTGTATGTCGGTCACTTCATCCACGGGATGGAATTGTACGAGCTGACTGAGTCCCTGGCGGGCCTGCCGGTGAATGTCACGTTCCTCAGTTGTGACGATATTCTCCAGAATGGCATCCCAAAAGACAACCAGGTCATTATCAACGCAGGCCGGGTTAACAGCGCCTGGACCGGCTCAGAGCACTGGAAGAACGAGAAGATCATCGAAGCGATTACTGATTGGGTTGCCAATGGCGGAGGATTCATCGGCGTCGCTGAGCCTTCCGCCTATCAGCATAATACTCAATACTTCCAATTGTCACACCTATTGGGAGTCGATAGAGAAACAGGCCTTACGTTAAATAAAAGTAAAATTAAATTCTCAGTGCCTGATGAAAAGCATTTCATAATGCAGGATATGGAAGGTGACATCGATTTCGGAAAAGATGTCGATAAAGTTTTTGTGGTTGATAAAAACAGCAAAGTCCTTGCTGAGAAGGATGGATCACCGAGGATTGTGGTGCACAACTTTAAGAAGGGCAGGTCAATATATTTATCAGGCTACAAATTCACGCTGGGAAATACGCGATTATTACACAGAGCGCTCTTCTGGGCGGCCGGCCGACAAGGTGACTTCGGACCATGGACCTGCAGCAATATTTATACAGATTGTGCATATTACCCAAAAGGCAAAAAACTTGTCGTCATAAACAGCAGTGATAAAAGCGAGAAAACGAAAGTATTCGATTCAAGCGGGAAATCCATAAATGTCAGCTTGGAACCACACGGCATTAAAATTATG
>CAZQKO010000142.1:0-6214 GCA_964593945.1 uncultured Pirellulales bacterium | reverse complement strand
ATTTTATGCAAAACAAAGCCAATTTTCGAAAAAGTCAAATGGATGTAAATTTAATCACAACAAAAGATTATGAGAAAAAATCGAAATGGACATTTGGTGAAAACAAACCCAATCAAAGCCAATTTTCGGTTCTCTGTTCTCGGTCCTCTGCCCTCTGGCCAGGACGACTGCGAATTGACCGAACAAGCTCTCTTTACCCCGTTAGAAAGCCTGCCCTTTGGATGGAGACGGTATTCTTTGCACATTTAATAACGGAACCGTTGTTCAATACGCCGGCCGAACTTTCTAACGGGGTTTACAAACCAGGCAATGATCAGTATTATAACCGGCATATAAGCCGATGTAGCTCAACGGTCGAGCACAGCTTTCGTAAAGCTGGGGTTGAGGGTTCGAATCCCTCCATCGGCTTTATGAATCTCAAGGACAAATATAATTCACTACAGCAAATTCTGAGGGAACTGGGTAAAGTTGTTGTTGCGTACTCTGGCGGAGTGGATAGTACCTTCCTTTTAAAAGCGGCGGTCGATACAGTCGGAGCGGAAAATGTCCTTGCTTGCATAAGCGTTGGTCCTGCAGAACCTGAAGGTCAGTTCGAAAGAGCAGTAAAAATTGCAAAAAGTATCGGTGCAAACCTAAAGATTATAGAGGCTGATGAGCTATCCGATCCAAACTTCACCGCCAATAAGGCCGACCGTTGTTTCCATTGCAAATCGCATCTGTGTAGGATTCTTTTAGATATTGCTAAAGAACGAAGTTTTAAACACGTGATATTTGGTACCAACTATGACGACCTTGACGATTTTCGCCCTGGCAATCGAGCCATGGAGGTCTTTGGCATCCGTTCACCGTTAGCCGAGGCTAATCTCAGTAAAAGCGACATCCGTCAGTTGAGCAGAGAACTTGGCCTGCCCACGGCTGATTTACCATCCTCGCCATGTTTAGTGTCCAGAATTGCTTATGGCCTTGAGGTCACGGAGCAGCGGCTAAAACAAATCGACGAGGCAGAGGATTTCCTGAGAAGTCTCGGCTTTGTTGAACTGCGGGTCCGGCATCACGATACTATTGCGCGAATTGAAGTAAATCCACAGGATATTATAAAAGTTACAACTGAACCGCTTCGCTCGCGAATTGTTGATAAGATGAAATCGTTAGGCTTTAAGTTCGTAACCATTGACCTACAGGGCTTTCGCTCCGGTTCATTGAATGAGCCACTTAGTGAAGAAGAGAAACGTAAGAGCCTTTAACGCTATTTGTAGTCTATTCGAAAAATTTCTACAGTAGCAAAGGGGGAAAACATGAATCTGAGGGCAGCTTCCACGAAGTTCATAGTGTCCCTTTACTTATCGCTTATCTTAGTTCTTTGCAATCCTTTCGGTAAGCTGCACTTTCAATGTATGGCAAAAACTGTTTCCGATGTGAGCGCAAAGGACCAATCGGAATTAACAGTTATGAGTTTTAACATCCGCTATGGCACAGCGGATGACGGAGAAAATAGCTGGCAACACCGCAAACAAATAGTTTTTGACTTGTTGCGTAATCGCCATCCCGATATTGTTGGTCTGCAAGAGGCTCTGCATTTTCAAATAAATGAAATTTGCGATGAGCTGCCACGATATTCCTACCTCGGTGTAGGGCGAGATGATGGTAAAATAAAGGGGGAATTTTGTGCCATCCTTTACCACAACGAACGTTTCGATGTAAATGAATCCGACACATTTTGGCTATCTGATAATCCTAAAGTACCAGGCTCAATTAGCTGGGGTAATGCCTGTACGCGCATCTGCACCTGGGCAAGATTCATCGACAAGAAGAACCGCCAGCCCTTCTATCTTTACAATCTCCATCTCGATCACGTCTCGCAATTATCGCGAGAAAAAAGTGTAGTATTATTAACTCAACGCATCCGGAGCCGTCGCAATCCCGACCCTGTTATTGTCACGGGTGATTTCAACGCAGGTGAAGACAACCCGGCCAGTCTCTACCTGAAAGGCCAAGCCACATTGGCCGATAGTAACAATCTCAGCGCGGAGAATCCGCTGCCGATGGTTGATGCATTTCGTGTTCTGCAGCCGAACGTCACCGAAGTCGGTACCTTTCACGCATTTACCGGTAGGCGCACAGGCCAAAAGATAGACTACATCCTGATAAGGCCGGGCATTAGGGTCCTGATCGCCGATATTCTCCATGACAATTTTAATGGCCGCTACCCTTCTGATCACTTCCCCATTACCGCTACGATGAGCCTTGCCGTGAATCAATAGAAAAAATTATAAGTGGGTATAAAAATGCCGCGATGTTTGCGTATGCAATCCCGATACATCGGGACCGGACTTGGGGATTCGACAAATAGCTCCAATCCCTGTGGTGGGGGAGTTCGCTGTTTTGGGAATCAGGTCTTTATTATTCAGCACTATTTTTGTGCATTAGTTCAATGGCTGCCTGCTCGGCGGGTTTTAGGGACAACGGCTCATCAAATAGAATTGCGACGCGGCTGAGGTGGCTATTTAGTACGTTGACCCGAAGGACACGACCGGTACGCATGAAGCTTGTCATAGCTGAGGGATCGTCATCTCCGAAGCGTGGTATGCTGAACCGAGTCATTAGCTGCTGGCCAGGTTGCGGACAATTTTCATCGTAATTACAGGTAAATGCCAGACCACCGCTGGAAACGTCCACCATCAGGCCCTGAAAGACAGCTTTCTTGAAGTCCTCGGAGAACCAAACTGGCCATTGATGACGCAGCCTTTTTTCTCTTCTTTGTTTCTTTGGATCATCCATTGTCAGTTCTCCCTGGCATTATAGGAACCTTACCTTATAAATTCGACAGGTTTAAGAGTTAACTTTAGAAGGTTCATTATCAGGAAGCTTTTTAGACCCAGGGCATCCAGGAACAAGGAAAGATACTTTATCTTCTTAAGGTTTGTTTTAGAACATTTCACCGGCTTGTTCACGGCATTTTACCATAAGTGGACATTATTAATTTGTCAATCCTGCAATGGCAGCTCCAATCAACGTTGCATTTTCCACGTTTATAATCTCGTAGAATATGCCTTTCTTCTCCACGAGGTACTGCCTCAGGTATCGCTCAATCCTTTGCCTAAGCGAGGTCAGGTGGTAAAAGGTTGTCCCTTCAGCAACGATACAGATAGGCCTTGTTGGGTTTTTGCCTTTTCCGCATTTAATCGCCACGCTCGACAGATTTATCGCGGCCAGTTTCGCTGCCCGCTCAATCATTCTATCAATCAGCCAATAGAGAGTAACACCGTCTTGTTCGTTAACATCGCTGATTACCTTTGAAAGGGGACTGCCGCTTGCTTGGGGACTATACATAAAGTCACTTACTTCTTTTGAGCTTAGCTTGGTAATTGCAAACAGCTTTTCGGATGTTATATTACTGAACAGTTTTTCTTTTATAGCAGCCTGTATAGTTCGCAAACAAATCGGCCCAAGATACGCCCCGGAAATCATTTTCTCAAAGATATTTACCCCCGGGTTAATCAGTGACTTGTCGAACTTTTTGTCGATTGTACCCCGTGGAGCTTTTCCAAACGCGCCGGACTCAATATTAATTATTTGGCTTCCAGCAGGGTCCAGGTCTTTTTTCTTTGTAATGTTCTTGTTCTGCTCGACATAGCTGCAATTAGTCCCCGTTCCGAGAATAAAGCCTATGAAGCTATCAAATGTTCGCCCGCTCATATCTGCTCTGCCCGCAAGAAGTGTCGCTACGGTATCGTTGAGTAAGACAATCTGTTTTTTGCCGCCGAGTCCTTCATTGCTTATCGCAGCATTCAGATTTTCCCCTATCATCTGTCCCTCAACCTCTGCTGCCTGAATCTCTTTGGAAAAATATAAAACACGGCCGTCTTTACTTGGATACATTTCTATCGGATATGAAAAGCAAAAGCCGATTTTGCTGCTTTTCTGTGCTACATCTTTGGTATATCCAGCCATAGTGCCGAAGAAGTTTTTTTTGTTTACTTTCCCTTTTAATCCCGGCATCTGATAAAGCTTAAAATCGTCAATTTTTGCTTTTCCATCATCACCAAAAACAACCGTCGCTACACGAAAGTTTGTACCACCGGCGTCCATAACAATAACAGGTTTGTTTTTTTGTATCTCATTCTCAGTTTCAATATAAGTGGGTAGCATGACCAATGAACTTTTTTTGCCGGCAAGACCTTTGTCCATATCGTCAAGAAAAACTCGACAGGTCTGGTCAATATTAATATCTGTCGGTTCCATGCCGTTCTTTTTCAGGAAGTCCTTGACCCTGCTTCTGACCTTATTCACAAGACAACCTCATAATAATTCCGGAGATTTACCACCCTAATCGGGATATCCATTGGGAAATTTATTATGCCACTTCCAGGCAGTTTCAACCATCCTCTCTAATTCCGGTAGCTCAGGTTTCCAGCCAAGCTCTTTTTTGGCCTTGCTTGCATCGGACGTTAACACAGCCGGGTCGCCTTGCCTCGGCTCACTTTCAACCACCTTAAAGCTTTTTCCTGAGACACGTTTTACTGCCTCAATTACCTGCCTGATGGAATAACCATTGCCGTTACCGAGGTTATAGACTGATTCACTTTCTAACTTTAGCTTTGCCAGTGCCAATAGATGTGCCCGGCACAAATCATCGATATGGATGTAATCACGAATGCAGGTTCCGTCCGGCGTAGGGTAATCTGTTCCATAGATTTTAATTTCACTGCTTTTTCCCATCGCTGCCTGGATAATCCGCGGAATCAGATGGGATTCAGGCCGATGGTCTTCACCGAGTTGAGAATTTATTCCCGCTCCACAGGCATTAAAATATCGAAGTGTTGCATACCGTAGTTTGCCCGTTTGGCTTTGATAGTGACACATTCTTTCAACCGCCCATTTTGTCTCTCCGTAAGGATTGATCGGCTTCTTCAGTGCATCTTCAGCAATTGGCACCTTTTGAGGTGTTCCATATACTGCCGCGGTGCTGCTAAAAATAAATTTTTCCACTCCAACCGTTTCCATTGCTAACAATAAATTCTGCGTGTTAGAAACGTTATTGTGGTAGTATTTAAGGGGTACCTGCGTCGATTCGCCGACCTCGATAAAGGCGGCAAAGTGCATCACCGCCTCGATTTTGTATTTTCTGAGCGTTTGTATGAGTAATTCATAATCGGCTAAATCGCCTTTAACAAATTCAAAGTCGTCGACTGCCGATCTATGACCTTTGCTGAGATTGTCGAAAACGATAGGCTCGAAACCAGCAGCAGCTAATATAGCTGCCATATTACTGCCGATATATCCTGCTCCACCACAAACCAATACTCTCATAATCTTGTTACTCGATACTCGATGCTCGATACTCGATGTCGAGCGGCGTGTGACTGGCACCGAGCTTCGAGGAAATCCGTTTTAAAATTTTTGTTGCAAGCTTTGTATCCTTATCCAGATCAGACCATTCCGCTTTGGCTGTCCGTGTCAGTTTTTCCAAATTCTGGCTGGGGAGAGGCTCGTCCGATTTGCGTGGGATAGGCAAGTTCAGTCTCTGAACCTGCACGTTGCAATCAATAGAGATGCTGGTGGCGGCTTGGTTTATATGCAGTTCCACAATTCTTCTAATGCTATGGATATTTGCTGACAGAGTGTTGGATGCTCCGACATTGTCGCTGCGCCAGAACTCGAAGAATTGTGCCCCAGGCAATGGTCGGGTTTTTATAATGCCATTTTCATAATCAGCCTTTTCGATAGTAAAGTGCATCTTAGCCAAAATGTCTTCAGCTATCTGCATCGACTCGGTCTTATCTATATTCGATATGGAGATTTGATCAATGGTTGCATATCGCTGCTGTTTGGCGCAACCTACTAATGTAAGTAAACAAGTTAAAAGTGCATAAGCGTATAGATTAGTTGAGTTCCTTTCATTATTCATTATTAAGCTTTCCTAAATTTCGGCTGATTATATCCGCGGCAAGGTTGTAATACAAGAACCAATTGCTTTTTCAGCTACAAGGTTCTTTGTGGGCAATTTTGCTTATCTATCGACAGGATTAGTGAACGAGCATTTGGAACCAGGTCGGGCGGTTTGGTCTGGATGGTGAAACAAGTAAGTCCCGCCAGGCTTCATCGGTAAGTCTATCGCTCATCGGGTGTTTGAATTCGTAATATGACAGCACAGGGCCAGCCGCTAAGTAAATCGAGCCGTCCAGGGCAGGACAGGCTACGATGATAAGGTCAA
>CAZQKO010000141.1:0-6240 GCA_964593945.1 uncultured Pirellulales bacterium | reverse complement strand
AGCCGGCTGGCGAATTGTTGGAGCTGGTTGATGCCTATGCAAAAATGGACGGCTCCACTGAAAAGACTAACAAAGCAATGGAGCTGATGAGCAAATTCTGCCAGGAAAACCGGAAGCAAACTAAATAGTCTACACAAACGATTTACGTTTATCGTCAATCGGTTGCGCGACTCGTCTCGTCATACGTTTGTCGTTAACCGTAACGAGCTGCGCAACCGTAAAACGAATTTTGGAGAGGCTAATGGATGTATCCGGCAATATCGGCTGGGCTTTGCTGCTTACGGTAATTGCAGGTCTTTCCACAGGTATAGGCAGCGCAATAGCCTACTTCATTAAAAAGCCGAAAGTAGCCTACCTATCATTTTCGCTGGGCTTGTCGGCTGGCGTAATGATTTACATTTCTTTTATGGAGCTTCTGCCCGGTTCTTTTAAAGCTGTCGGCGAAGTCTGGGGTTTGGTTGCCTTCTTTATCGGCATAGCAGCTATCGCCCTGATAGATTTACTCATACCTGAACCGGAAAATCCGCACGAATACAAAGGACTCGATGCCCCTACAGGTCCCCGAAAAGACAATTACCTTATGAGAACAGGTATGCTGACTGCATTGGCGATCGGCATTCATAACTTTCCCGAGGGTTTGGCTACATTCACTATGGCGCTTAGTGACATCCGGCTGGGCATCTTTATCGCCATAGCGATTGCTATCCATAATATTCCGGAGGGAATCGCAGTATCCGTGCCTATTTTTTACGCTACATCGAATAAGAACAAGGCCTTTTTTTACTCATTTTTGTCCGGCATATCCGAGCCGGTGGGAGCTATAATTGGATACTTGATATTGCTGCCGTTTTTGACGCCTGCTGTTCTTGCGGCAACCCTGGCCTTTATCGCAGGAGTGATGATATATATATCGCTCGATGAGCTGCTGCCTATGGCTCACCGTTACGGCCACGGACATTTAGTGATTGCCGGTATAGTGTTGGGAATGTTGATAATGGCCGTCAGCTTGCTGATGCTGTGACTGTAATTATTACGGTAAGTAAAACCCCGCAATAAATTGCGGGGCTAAATATAACAATTTGGTTAGCCCCCAAATTTATTTGGGGGTTATTTATCGGCACGGATTAGGGAGTTTATGGATTTGTCTTTGTGTATTAGTGTCACCTTCTGAAAACCGGCCTGCAATAGGTCATCACGAAATTCGTTAAAAGTATAGGTTCCGCCACCTTCAGTTGAAACCAGCATATTGACCGCGAACAATGCTCCAACCTCGGGTTGGCTGCGGCATTCATCCATCACTACGTCTCGGATGACCAGAACGCCGGTCTTTGGTAGAGCGGCGTAAATTTTTGCAAAGAGCGCCTGGTTCTGCTCCCGGGAGTTTTGGTGCGCAACGGCACTTAGCCAGGCAAAATCCGACCCGCTGGGAAGCTTGTCTTTGTAATGATCGCCTGCCACGAGGTTAATCCGATCGGTAAACCCGGCATCGGTAATATGCCGGCGAGCAATAGGTATCACCTCCGGCAGGTCGAAGAGTGTAGCCTTAGCCTGTGGAACCGCGCGAAGAAATGCAATTGTCCACGTGCCGCAAGCTCCTCCGATATCGAGCAAATGGTAAAACGTCAATGGACGCAACTCGTCGATAATCTGGGCTGCAATAGGGGCGCAAAAGTTATCCATAGCACCTATAAATGCTGCTACGTCGGCATCGACACCACGTATACTCGGTGACCGATCGGCCGGTTTTCCGGTTTGTGTCACCTTAGCCAGCTGAGCCCACCGACGAAGGCAATTACCCAGATGCCGCATGGCCGGAAGCATGTTATGGTTTCTCGTTTCAGAGAGTATTTCCGCCGTCTCCGGAAGGACGCTATATTTATTTTCCTGCTTGGTCAAAAAGCCCATTGCAGTAAGTGCATCGAGTAGAATTGTTGTTGCTCGCTGGTCACAATGAAGTTCATCAGCTACAGATTGAGCCGTCATCGGCTTTTGGCTCAGTGTGGTGAAAATGTCCAGCTCAGCGGCAGCGACCAGAACACAAGCCGGCTGAAACGCTCTGACCATCCCTAAAATTTCGTCAGATGTCCAACGTTTTACCATGTTTTATATTACACGTTGTTAGCTTAAAGTGCCTTCTTGTTGTTTGCGGAGTTTTTCAAGCTCCTTTTGGATCGGCCAATGGCCAAAGGCGAGAACAAAAGGCATGATTAAGCAGGCTATGGGGACTAACATGAAAAGGCCAAGTGCCCAGTGATAACCGGTTTTGTGAAATATTTTGCAATAGACAACCGCAGTTATAACAAGTGTCGCCAGCAAAACTATCAGAAGAAAGATCGAGACGGCTATTACGACGACGGGACCTATGGCAGCGAACAACTTTTCTGGATCGAAATATTGACTATACATCCTGTTCTTCCTTTCTTTTATATGGTGATTAACTTTTCGATTAAAAACAGCGATTCACACTCTGTAACGCACCGTAGAATGTTATCTCTAATAGTATATTAAATATCGCCTTGGTGTGTTAGGCAAATTTTAATCAAAGGCTATAGAGATTAGTGGCCGTTGCCGCCAGAACGGGATTTTAAACTTGCCGCCGCTTGGCTAAGCTCGCCGGAGTCAGGTAATTTGCCAAATCAAGCAAAAGCGGCCAGTGCGGGCAAAATAGAGGATTGAGGCCGTTAAATATTTTTGCCAGTTTGTTCTTGACGCACAAGGTTCCAATTGATAATTGATTACTTCAGTGTATTATAATAAGCATCTGGCGATTCTCAGTCCCGATGGATCGGGTCTGGATTTGGCAATTGTTCTCCACAGCATTAGGATTAAAGTGGAAAGGAGGCCATTATGGCAAGAATAGCTTTAACCGCAACTCTTATAATCCTGGTCAATATATTAATCGGCTGCGAAACGTTCCAAAAGTTCGATAGCGGCAAGGGCCAGTTAGTGCCTGCTCAAGCTGGGGCTGCTGTAACCGCGGCAAAGATATCCGGCGAGGTTGATATTGTCGAGCAGGTCGTGGGCAATCGGCTGGGCTACCGGCAGAGTCTTGCAATGTTAGTGGAGTACTATTCCAGCACGGGCAATAATATGAAGCTAAAATGGGCTCGAAAGGAGCTCAAGGCACTGGACACTATTGCCAAATATAAATACGTCGTGGAGGCTGAAGTAGCTGGACCTGACCTGAAAGCAAGCACGCCAATACCGGAAGCGGATAAACTTTATGAGGAGGCGCTGATGCTTCAAAGAAAAGCTGAGCAGTTGTTAATTATTAAAGACGATAACCGGTTGCGCCTGGTATTGGACAAGTACGACCAGGTGATAAGAAAATATCCTTCCAGTGATAAGATTGATGATGCCGTGTTCAAGGCCGGTGAGATTTATGACTATTTCAGGGACTATACCATTGCCCTTTTATGTTACCAAAGGGCCTACCAGTGGAATCCGCAGACGACATATCCCGCAAGATTCAAAGCGGCATTTACATTGGATAAACGCCTTCACCGCAGAGCCGAGGCACTTGAACTTTACCAGGAGGCTTTGGAAAAAGACGGGCAACAATATCCTGAATGGAGGCGTCTTGCAGATCAGCGAATCAGAGAGCTTACCAAGCAGGAAGCTCTTACTAAATAGTATTGGCCAAAGCTCGTGCTACGTAGCGAATGCTTCCAGCCTTCGTAGCCTGCCTTCGCCGAAACGGCTACGCGTAGGCAGGCCATAGGCTACTACGGCGGAGTAGGCACTTCGCAGAGTAGCAACTGAATAAAACTTTTATGTAATATGGCAATGGGCCTGGCTGCAATCAGGCCCATTTTAATTGGTAATACGAAAAAATCAAAAATCAAAAATTAAAATTGTGGACCCTACCCAGCGCTGGGCGGGGGACTTCCTCAATTTTGCACTTTACACTTTGATTTTGTTTTGTAGAAAAGACCAGATGTCATTTCGACCGAAGTCCCGATTCATCGGGACGAAGCGGAGAAATCTACTAATAGCAGATTTCTCGACTCACCTTCGGTTCGCTCTCCACAGTCCTAGGGACTCCTGACGGAGGATACCTATCGGTGGAAATGACAAGATACACTGTTTGCTTAAGAGCGTTTTGATTTTTGAGTTTATTTAACCAGTAACCAATCACCGGTTACCATTCAACCAAATGTTGGAATTTGAGAAAAAGATTGACGATTTTATCAGAGCAAATGAGCTTTTCAGTTTAGGCGATAGCGTTTTGTTAGCTGTTTCCGGTGGGGCCGATTCAATAGCGCTTCTATATACAATGGGGGCACTTAAAGCTGAGAAGGTTTTGCGCATAGAGCTGTTCTGTGCTCATATAAATCATCAGTTAAGAGGTGCCGAAGCCGACAAAGATGAAAGTTTTGTCCTCGAGCAGGCAGCCGCATTAAATATACCCGTATTTACAAAGCAGGTGGATGTACGTGAATTTGCCCGTCGCAATAAACTTTCGATTGAGACAGCCGCCCGGAAACTGCGGATAGAAAATCTGCTCGATATTGCCGGGGCTAACAATTGTAATTGTATAGCTACGGGACATCAGAAGAACGATAACGCAGAGACTGTGATGCAAAGACTTAGCCGGGGGACAGGCTTTCGCGGCCTGGGCGGCATCCGGCCTGTGCTGGTCTTTGGCGATCTCGTCTTGGCGAAGCGCCAAGCCGTAGCCAGAAAGGTTAAATTTGTCAGGCCGTTACTGTGTGTCACTCGGGATGAAATTATTAAGTACTTGAAAGAACGTAATCTAAAGTGGCGGATAGACCATACAAATGCTGATTGCACATATAGGCGAAACTTTATTCGGCATCGGCTCCTGCCGGCTTTACAACAGCAGAGTGACAGCTCCATAGTAGAGCAATTGTTCGGTTTATCTCGCAGCGCTCAGCGATTTTATGATTTGGTATGCAGCCGGGCAGAAAAAACGTGGCCGAAATTGGCCAGGTGCGCCGGTGACAAAGTTGAACTTAACTTAAAAAGCTTTTTGTTAGAGCCGGAGCCGGTAAAGATTGAGCTTATCAGGCGAAGCTTGACCTGCCTCGGTAGCGGCGAGAGAGATTTGACTCAAAAGCACTATGAGAAGATATTGAGATTAGCTAAACAAAATATTGGTGGCAAAAAAATCGAGCTGCCGGGCAGGTTTGTAGTTCGGCATGAATATAGAAATTTAGTTTTTGCCCGATGCGAAAAAGAAGCTGTAGTCGGCGAAGAAATCTCCAGTAGTGTCACGTTAGAGGTTCCGAGCCGGATGCAGTTTGGTCAATATTTAATAGAAGCAACAATACTCGATGCTGGATACTCGATGCTGGATGCTCGTAGAAAAACAAAATCGAGAATCGAGGATCGAGGATCGAGAATCAAGTTTGTGGAAAGGTTTGACCTGGACAAACTAAAACTGCCTGTGGTTGTTCGGTCTCGGCTGGATGGTGACAGGTTTTGGCCTTTGGGCCTGGCCCTTCGACAAGCTCAGGACGGTGAGCATAGTCGAACCGCGGGCCAGAAAAAGGTGGGCAAATTTTTGACTGCGGCACGGGTGCCGGAGGAAGTACGGCAAAATGTACTTATTGTCGCCGACAGCGAAAAGATAATCTGGGTCTGGCCGATTCGGATAAGCGAGGAAACTAAAATTACCGACGAAACGCAAAAAATACTTCAATTAAAAATATCGAAATTTTCGTTTTCCGATTGCCAATTGTCGATTTGAAATGAGAAAAGAAGGTTATCTATACAATTCTGAATGAGAGCCAAGTCTGGCAAGTTGTAGTTCGTTATTAGCTTCGTCAATTCTATATATTAAAAGCCAGTCAGGTTGTAAATGTAATTCACGATAATCTTTCAAACGGCCTGAAAGTTTATGATCTCTGAATTTTGAGGAAAGATTTTCTCTATTAGCAAGTTTCTGTATGATATCAATTAATAGCCCTAAATCTTTTTTTTGTTTTTTTGCTAATTTATAGTCTTTCTTAAACTTGCTTGAACGGGTTACCTTCAACTTTCCAAATCCTTAAGAAAATCATCCACGTTATCAAAAGTAGTACCCTTACCAGATTCTAACTGCTCAACAGCTTGCATTGTGGCCTCATTCGGTATTTTTAACTCAAAAGGAATACCCTTGCGCAATACGATTTGTCTAAGATATGCTCCTATTGCTTCGGACATTGTTATACCCAATGTATCTAATATACGTTTTGCCTGCTGCTTAATATTAGGGTCAATTCTTGTTTGTATAGT
>CAZQKO010000140.1:3587-6282 GCA_964593945.1 uncultured Pirellulales bacterium | reverse complement strand
GTATAAAGGTCTTCCAGCTTCCATGTATGCTCGACAGGGACTTCTGCTCTTTCGGGGGTTTGGGAAAAAACTTGAGTTTGAAAAAATGCACAAAGTGTAATCAGCGCAATAAAAAAACTAAAAAGCCTGTTCATAAAACCTCCTGTTTATATAAAATTATTCATAGACAATAATCTCATAAACTAAAAGTACGTCGTCGCAGTTATTATAGAGCCATTCGTCGGCTAAAGCAAGCAATGAAAAGCCTATATCCAGGCCTACGACTCACTATAATAAATTGGGGCTTTCCTTTTGCGCTAAAATCATTTGACGCGAGGGAAAGGCTCCTTATTCTTTTTCCCTCGGATGCTGACCTTAGCATTAGACATCATCCTAAAGGCAAATCCAGGCGAAAAAATGAAGAACGTGAGGATTTTTCGCTCGACCGTTTGAAAACCGCCAATACAATTTGGGCACAGGGAGACTTATATGGCCAAGAAAAAAAGCAAAAAACAAACTCTCAAAAATGGACGAATTAGAACAAAACTGACTATGCTTAAAGCATCGGGTATTCCGATGTGGCCGTATGAGTGGAAAACTAAGCTTCCAGAAATGCTACTTATAGCGGGATTGTTGGAAAAACAAAATGTTATAGAAGTTGTGAGTGTTTTTGATAGATTGAAGAACCTTGTCACCGAAAAGACAAAAAATGCGAATGAATTAGGATTTGTCGGAGGTGTATCGGAAGTAGCAAAGTTAGTTAAAAAAGTTCGCGAAACAAAGCGAGATGAAATCCAAGCGATTCTAAGGCAAATCTTTTGTGGAGCGAATTTGTCTTTACTAAAGGTTTACGAAATCCCGGAGAAGAAAATCATAAGCGATTTGCTCGGAAATTTAGGTGAAGCGACGCAAGTGGATTATATAAACGTTATGCGAGCAACCGGTGCAGCACTACACGGCGACTTTGGGAGAGCCACCCGAGCGAAATTAGTCCAGTTAATGCTATGGGATCCGGATGGCAGTAAATTCCATACAGATATTTATAAATTAGGTGGATTGCTTGAGAAAAAAAGTGATGACATTCTGAAAGAGGCAGCCTGTTCAAATATCCGAGCAACTTGGGCATGTACCCAGGGATCCGAGGACGAAGACATTACGCCTTGGGTAAAAACATTCTGGCAATTCGGCTTAGATAAAACACCGTGTTTATGCAAGAATCCCAAGAAAGGACGGGATAAGATTCGGCTTTCTAGTGAGTTAAAATCTATAATTCGTAAAATTGACAGACTTTGGAAAACAATTGTTGCACTTAATCCAAAACATAACCACTTATTTGTTAGTGATGTCGCGATGGGTCTTACATGTAGGATTTGGCGGTTTATGCATCACATTGTAGAGGCATCCGGGACTGGAAATGGAGAAATTGCAGAAATGGCAGCACGTTGCCAGTGGGATAGTGTTATCACCTTTGAGTGGTTGATAGAGCGGAACGATCCAAGATTGTTTCTGCAATATCGGAATTACTCAGCGGGCAAGTCAAAAGCCACTTTGGAGCGGTTGCGGAAGGAGACCGAAACCTACGGCGGAAAAGAGCTAAAAGAGAGAGTTGAACCTACGCTAATCGAGGAAATAGAGGAGGGAATTGGGATTTGGGAACAATTAGTGAATGAGGAGCGCGGGGGATGGGCGAAAGAAGGGACCTACGAGATGGCCAAGGATCTATCGATGTTGCACGAATATGAAATTTATTTTCGAAGACTTAGTGACATTGTACATGGTACATGGCGGTCGCTCGAACGGTATCACATGAGGCAATGTCAAAATCCACTTCACGCGGGCCACTATGTGCCGTGGACGGGCGCTACACATGATGCAGGTGTGTCTATTGTTCATTTTGGAATCAAAATGGCTATAAGAGCTATGCATGTGCTTGTGGAATATATGGGTTCCGCAGCAAATCCTGAATGGAAAATCCGTTTGGAAAAGATAGAGGCAAAGGCTTCGATCATCGCGAAAAAGGACTTGGACGTCATATAGAAGGATATATAAACATGACTTAGCGAATTTCGAGGGTGGGAATGTTGATGGTAATCACCTTCGAAAGGCTCCCTGCTTCGCCCAAAACGATGAGGCTACGCAGGGCAGGCAGGACAAATCGGAAGGCAAGCCGGACAGGTTTCGTGCTGGAAAGTTAAGGTTTTATAGCCGCAAAAAGCAAAGAAAACACAATTATTTATCAATATAAGAAAAATTTTAAACTATAAATTTATCTCGTTATCGGGTTTAATTGGGGCAAATTGTATGGCATTGACTAAGTACATTAAGCATCTCAGGGCGGAGTTTGCGAGTAGTGGAAAACAGGTGAAAGGTTATCAAACTTTTTGCAGCTTTCCCAGTGTTAAAAACGTACCGAATTGGCACTTTGGAAATACTAAAAAATATTCAAGATTAGAAATAAGGTATGCCGATTTATTATAATAACGAAAAAAAGCGTGGCTCTGTGAAATGGCCAAATGGGTCATATTAGCCTGAAACTTTCGTTGTCCATTTTTGAGTTTCGCACACAAGTCAGAGCGTAATGCGGACAAAGCAAGCGGAGAGTTAATGAGCAAAAAGGAAAGAGCCACTAAAAATTTAACTTGCCCCTGCTAAGCACAAGGCGAGTATTTCAAACGTAATAAGAAGGAAAATACTGGAATACGCTCGCTGGCTTAAA
>CAZQKO010000140.1:0-3487 GCA_964593945.1 uncultured Pirellulales bacterium | reverse complement strand
TTACCGGCTCCGAATACGTCTTGCTGAAGGTTTGCATCGAGGTTTTGCTGCTGCAAGCCCAAGTTATAAAAATCATGACCAAACTGTCGCTGCTCGCCTACAACAAAAGCACCTTGCTCGGCACCATAAAGACCGGATATGCCGACAGCACTTGCACCCTGGGCAAGTGAGCCGAAACCAATCTGAACGGCTTTGAGATGACCAAAGGTATCGGAAGCCTCCTGTTTATTGATCACTGTTGCAATGTTCGTATTCATGGCTGCGCCATATCCAGCTCCTCCCACTGAGACTCCATTATCTGCGTCAATCAGATAGCTCTGTGCTTGTCCTATGCCGACTGCGAAGGTTCCTATCGGAAGCAAAAAAACAAACACCATTGAAACTGCAAACAATTTGTTCATTTTTGAATTTCCCTTCTCCACCTCATGAGTTCTGTATTTACTACGAACCTATGGCCAGTTCATAGCAACCGATCCAGACAAAAAAGAATTTGTCTGTTTCAACATTACCGCATCTGCCTGGTTTTTCGAACGATGAAATTAAGCCAACAAAATAAAAGTAAGCAAGGGAACTCTGAAGATGTCCGGCCTTCAGTTAGCCAGAGCATCGCCGAGTTCCCAGCTACAAAAATAGATGGCTTTAATAAACCGCCTGATTCTGATTCGTTTCAACTGAAACACAGTTAACAACTATACCGCATGATCTTCCGCAACCAGTCAGGTCAGAACTCTGGAGAACTACGACCGACGACGATTGATTCATCGAACCTGCCGAATTGACGGCATCTTGTCGCTGGTTCATAACGGCTGCATTCAGGGCGTCCCCTTCTCCCGAACCGCGAACCTTGAGCAACTGGTTCGATGTCAGGCCAAGGGATTGATTCTGGTTCATTGGACCGTACTGTCTAACATACTGCTCCTGGGCGCCATCGGCTTCAAGCAATCCTTTAACGAGAACAGACCCACGCCTTGCCTCGGCATTTCCAGAATGAACAAAAAAAGCGGTTTGATTCTGGTTTGCCTGCAATAGACTATGCCCATTGGCAGATTGCCCATTATTAACAGCCGCCATTTGGAAGGAGCTACCGCTCTCGTATCCGTGAAACAGACCCACCATGCTATGTAAACCGACAGTGAAGTCCTGACCCTGGTCAATAATGCCAATGCACGCAAAGGTCCCTGATGATACTAACAGAATAACCACTGTGGAAAATAAAAATTTCTTAAGCATTTTAGAACTCCTTTTCTTTACTGTAGTGTTCACATTCCCTTTCGGTTGCTCATCATGTATGAGCAACCATAACACCATTCACGTACTATTTATTTCTGCAACACAAAGCCTATATGTTTTACTGTACAGCCTACCTCCTTTCTTCGTACAGGAAGAAAACCCTACCTGCCGATTCCTCCTCAAAGTTATAAACGACGCGAAACTTAGCGTATTACCAAGTTCTGCACATTTTGGCCTTCTTCAAATCCAGCCAGATTGTAAAGCTCCTTACTTACTCTCACTCCTACTTGCTGCCCTGCCGCCGAAGACTGTTGTTGCGATACTCCTCCTGTCGGCATCGGCTTAGCCTGGATTCTATCATAGAAAGCCTTGGGAATTCTTCTTTTAATCAGGGCTTGAGGCCAAAACCTGTAACCCTCGGCGCTGATCTGGGCCTTTCCTTTGCCTTCCGTGATTCCTTTCGACTTGGCGCCGAATAACGAAAGTGAATAATTGGTCTGGCTATATGCACCGGCAGCTCCGGGGAAAGAGACATTGGAACCAACGGTAACGCCCTTCATGCCACCGGTAATAAGCAGAATATCGACATTCCACGGCAGAGCTTCCGCTACAGCAGCATCATAGACGTGATCCCAGTTGCGGTCCACATCACCTTCCAAACTTACTCTTCCGACGTAAGCATAACCTGCCTTCTTAAGAAGCTCTCTATCTACATTGGAGTCAATAAAGACTAAAAGAGGTTTTCCTTCGGGTCTGCGTTCACGAATCAGAGCATTTGCTATTTCAAAGCCCCTGCCGTGATGGAATTTATCAGGTCCCCCAAACGCTGCACTCACACCATTTAACATACCTCCAACAAGCTTGAGTGGTCCTGTATGTGGTAAGGATGTAAGAACACCTCTAAGCTCATCCATGTCCTCGGGGTCGTCGGGATTGAACGTCCGTTCATATACCATATCATCGCTGCTTGGCCCATTGGGAAAATAAGCCTTTAGGAGCCCCCATCCTCCATGCGTCCAATAGGGTAAATATGGAGGAATTATGGAAAGCGGCGGTATCCTGACTTTGGATTTTGAAATCGATGTGGTACTAATACTGCTAACGGCAACAGCTCCGGCGTCACCGCCTTGACCTCCCTGACCACCTTCAGCACTAATATCGCCGACGTCAACATCAGAAACAGCATAACCCGGCCCATATACCTGCTGAACCTGAGTCTGCTCGGTGCTCACTACATTATTGTTTACTAAGACATCATTTCCCGGTGGTGAGCCAGTTCCACCCCCATCTGCATAACCAATCTCGGCAAAAACCAAAAACGCCGACACTAAAGTTACAATAATTGTCATCCTTAACTGCTTCATGGCCGTCCTCCTTAACAAAAATTTCGTTTCTCCTTAAACTAACACCGACCTAAACATACAAGGTCGCACAATAACCGCATCGGCTTTGCCGTCTGACATAATGCTTACACTTACGCATAAGATACGCGACAGCTTCAGAACTGTGAATTTTCCTTTTCACCTGTTCCTTCGTCTTTAATTATGTACCTTCCAACCAAATAAATGATATTGTGGAGACTACGTATTTTTTATTAAACGCACTTTTCAGCGTAGAATCGCCGTCATTCTCCACACAAAATCCTGCGTGACATAAAAAATGCTGGGAAAAATGGGACACAGGAAAATTCCGGTCGGAAATATTTCACAGCATAATTGTGAAATATTTATTTGCTAAAAATCACATCTGGGGCAGGCAGTCTAACTTCGCAGCACACTATTTGTTATATTAGCTTTCGGTCAGATCAACTAATCCCATTGCAGCAGCTCGTTTGAAAAGTTCGATTATGTTATCGGCTTCAAACTTGCGCATTATATGACTGCGGTGCACTTCAATCGTCCTTACTGAGCGGTGAAGCAAGGCGGCCATCTCTTTATTACTCTTGCCATTTAGGATAAGATGCAGAACTTTCATCTCAGTCCTTGTAAGCGGTTTAGCCATATATGGCTCGGTGGGCATAGATTGGCTTTCATCCAACAAATCACCCTTGTGCTTGAGGCCGTGTGAGGCTTGCTCAAATTCGGCTACACGTTTGCGCAATGCACGCAGCTCCTGGAGCAATTCGGCCTGGTTTTTCCACTCCTCCGATGCCACGAGATGCTCTCCCTATTCAACACCCATTATCCCTCGTTCCGTTGGCGCATAGATACCCACGCCTTTACAGACGTGGTACTCTTAAAATTCAAGCTGCGCTTGT
>CAZQKO010000139.1:0-6393 GCA_964593945.1 uncultured Pirellulales bacterium | reverse complement strand
TCAGAATATCGGCAAGACAGCATAAATTTATTCAATATTAAAAGGACACAAGGGCAATTTACAGAATGATTAAAAATGCGAGCGAGAGGAGTCGAACCTCCACGTCCGTGAGGACACAAGGTCCTAAGCCTTGCGCGTCTGCCATTTCCGCCACGCTCGCATGTACTACTTTGTAATTCTCAATTCATAGGTGGAACCTGGTTAAACTACTGTCGGTCTGCCATAAATCTCTCGGTAGCATTAAATTCAGCGTGCTCAATTAAGTCCTCAATTTCGAGATTTAACTGTTCTTCATATAGTCCATTAAGTTTCTTGAGAAGCTCTCTATTTTCTGGAGTGTCCCCATGCGCTCTCAAATTCGCGTCGAGAAGCTCCGAAGCAGGTCCTATCTCCCGAGGAATTTCCATTTTTCTTTTGGTGTGATTGCTTATTTCCTCTTTCTTATAAGTCCAGGGTCGATGTTTCTTCTCATAATCCTTCTTATATTTCTCCCAAGCTTTTATAGTCGTAAATTCCTTTTTGGCTAATTCTGGATGAGGCGTAGCGCCGAATTTGGTGACGAATTGGCTGTAATCATTGCGAATTCTATAGTATTCATCTCGAAGTTTGTTACTGGCCTCATGCTTTCTATTAGATTCTTCGGCTAATTTCTTGCAGGTTGGGCAGGGATTAGGGGCAGTGCCTCCACGGCCTCTGCCTCTGCCGTAAGACACATCGGCATCTATTCTAACGGAACAGGTCGTGTAATGAGCCATATATTTATGCCTGGCAGCCTCGTCAGCATACCACGCTTCTTGCATCTTTTTACTTGCATTTACAACTCCTTCAGCAGCTTTTCTCAAAGCAGCAACGGCGGATGATTCCTCCATTCGAAGATATTGTTGCCATTGAGACTTGTAGATTTCGATGCGGCTATTTAATACCTTCTTTATCTTTGCTATCTGTTCATTTAATAAAGCAATTTGTTCACCGGCTGACGGATCTTTATTTTTTGCCTCCTTGAGAACTGCTACCGCATCTCCCACAATCATACCTACTAACTCACTGGTAGCTTTGAACCCGGGGCGGGTAAAGCCCAGGCAGTAATCAGTAATAATCCCTATTAAACCCGCGGATAAGCCTTTGACAGCGATCTCTTTCTTTTTAACTTCTATAGCACCGATCAACAATCCCAAGGATTTGATCTCTTCTTTACTCCTTTTAATTTCCTCGATTTTGTCCTTGGTTAATTCGTCTTTGTGAATCTTGAGGAAAAGATCGGCGTCATTGAGAAAACTAATAGCCTCATTAGGAACAGCCCATATTTTCTGCCTTTCTCTCCATTGTTTTTTTGCTTTTGCCCATTCGCTTGCTGCGCCATAATAGGTATCCATACGCAAAGAAAGGTCTTCGCCCCAATCTTTTTCCATACTAACTGTATAGGTATAAAGACTACGCAATTGCTCTCTTTGTTCTTGAGTTGACCTGTCCCAAAGATATTCTCTAACAACAGGGTCTAAATCTCTGACCTTGTATTCCTGATCTCGCCACTTTACCATCACATTACCGGCCCATAGGCCCCATACTCTACCTTTATTATAAAATTTTATATCTTCACTTTTCGTCTTTGAGGCAGAACCTGAACCTTTTGGCTTTTCTTCCTGAATTACCTGAGCATACGCATTAACTGAAAAACAGAGAAATAAATTAAGAAGTATCATTATAGACGTTCGATGACATTTTATCCTTTTGCTCATATCTTGTTCCTCATCTGTAAAAGAGATTACTGCTGAGGAGTTCTCTACAATATTTGGTCGAATCAGATTTTTAAGTGCTTCCACTTCCGTGTTTACCGTATCACTGTTCATACACAAAAGTCAAAAATCATTTTAACCGAGATTTTCACGATAAGCTCCACGTAAGACCTAAACCTTGCGCGCCTGCCATTTCCGCCACGCTCGCGTTTCGTGTATTGTATGTCGTACTGCTACTCACCAATTAAGAACTCTATAGTTACCGCTCACTTATAGTCGCGGCTCCGTCTTCTGTCCTCTGTTCTCTGTTGTCTCTTCCTTCGATATTTTTTCAATCCGCTGCTCCGCTTTTTGTAAAATTGTCCGGCAGTGCTTAATCAAGGCCATTCCCTTTTCGTATTGTGCTAAGCTGTCTTGTAATGGGATTTCGCCCTGCTCGATCTTTTCCACAATGGAAGTTAGCTCCTTTATCGCCTGCTCAAAGCTCAACTTACTTATATCATCTTGATTTTTGCCTTTAGCCATATCTTTTCCTTTTTTAACCACAGATTTCTCTGAATTAATTTATTATAAATTTGCTCCAGAAGCAACAATGAGTTTTAAAAATTGTATAGCCACAGTCCGTAATCCCGTAAGGGATGCCTTACGGCAGGACTCCCTAGGAGAGCACACGGAGAACACAGAGATTTTAACCGCGGATTGCGTGGATTATCGCGGATTTATTATTTGTCATTCTGCGAAACTTGTCCTGAGCAAGGTCGAAGGAGCAGGAATCCATTTCGCTGGCGCGATACGCAATACGAGATACAAGCGACGAGAACCAAACGACAAAAATTGTCTTGTGTTTGGGGTGAATTGGGAGGATAAATCATTACTATGAAGCGCCGCGGGGGCTGTTTTTTTAATGCTGATTATGCAGAAGCTCTACTACAAACTGTTCTATGCCGGAATCAAAATGGGAGTTATAATTTTATTATCTTAGACGCCACATATTCGAAATCCTTCGTGCAGATATAATCCCAGTTTTTTTACGACAGCAGGAAATATAGTTTCAAGAATCTCAGTCGCCACACCCAAAGCTAGTTCTGCATCTTTTTCTGATGCTGTTTCAGCCCTATGCACTACCAAGTTCCGGGTACTTTGGATATCTTTGATTTCTTCCCATAATGCTTTGTTAGATCCAGATCTCTTGAAAGCGTCAAGGTCTACACCACCATATTGTTGAAGGAGTTCCAGAAGCAATTTCCTGTATCTATCCATTGCCGCATGCGAAGCCGCTAGGTCAGTAACCAAACCTGCAACTGATTCAGCATGAACAAGACCGTAGACAATAGGCTTCAACAGCGTCGTTTTCAACCCAACTTCCACTGCTATAGCTGCAAATAGGAAACTCGCTGTTACATTTATTCCAATCAGTTCCCTTGCTGCAGAAAGAGCATCAATGGCTGGCTTTGCTAGCGCTCTATTGTCAAGAAAGTACGATTTGAGGCGCTCATCGGTGAATTCTTCTATGGCCTCTCTTATGAGTTCTTCGACTTTTAGTTCTTCATAGCGTTCGGATATGTATTGATCATACGCTGCGTCTTCATAGGACGTTGACATGATAAGTTTCTCCTGAGACACATAACAATGATTTTAAAATCTGTTTAAAAAGCTACAAAACCCATAGAATTTACTTCTTTCTGTTTAAATAAAGCTTTTGATTTTCGCTGCGCAAATCTTTTTTGTCAGTCTCTGTAATACCTTCACCCTCTCAGCCAACCCATTCGACAAGCTCAGGGTTGGCTGGTCTAAACATGAGATTCTATTTTTTCCTTGCAGATGGTTTTTGTTAGTTTCTGGAGTTTCCTAACTCGCTCCGCCAAGTATTCGAGTTTGATTTTTCTCGCCGATGTTTTCCCTCAGAGTAGCTAATTGAATTTTACCAAACTTGAGCTTATCCAGCAATCCAAATTCCGCCTCAAGTCTTCTATGACCTTTATAATCGACAATCGTCAATCGCAAATCGGAAATTCGTCTTTTCTATTTCTTCGTTACCTTACTTTCGATCAAATTTTCCTCCGCAAGCTCAGTAATCAAGAAATCACCCACTTCAATATCTCGCAAATTCCTCAAAAGCTGCCCCGTCTCTTTAGCCTTGGTAATACTGTAACCTCGCCGCAGGACCGATTTCGGATTTAATCCTACTAAGCGATTCTCTTGAGCAGTCAACTGCATCCGGCGGCTGCTCACGACAGCAACAACAGCAGCGATTGACCGGCTGCGAAGCTCATTTAGCTCAACCGTTTTTTTTGCCATTAACCGATGAGGCTCGAGCTTTACTATCTGCTCGTATGCGGCGTGCAGATTTTCACGAGCTATCGTCAAAAGCTCCTTTATCTCGTCTACAACAGAAGCTGCAAGCTCATCAAGGTGTTGTTCTCTGTTGCGTACAGGTAAAAGTGGATTTCTAAATACGGCACTTGCCAAAATGGTCCTCAGGTCAGCAGCAGCGGATTCAAACCGGCGTTTTATGTTATGATTCAAGATACGCTGCCTGTTAGCAAGGTCTATCAGCACGTCACGCATATTAGGCACCGCCTCCACGCCTGCTTTGGTCGGCGTAGAAGCCCTCTTATCAGCAACCAAATCTGCAATAGTAACATCAACCTCATGGCCGACCGCACTTATAATGGGAATTTTCGAGTCGTAAATAGCCCGCGCCAGCACTTCCTCGTTGAAAGCCCACAAATCCTCAAGCGACCCGCCTCCCCTGCCGACAATCAGAACATCAAGCTCGAGCTTCTTATTTCGCCTGTTTATGTCTCTAATTGCTGCTGCTATCTGCTCCGCTGCGCCTTCGCCCTGAACCGGCACCGGATAAAGAAATAACTTAACACACGGCCAGCGATGGTGGATGCTATCAACAATATCGTGCAGTGCCGCTCCTGATTCGCTTGTTAATATCCCGATTCTTTCCGGATATTTCGGAATCACCCTTTTATGCGCATCATCAAAAAGTCCCTGAGCACGCAGCTTTTTGACCATCTGCTCGAACGCTAACTGCAATGCCCCGATGCCGGCCGGTATCATCGACTCAACATAGAATTGATATTTACCATGCGGAGGATAGACGTCAATGTAGCCTTGAGCAATCACCGCTAATCCATTTTCCGGCTTGAATTTAACCTTGATGAAGTTGCTTTTCCACATAACACAAGGCAATTGCGAGGATTCATCTTTCAGCAGAAAATAACAATGCCCGCTATGATGCAGCTTCCAGTCTGTTATCTCGCCGGTAATGGTTAGCCTGTCAGGTAGATTATTTTCCAAAATCGCTTTGATTAGCGAATTAACCTGACTAACTGTATATATTTTCACCTTATTTTGCATTTTACCAGCATAAGTTCAACATCGGTTTACCTAACCTGACAGGGATTATAAAACAAAACTACCCAGTTATCAATTCACAATCTATCAGGTAAGATACGAAAAACTGCGAAATGATATCGCGGTGCTAAAATAACCATTTTTTTTGCAAGGAGTGACACAACGTTGTCATACCATTAGGAAAAATCTTGTGAACTCCTACCCAATTACATTAGGATTTTGCATAAGGCGAGAGAACCAAAGCCCCATTGGGGGGAATATAAACCCGGCTGGGCCGTATCTCTTGGGGGGTAGCCCGGCCGGGCTGTTTTTTTAATACCTGTTTCTCTACCCAAATCAAGTTACGTCCTTTACTCGATACGTTTCCGATACAAGCGGGTCTGCAAAGCGCTTTTCCAAGCTGTCCAGTCCGACTCTCCCGGCTCATTCTCAATCGCTGCCGTCACCTGGCTAACCTTGGCATCCAGATCGTCTACGTAATAGACCATAAAGGCCTCAGGCGTAGCCGGCAGCTTCGGCGAGCCGAATTCGTACTCACCGTGATGCGATAGTATGATATGGCCAAGAGCATCTAAGATTTGCTTGTCAACAGGAGCACCTTTGGCCTTTAATGCATCAGCCTTTTTGTTTACCATAAGCAGTGTCTGAGCGATATGCCCAATCAACTGTCCTGAATCGGTATATGAAAAAGCCATTTCGTACGAAAGCTCTTCGGTCTTACCCATATCGTGAAGAAAAATTCCTGCTAAAACCAAATCCGCTTGTACCTGCGGGTACAATGGCAATATGGCCATGGCCACCCGCAGCATATTATGCGTATGCTCCAGCAGGCCGCCTAAGTAATCATGGTGTATCTTTACCGCAGCGGGAGAGTTGCGGAATTTCTCCATTAGCTCAGCGTCAGCCAAAATTTCTCCAACTAAAGCCTTTAACTGCGGATTTTTTATCCTGCCAACAATCTTTTTTACCTCCTCGAACATCTGGTCTGTGTCTTTATCCGTCCGGGCCAGAAAATCTTGAAGGTCTATTTTACTTGCATCAACAACGCTGACACCATTAACAACGATTTGCAAGTTGTTTTGATAAAGCTCACTTCGTCCCTGGATATGGATAAGGCCGGGCTTGGGCAGCGCCTTATAAATCACTTCGGTTGCCTGCCACATTCGGCCATTCAGTTGGCCGGTGCGGTCGCACAGGAACATCGCTATATACAAATCGCCGCGGGTTGTGCTTCGCAGGATAGGTTCTTTGACCATGTAAATACCATCGACAACCTCTCCCGGCTCGATTT
>CAZQKO010000138.1:0-6417 GCA_964593945.1 uncultured Pirellulales bacterium | reverse complement strand
TTATCGAAATCACCATACCTGCCGAGAACGTAGGCGATATAGCCGGAGACCTGGCTTCAAAACGCGGACGCGTGCTCGGACAGGAAATGCTGCCAGGCAACTATATTGTCATAAAAGCTCAGGTGCCGTTGTCTGAAGTCACGCAGTACAACAGCCAGCTCAAAAGTGTTACCGGCGGACGCGGCAGCTACTCGATGTCACTCAGCCATTATGAGGTAGTTCCGCCCAATATCCAGCAGCAGGTCGTCGCTGTTTACGGAAAGAAAAAGGTAGAAGAAGATTAACGCTTGTCTCGGCAAAGGCAGAGCCGTAGCCAGACTGGTTTGTTATCATTCATCATTTTTTACCGCGATCAATAGAGAAACACCTCGGAGGATTTTTGCCTATTTGTAAAAAAATATGTAAAATATTTTTAAAAATACGAAATATTTCGTTGACATGTACGAAACAATTCGTATATTATGGTGATTATGAATAAAATCCAAACACTATGAAGGAGAACCAAAATGGCAAAACGCAAATCTCCGCGACCAACAGACAGAGAGCTGACAATTCTGGGAATATTATGGAAAAAAGGGCCCAGCACCGTTAGGGAAGTTAATGAGGCGATGAATAAAGGCGGTAATACCGGCTATACTACAACTCTTAAGCTTATGCAGATAATGACTGAGAAGGGGCTTCTTATCAGAGATGAAACACAACGTCAGCATGTGTATAAACCCGCCTTCGCTGAAGAAAAGACCCAAAAACAATTGATAGGCGATTTGCTTGACAGGGTATTTGCCGGCTCAGCAGAAAAATTAGTAATGAGTGCACTATCAGCAAAAAAGGTCTCTGCGAAAGAGCTTGTAAAAATAAGAAAAATACTTGATGAATTTGAGGGAGAAAAATCATGATAGTTTTAGAAAACATTTTATCACAGGAAATCGTTCAAAGACTTGGCTGGACATTACTGCATTTTATATGGCAGGCCGTAGTGGTTTCAGTACTTTTAGCAATTCTGTTGCGTGCACTGTGCAAATCATCTGCTAACCTTCGCTATATAATTTCCTGTTTGGCTTTGGTGCTGATTATATTATTGCCTGCTATTACCATCAAGCTAATACCTGTTTCAGTACCACAATCAGAACAGAGAACTGCCCAGAATTTAATTGAGGGTACAGAAAGCAGATTGCAGGAAGAAAAAATTCAGTCATCTGTCCTCCATCCTCCGTCATCTGTTTCAGAAGAGTTGAAACAATCTGAGAGTATTCCTCTGGCATCTACCAAATCTTGGAAACAACGAGCTGCTGAATTTTTTGAGCCTGCCTTGCCTTACATAGTATCAGGATGGCTGTTCGGTGTCTTTGGACTTTCTATCTGGCATTTAGGCGGATGGACACAGTTGCAGCGTCTAAGAAGGAAGATGGTAAAGAACGTAGATATGTCTCTGCAAGTTAAATTGAAAGAATTAGCCGGCAAATTAAAAGTTAAACAGGCAGTATTACTTTTAGAGTCAGCTTTGGTTGAAGTACCGACAGTTGTAGGCTGGCTAAAGCCGGTGATACTACTTCCTGCCACTGCTCTAACCGGCCTAAGCACCGACCAATTAGATGCTATGCTAGCGCACGAACTTGCTCACATCAAAAGATATGACTATTTGGTCAATTTGCTGCAAACTGTGGTTGAGATACTTGGCTTTTATCATCCGGCCGTGTGGTGGATTTCGCATAAGATTCGCTTAGAGCGCGAGAATTGCTGCGACGATTTAGCGGTAAGCATATCAGGTGACAGAGTACGTTATGCAAGAGCCTTAACTTTGGTGGAGGAAATCCGAGCCAGCCGGAGCGAATTGGCAGTAGCAGCAGATGGCGGAAATCTATTCAGGAGGATACGCCGTCTTCTTGGCAAAGACACAGCGAGAAAAACCGGCTTTAGCTGGATACCAGCGATAACCGCGATTTTGTTAATAATAGCGTTGGTGATACCGACAACTCTTGCATTGACTAACAAATCTGAATCCCAAGAGAGTGAAGAGCAAGTGGATGTGCAAGAATTAAAACTCGATGCCCTTCCGGTGGGCTGGCAGCTAAACTATGACAGTGGTGAACGCGGAGAAACTAAAATCTGGCGTTCCGGTATGGCCCAAAATTTAGTGGAACTTAAAGCCGTTCCAAAACCTGCAAACGAATATGATGAAAGCTGGAAAGAGGAAAGATTAGTATTCGAGATCCGCTCGCAAAATGGCGAGGGAATGGGCAGTATCCTTTTTTGGGATGAAAGCAAGCAGTTTGATCGCATCATCCTATCTCCTGGTAAGTATCTATTATTATACACGCGAGAACGCCAAGACCCAAAGACTTCCTGTTTAACAGACCTTAATCATGTGGAGTTTCCGGCTGATCTAAGCCGGCCTGGTATGTATGAGCTTATATTTTCACCCAAATTAGAAACACCGGAGACTACCGTTGCCGGATCTTCGTCGACGACATGTGCCGGTAAGGTTATTGACAGCAACGGTAAATCCTTAACTTCGGCACAAGTAGCAGCGTATGAAACGTATTTTGACTTGGCAGGCAATCTTAAGCTGCGATTCGTTGGAGAAGCGGTCACGAAAGCCGATGGGGCTTTCTTATTTAAAACGACGCCTTCCGTAAGAAAGAATCGAAGTATGGGCGGATTAGTTGTAGCCTGGAAAGAAGGTTTAGCAGTAGGCTGGGCTCATTGGCCACTTTACGGCAGCCAGCAAGCTACGATTACTCTACAAGAACCAACAAAACTTTCAGGAAGAATTGTTAATGAGAGCGGATCTTCGATTGCCAACGCAGAGGTCCGTGCGGTTCTTTTCGAAAAAGGAGCTTCTCAGGAAGAAGAAACGAAGTGGCTGCCAGGTGTGCAACCTTTGAAATGGCTATCGGTTCGTACTGATAGGAATGGGATGTTTGCATTCAACAATATCCCTCAAAATGTTGCCGCTGACCTTTTAGCCGCTGCACCTGGATTTGGTTCATTTTATACGCGAAAGCCGGAGCGTATCGAAGAAGGATATGAGGGAGCCGAGTTTTTTGCGGCGGGTCAAACAGACATAAAGATTATGTTATCGGCTGAGGCAAGAATTAAAGGAAAGGTCGTGGATGAAAAAACTGGTGAAGGGGTAGCCGGAATCACTTTGGTGGTAGTCCCGTATTTTACTCCAGTTTTTTTTGAAAGGTACACATGTATTACGAAAGAAGATGGAACTTTCGAGATTGGTGGTCTACGCAGCGGCAAATATATGATAAGACGCGGAGGGCAAAGCTCTCCTCGGATTGATGCGGTTGTGGAATCTGGCAAGACGACCAGTGATGTGATTATCAAGTGGCCACACGGAGTACAAAGCACAGAAGCGGAACCAGGTGAGATAATAAGTTCAAATGAGAATGAACAAAAAACCGATTTGCAGGTTATGTTTCAAAAATCAGAATCGCTTAAGAAGTTAACACAATTAGGCCTTGCTGCAATTATGTATGCTGATGAGCATGACAATAATCTGCCAAAGACTTTACAGGAATTGAAAGCTTATATCAAAGATGAACAATGCTTCAAATGGCTTCTTGACAATATCGAATACCTTGGCAAAGGAAAATCAACGCAAAGAAGCCCTGCAGAAATACCAATTGCTTTTGATAAATCATTACAGAATTTAGGTCAAGGTACGAATGTACTCTTTTTGGATGCCCATGTGGAATTCTGTAATCCTGATAGGCTCAAAACGCTAAGTATCAGTAGTGGTGTTGAAAAACAGGTCGAATCGGGCAGGGAACTATTTAGCCTTGTAAAAGCGCTGTTCATCTATGCAAACGACCACGAAGACAAATATCCGGATTCGCTGTCGGAATTGCGAAGTTATCTGAAGGGTGAAGATTTGGAATGGGCTTCGGCTAATGTGAGGTATCTCGGTTAGGGAAAGACAATTACCGTTCCACCAGATACCCCTATTGCTTATGACAAGACGCTGCTGGCAGAAAGAAAGGGCACGAATGTTTTATTCAACGACAGCCGTATTCAGTTTACCAAGCCTGATAGATTGAAGAAGGAACACGGCATCAGTCAAACTGCCATCGAAATCGAGACAAGGTTTTTGGTGGTGAATGAGGATTTTCTCAAAGATATAGGCTTCGATGCAAATTCTTTGCCGGACTTCAATACAATCTCAAAGCTTGCCACTCCAGAGGCAACAGGTTCGACAACCTCTGAAACTTTCAGTGTGACCATTGATGACCTTATTGTCAGCTCTATTCTCAAAGCTGCTCAGGCTCGCAAAGACTCATCGATGCTCACTGCACCAAGATTTACAGTTTTAGAGAGTAAAGAGGCACAGCTTGCAATTCAACGTGCAATGCCTTATGTGTCCGGCTATAGCGAACCGAATAATCCCTCTGAAAAGCCGACGCCGAAAATCGATTCGATAATGCTGGGTAGTATCTTTTGGGTCGAGCCGGTGCTGACTGATACCGAAAACATCAAGCTGGATTTCACACTGGAGATTCGTCAGCTACAGGGTTTCGAAGACCATACATACAAGGGCAAATATAAACATAAGGTTCCAACCGTCGATATGGCCAGTATAAATACCCAATGTGTCATTCCCATCGGCAAAACAATGCTCATCGGTGGCCCAAAAATAACCAAATTTCTTGATAATGTCCCAAGTGGGCCAAAATCAGATGAACCATCTGCTATCGAGGAATTCTTGAACAGCTACAACATACCCAAAGAAGAGAAGATGTTATTAGTGTTGGTCAAGCCGACCATTCTCTCACCGGGACAAGCTGAGAAGCTGGGTCTCGATAGGCCAGTGCCCAGAACCCTCGGCGCGCCTCCGTTAGGAGGTTATGGTGGTTATGGAGATGGTGTGCCTCCCGGACAGGGTGGACAAAGCGGCAGTGGCTATGGCGGAGAATGAAAAGCAGATAAATAACAGAGAACGGAAGACCGAAGAAAGA
The DNA here is from genome assembly GCA_964593945.1 of uncultured Pirellulales bacterium. Lineage (GTDB taxonomy): Bacteria > Planctomycetota > Phycisphaerae > Sedimentisphaerales > Anaerobacaceae > CAZRMQ01. Next base: position 1,453 of record CAZQKO010000138.1, on the reverse strand, counting down.
AGAAGGTAGTTTTAGCCCCCGGTTCAACCGGGGGTTTTTCGCTGAACTCGCCAAAGTCCGCACACCAAAATTTGATTACGAAAGATAAGATTGACAGGGAGTTCACCCCATGAGATATTACGCCGGTAAGGCATCTAACGAGATATGAACGACCACGAGCCTACTCCGCCGTTTCATCTGGCAGGTTTGTCCGCCTTCCGTCTGGCGGAACCAATGTTAAGGTTAATATGCTTTAGGAGTATCTGATGCCATTCAAGACATTTGGGCTTTCCGACCCGCTGGTGCAGGGCATTCTTGCTGCCGGCTACACCGCTCCCACCGAAGTTCAGTCACAGGTGATTCCTGCCGCAATTGCCGGCAGGGATATTATCGGCTGCGCCCAGACCGGCACAGGCAAAACCGCCGCCTTTGTCCTGCCCATCCTGAACCGGCTAAGCCACGAGCGCTCGTCAAAAAGGAGAGTTATCAGGTCGCTTATTCTTACCCCGACCCGTGAGCTGGCAGTGCAAATCGAAAAGTTCATACTCCGCTATGGCCGATTCCTGCATTTGCAAACGCTCGCCGTTTATGGCGGTGTGAGTATCAAGGGGCAGTTTAACGCACTTCATCACGGCGTTGACATCGTTGTTGCAACACCCGGACGACTCCTCGACCACATGCAGCGACGGACCATAAACTTCAGGCATATTGAAGTGCTCGTTCTCGATGAGGCCGACCGAATGCTCGATATGGGTTTCATTATGGATGTGCGAAAAATCATCGCCGCTGTGCCCAAAAATCGCCAGACTATGCTCTTTTCAGCCACAGTAACTCCGGAAATAAGCACGCTGGCCGCGGGTGTCCAGAAATCGCCTGTAATGATTCAGATTGGCCGACCGCGAAACCCCATCGAAACAATCACGCAAAATATATATCTTGTCCCCAAGGAGCAGAAAATTGACCTTCTGTTGCACCTGATCCGGGTCAGGCAGATGTTCAGCGTGCTGGTCTTCTCCCGCACTAAGCGGGGAGCGGACAAGATTAACCGGCAGCTCGAACGGGCCAGCCTTGAATCGGTGGCGATACATTCAGGCCGAACACAGGCACAGCGAACACGCGCAATGGACGGCTTCAAAGCGGGAAAATACCAAATCATGGTTGCAACCGATATCGCCGCTCGCGGCATCGATGTCACAGGTATTTCACATGTCATCAATTTCGATGTCCCAGCCTTTCCAGAAGACTACATTCATCGCATTGGCCGGACCGGCCGGGCAGAAGCCACAGGAGACGCGATTACCTTTGTCGCCCACGATGAGCACAAACAGCTTCGGCTGATTGAAAGATTCATAGGACGCGAATTTACACCGGTCGAATGTGCCGGCTTTACCTACACCAAACCCGATAAACCACTGTTGGGATTGCACAGAGGCAGGCTTTCAACTGCCAAAAGGTCGCGTTTTGCTTCTCGGCG
>CAZQKO010000137.1:3457-6435 GCA_964593945.1 uncultured Pirellulales bacterium | reverse complement strand
CAGATTTAAGCAAGTTTATAGGCAAGAAGGTCGGTTTGGTCGGAACAGTCGAGCCGCACTCAGCGACGGGGGGAGCCTTGGTAAGATTCACAGAAATAGTTGAGATAATCCCTCAGTGACTAAAGTGAGCTAAAGTGCCTAAAGTTGAAAGTTATGATTTTAGGCACTTTAGGCACTTATAATTTTAGCTCACTTTTTAAATCGGCATCTATGTATTTGCCCTTCCAGGAATAGGAATAACATCGTCGGGCGGAGCTACTACTTCACCCTTCTCAAAATCTTCCGCCGTTGGTTTTAGAACCAGATTATACCAAGGCGAATCCTGGTTCTCGGTGAGGTCCGACCACCTAACTACCTGACCGGTGTAAGCCGAGATTCGACCCATTATCGCGGTGAGCGTAGATTCGGCGACATTGCGAGCCTCGTTGATGGGCTTTTCCTCAAGAATACTATTGAGCAAATCAATGTGCTCTTGAACATACGGATTATCGTGCCCAGGAAAGTCTGGTATATCGATGCTTTTATGCGAGTCCATCCCGCTGCCGTCACCGAAGGTTGAGCCTTCGCTGCCCACAATGTGTTCCATCGCTCTATTGTAGCAGCCACTCATTTGTCGGCACATGCTCTGGATGTGCAGGTCGTCAGCGTAATCATATTGGACGCTGAAAAAATCAAACTGGTTACCTGTCTTTCGTCGGGCGCGCCCGCCTAAACCAAGAGCTTTGATCGGCGGATGGCCAATGAACCAATTGGCCACGTCCAGGTTATGCACATGTTGCTCAACGATATGGTCGCCTGACATTTCAACGAAATTGACCCAGTTGTTTACCATATAGTCCGCGTCACTCTGGCCGCTTTTGCGTGGATGGATCCACGGTATAGTCCCACACCACCAGACACAGCCGCCTCTAACCTTACCGATTGCACCGTTCGCCACGGCATACTGAGTCCTGAGATAGACTGTTTGGTGGCGGCGCTGGGTGCCGGCTACGACCGAAAGGCCTTTTTTCTTTGCCAGCTCACCGGCCTCGATTAGCCTGCGGGCACCGGGCGGATCGACCGCTACAGGCTTTTCCATAAATACGTGTTTGCCCGCCTTTACAGCCGCTTCAAAATGAACCGGGCGGAAATTCGGCGGCGTGGCCATTAACACAACATCCGCATTGGTTTCCAGCAGCTTCCTGTAACCATCGGCTCCACTAAAGCATCGCGATTCCGGCAAGCCGTAGAGCTGGCCGGCTTGTTCGGCTCTATCTTTGAACCAGTCGGCTGTTGCAACGACTTCCAGCTCCAGCCCAATGTGCTTGCCTGCCTCCATGCAATCATTAAGAGCACCTTTCCCGCGACCACCACAACCTATCAGAGCTACACGCAGCTTATTAGAAGGCTGTGCAAAGACGGCAGCCCTACCGGACAGTAGTGTCGCCATACCCATTGCAGCGGATGTCTTAATAAAGTCTCTTCTTGTGACACTATTATTTTTTTCTTCAATTTTCTTTCTCATGGATACTTCCTCAAATATAAATTCGACCTGATATTTTGAGAACCCCCAAATAAATTTGGGGGCTAAACACGGCGTTACGTCAGGTTTCATTCACCTCTATCACTTCTTAAATGAAGTCCACTTTTGTTTGCTTTTGGTGCTGGCTAAAACGGTCTCGATAAACAGCATACCTCGCAGACCATCATCAACGCTTGGAAAGTCCAGTGCTAGTGGATCCGGTTTTGTCCTTGTCAATCTTGCACGCACGGTATCAGCAAAATTGCAGTAATTGTTAGCAAAGGCCTCGAAGAAAGCCTCAGGATGCCCGAACGGCAGACGCGTGGCTCGGCCTGCCGCGGGACTTTTGGCCCCAACGTAATTATTCCCGCGTCGCCATACCTGTACAGGCCCATCCGGTTCTTTGACATAAAGATAATTGGGATGCTCTTGGTGCCATTCCAAACTTCTCTGGTCTCCGTAAACCCAGATGGCTAGATTGTTCTCTTCGCCGATAGAAACCTGGCTGGCATGTAGAATACCTCTGGCACCGTTGTTGAAACGCAAGAGGACGTTGCCATCGTCGTCGAGCTTCCGGCCTTTGACAAAAATCGTCAGATCCGCACAGAGATGAGTAATTTTCAGCCCCGTGATGTATTCGGAGAGGTTCTCAGCGTGTGTACCGATGTCACCCATGCATCCGGCGCCGCCCGATTGCTTTGGGTCGGTTCGCCAGGCCGCCTGCATACTGCCGGTTTTCTCCACAGCCGTAGACAGCCAGCCCTGCGGATACTGCACTATGATTTTGCGAATCTTACCTAATTCGCCGCCTCGTACCAAATCACGCGCTAATTTGACCATTGGGTAGCCGGTGTAGTTGTGCATCAATCCGAATACCTTGCGGGACTTTTTGACGAGTGTTTGAAGCTCCTTCGCTTCTTTGACATTGAAGGTCATCGGTTTTTCACACATAACATGAAAGCCAGCTTTGAGAAAATCGCGGGCGATTGGAAAATGCCAATTGTTCGGTGTGGTAATCGAGACAAAATCTATTCTCTCGCCCTCCGGCAATTTAAGCTCTCGCTCGATCATTTGCTCGTAGTTGCCGTATACCCGCTTGGAATCGAGCAGAAGCTCACGCCCCATTTGCTTTGATCTACGTGGATTGATATCAAATGCTCCCGCGATCAGCTCGATGTGGCCATCCATGCGAGTGGCCTTGCGGTGCACTTCGCCGATGAACGCCCCCGGCCCTCCGCCAACCATCCCCATCTTCAACTTCCTGTTGAGCAACATGGTTTCTCCTTTCAAAGTTTAAGTTGACAACTATCCGGCAAATGACAACAATGCGACTCAATGTAAGGTGTAAATCCACCAATGTCAACCCCGTTAGAAATTTTATAGAGGGGGATAAAGCTGAAAAAGGGGAGATTTCTAACGGGGTCAATCTTTTGTTAAATTTTAGATGGGAAGGGAACATTGAAAATATATTTAGCCC
>CAZQKO010000137.1:0-3357 GCA_964593945.1 uncultured Pirellulales bacterium | reverse complement strand
GGGGATTGAGAGTTTTTAGAGCAGAGGACAAAAAATGGCTAAATTAAGTGCATTTGCTGATGAGGTAGCAACTGATTTTCTGGAGCAGGTCAAATTCCTCGCTAAAGAGAAAGTGGGCTACATTGAACCACGCTTTATCAGCAAAAAAAATATTATGGACCTGACCAAAAGCGAGCTAAAGGACACTAAAAAAATGATAGATGACTATGGCCTGAAGGTAAGTGCAATTGGTTCACCCATAGGTAAAGTGCGGCTTGATGAACCTTTTGAGCCGCACTTAGAGAAATTCAAACACGCGGTTAAATTAGCTCAGTTTTTTGAAACACCGTTTATCCGAATGTTTAGCTATTATGCTCCCAAAGGCGAAAATATAGATAAGTACCGCGAGCAGGTGATGGAGCGTATGACTGCCAAAATTCAAATAATAGAAAATACAGATGTTGTTATGGTCCACGAAAATGAAACTGGTATCTATGGATATAGCGCCGAAAACTGCGTGGACCTTGCCAAAACAATTAATTCACCCAAGCTTCGTTTAGTGTACGATCCGGGTAATTTTGTCTGGGGACAGAAGATCACAAATAATGTCGAAAGCTGCTGGACGCTGATGAAGCCTTACGTTGTGCATGTACACATTAAAGACTGGAAGCTTGGCTCAAAAGACATCGGCAGCATACCAGGCGAAGGTGACGGACAGATAAAAGAGCTGCTCGCCGAGCTGGCGGCTATGAATTATGACGGCTGCCTTACTATGGAGCCGCATCTGAAAACCGGAGGCCAGTTTGGAGGTGACACAGGGCTGGAACTTTTTTCACGGGCAATTGATGCGGTGAGGAAACTTTGCGCCGAGGTCAGTTTGAATTGTGAGTAAATTTATTTGAACCCCCAAATAAATTTGGGGGCTAAATAGCCCCGCAATTCATTGCGGGGTTCACAAAAGGAACAATATATGAAAACCTGGAATTTCGGAATAGTTGGTGCAGGATTGATCGCTGACTTTCATGCAAGAGCCATAGCGGATATCTCCAACGCGAAGCTGATTGCCTGTTGTGATGAAATTTCAGCTAAGGCCAAAAAATTAGCGGATAAATATTCCTGCCAGGCTTTCGATAACTATGATGATATATTCAAAATGGCAGGATTGGATATCGTTACCATCGCCACGCCGAGTGGCTTGCATAAAGAGCCGACTGTCGCCGCTGCTAAGGCGGGCAAGCATGTGATATGTGAAAAGCCTCTGGAGGTCACGCTCGAACGAATTGATGCCATGATCGAGGCCCATAAAAAAGCCGGTACGATGTTGGGAGGAGTATTTCAAAATCGTTTTACAGATGCCCAGAGTGTTCTTAAAAAGGCGATAAATTCGGGTCGCTTTGGCACAATCACATACGCCGGTGTTTATGTCCCCTGGTGGCGCACCGATGAGTATTATAAAGACTCCTGGCACGGCACATGGAAATTAGACGGCGGCGGCGCATTAATGAATCAGTCCATTCACATGGTTGATATGCTGTGCGATTTAATGCCACCTGTTGATTCGGTACAGGCTTACACCGCGAAATTGGGACATCCGCAAATCGAAGCCGAAGATACAACCGTTGCCGTGCTGCGTTTTACCCCCATGTCTTCTGTCGAAGACAGAAATGGGGGCGCTTTGGGAGTCATCTACGGTACTACCGCCTCATATCCGGGCCAGTTCAAACGGTTTGAAATCACGGGGACAAAGGGCACAGTTATTTATCTGGAAGACAGTTTTGCAGTCTGGCAGTTCGCTGATGAAAAGAGCGAGGATGAGCAGATTCGCAAGCAATTCGGTAAGGTAAAAGGTGGCGGCGGTGTAGACGACCCAGCCGCCATCTCGCATGAGCTTCATACACGCAATTTCAAGGCCTTTATCGATACCCTGGAAAGTGGCAGGGATTTTGCCTTAACCGGAACCGAAGCACGCAAAGCGGTTGAGTTAATCCTGGCTATATATAGAGCCGCCAAAGACCAAAAGCTTGTTAAGCTAAGGTGAGCAACGCAAAGTATAAGCGTAAATGTAGGTAAGGCTTGCTGGGCAGAGTGAGAATCCAATGCAAAATATTTTGAAAAAATATAAAACCACTTGCTATAAACAAAAAATAGCAATAAAATATAAATATAAGCATAAACAGAATTAGACTAAGATGACTGTGTAAAAAGTGTTAAAACAGTAGAATTAAATCCGGCTAAATTGACACCTCCGGTCTATCATTAATCGTCATTTCTCTACTTCTGCTTACCTTTACTAAGAAAGGCACTCGAAAAAGGTATTCCTTCTATAAGAGCAGAGTATGCACAACAGAATAATTTCGACAAAGAGGATCAGTTGTGTACTTGTTTTGTTTCAGGTGTGAAGATTTAGGTAAAGAAGATCTAAAAATTAATTCAAGTTAATAACCGCAACAAAACGGTAGGCAATATAATCCTCAGTGCCGGCGTAAAATATGGTAGAAGAAAAAGGAGAATAAAGTGAATCTTTATGTAGGCAATTTGCCCTCTGATGTTAGCGAAAAGGAATTAATACTGGCTTTTGACACTTTTGGCTGCGTCGAATCTGCCCATGTCATAAAAGATAAACTCACCGGTGAATCAAAAGGCTTTGGATTTGTTGAGATGCCCTCTGAGAAGGAAGCCCAGGCTGCAATCGACGGAATGAACGACAAGGATTTGAAGGGTAGAGCGATTAATGTTGCTAAAGCTCGCCCCAGAGCTGTAAACCATAGACATGGTGATGAACAAGGCGGTTTTAGCCATACAGACAACCGCCGCTAATAAAATGATGGCTATCATCAAAGTCCAAAAGTCGTCCTATAATCTTTGCCTAAAATGTCTGTGAATGAATAGGTCTAAAAAACTTTACAGTTTATTGGAGTTTTGCCGATTGTAACAATATGAACTCGCCTGCGATAAGTTTTTGCTTTTACAAGTCTTATCTTCAGAGAAGCCGTTTATATTTGATGTTCTCAGTAACCATAAATTCACGAATCGGTTAGTTTTAGTAAAATATTTGTTGCGTGAAGCCGATATTAAATTAATATATGGCAAATCCTAAAGTGAAATGACTTTGTAGTAAGGTGTTTTTATAATAGAACCAAAACCGACCAGTATTAGCATCCTAGCTCATCAATAGCGTCATTTCTCTTGTTGAGCCAGCCTTTTTCAAAAAGGAATAGTTTGTGAACGTAAAAAATATTCCCGTCCTCCGGATCGGCGATTTGGAAGTTAGTCCCCCTATCATACAAGGTGGAATGGGGGTTAGAGTATCAAGAGCAAATCTCGCTTCCGCAGTTGCAAATGAGGGATGTGTGGGAGTGATTGCCAGCGCAGGTTTAG
>CAZQKO010000136.1:0-6471 GCA_964593945.1 uncultured Pirellulales bacterium | reverse complement strand
TTCGTTTGATTCCCTCCGCTGTTGCTTCAGCGACTTTTTGAATTTCTATAGCACGACCTTCCGCTTCATTTATTCTTTTTTGTTTTTCGCCTTCCGAACGCGCTATAAGCTCCTGCTTGTCACCTTCCGCTCGGTTGATTTTCGCCTGCCTGTCGCCTTCGGATTCAGCAATCGTCGCCCGTTTTTCCCGCTCAGCCCGCATCTGCTTTTCCATCGCGTCTTTGATGCTCTGAGGAGGCATAATGTTCTTTACTTCGTATCGCGTGACCTTGACTCCCCACGGATCAGAAGCCTTATCCACAGCGTCAACAATGGCACTATTTATCGCCTCTCTTTCCTCAAAAGTTTCATCCAAATCGAGCTTGCCCATTACGCTTCTCATAGTTGTTTGAGCCAATTGAGTGGCGGCAAATCTATAATTGTCAATCCCGTATGAAGCCTTTTGTGGATCGATGACCTGCATATACAAGATTCCGTCGACTTCTACCGCTATATTATCCTTGGTAATACACTGCTGAGGTGGGACATCAACCGCCTGTTCTTTTAGGGTGTGTTTGTACGCAACCCTGTCGAAGGGCGGCAGGATTATGTGAAAGCCTGCCTCGAGCGTAGTATAATACTTTCCCAGCCGCTGGACTATATACGCAGTCTTTTGAGGGACAATCTTTATAGAAAGGCTAACGTAGATTGCTATAAATACTATCACGCCGATAAGAATAATAGTAGCAACAGGTGAGCTTGCAGCTAACATGATTCGCTCCTTTCTGCCTAAGGCAGATAAGTCTTTTATAAAGGCTCGCCTGCCGGCGGCCAAGGTTTCACTTTAAGTGTTATGTTGTCTTTTCCAATAATCTTTACTGGCGTTCCCGCAGCGATTTCTTCGTCAGCTTCGGCGGCCCAGTTGGTGCCGTGGAATTCTATCTTGCCGGGTGCCTGTGGAGTAATTTTTTCCTTCACCACTGCTCGTTTGCCGATGAACTCTTCGATATTTTCTGATGTTTTCTGCTTTGAGACGATAAAGCCCTTAAAAAGACCTTTGAGCCATTTGCGCAAGCATACAAGCGAAAGAACCGAAGAAATTATGAAAAAAGCAATTGAACATTTAATGAGATATCGGTCAAAAGACAAATAAGCGCGACTATCCACGCGCCAAGCCCGAAGAAAAAGACGATTAAGCCCGGCAGCACAAACTCCAAAATGAGCAGTGCCAGCCCTATCAGGAACCATATTAATTCAGGCTTTAGAAACTCTTTAAGCGTTTCCATTTCGTCTCCCTTAAATTTTTTAAGAAACTCACATACTACTCTGTGAAGTACGAGTTTGATTCTGTCCGATTTGCGTCAAAATCCATTTTGCAATTACCTCAAGAGCAATCGGCGAGATAGTCTCTTCGATCTTTGCATATTCTGATATTGCACCGGTTTGTGCTCTTTGAAACAGGTGATTGTGTTTCGGCAGCTCCCGGATCGTATAGTTAGTATTGCCTCCGGCTTTCAGAGCTCCTTCAATAGCAGCCAAATTCTCTTTGGGCGGAACCTGTAAATCCAGCTCACCATTAATCGCAAGCACGGGGCATTTAACCTTCATCAAAGTCGGTTTTGGATCATACATCAAGAAGAAATCAAACCACCGAGAGAATAACATTCGAAGCTGGATTTCAATAGCTGCTTCGGACACACCCAGCGAATCTTTTTCCTCCTTACTGAGCTTACCGAGAGTATCGGTCAGTGCTTCGCGGATTTTCTTTTTGGCAGTTGTACTATCTTTTTCATCTTTGAGTATCTTGAATATCTGTTCTAAACTGGCTTGCTGCACAGCCAATATCTTGTCACTTGCACCGGCAGCTTTGAGCAGAAGGTCACTCTGCAAATAAAGAATTTTCTGTCCAGTCACACCGGTACCGGCCATTAACACAATAAAGGCAATATCAGATGACCGAGAAGCTACTATCGGAGCTACGATTCCTCCCTCGCTGTGGCCGATAAGGCCAATCTGTTTAGGATTAATCTGCTCGCGACTCTTAAGATAGTTTACTCCAGCAAGAACATCTTCCGCAAAATCTTCGCTTGTTGACTCGAAAAGATTTCCTGTTGAGCCTCCCACGCCACGGTCATCAACACGCAAAACAGCAATGCCCTTGCGTGTTAGATAATCAGCCAGCACTAAAAAGGGACGATGACCGAATACTGTCTCATTTCGGTCTTGAGGGCCTGAGCCGGAAATCAAAATAACAGCAGGAAATGGCTGACCGGAACGAGGCAGTGTCAGAGTCCCAGCCAATTTAATCCCGGCCTTTTCATTCTCATAGCTGATCTCTTCTTCAATATAAGGATATGGCTTTTTCGGCTCCTGAGGACGATGAAGCTTGGGAGCTTCATCAATGCGCTTTAGTACAAGCGGCAACGTTAGACCTCCCTGCTGCCATGTGCCATCTATTGAATCATCCGCTTTCATAATCCCATCGTATGAACCCTGGATAGCCTTTAACTCAAGATGCAGGTTACCATTCTCAAATGTAACTTTATCCACAGGTATGTTTTCTGCACCCTGGTCGGGGCTATCCATCTTGGCAACAAGCGTTCCATCTGTATTCTTGCTAATCTTGAATACAATCCGCAGCTCTACCACAGAAACCTTCAAAGTCCCCAGCCACACACCCTCTATATCCCCGTCCTGAGTCGGGTCGAAGGATTTGCTTTTCGCTTCTTGACCAAAGGCCAACAGCGAGCTAATCAGTATCAGAATCAAAAAAATTCCAGCTCTAAGAGCAACTTTGTTTCTCATAGTGTTTTCCTCCAGGGCATTCAATACTAACAGCCAAATATTACTCTACGACTACAGCCGTGCCGTAAGCCATAATCTCTGAGGCTCCACCCATAATCTCGGAGGTTGAGAATCGTATCTGCACAATCGCATTGGCGCCCAGCTCTTTGGCGTTTTCAATCATCCTGTCGAGGGCTTGTTCTCGTGACTCGGCCATCATCTTGGTATAGTCGCTTATCTCGCCTCCGACAATATTACGTATAATGGCCATAATGTCTCTGCCGATATGCCGGGCACGGATGGTGTTACCTCTTACAAGGCCGAGATGCGTTACAATCGTTTTGCCCGTGATGGTTTCTGTTGTGGTTAAAAGCATTGCTTTATCTCCTTACATCTCTATAACGGTCTTTCTTCCAGAAATAAATCCTCTCCCGCAGTACCGAGACAAATAGAATTGCCAGGCCAGTTATAAGCACGAGTAATGCAACTTTAAGCAGCATGCCTACGGTCTGGTCTCCAATTATTTTTTCTATCAGCTCAAACCCGCCGTAAATTGTCAGTAAAATTGCAGCCACGGAAAACAGGATCCAGCCGAGGCTGCGTTCGACACGGTTGTAAACATTACCCCAATATTGTTCCCATATCCGGTCCTCAGGCTCAGCTAATGTCACGCTATCGGTGAGCTGTTTGAGCTTTTCAAATTCTTTCAGCTCCTGGGTGCATTGAGTGCACGATGCCAAATGCTCCTCGAAGGCTCGTTTTTGCTCATCGTCAATCTCGTTGTCCAGATAAGCCATCATCAGGTCTTTATAATTCCGGCAGGTCATTACTATCGACCTCCTTTCTCACGATCCAGTATTTCTTTTAATCTCTTACGGGCATAGTACAATCGGCTTGTCACCGTCCCTGTGTTGCAGAAGAGAATTTTAGAGATTTCCTCATACGAAAGATTTCTAAAATGTCTCAATATAATTACCTCTCTGTGCTTTTCATCGAGCTGACCTATAGCTTTCCAGATTCGGTCTTTGTCCTCATTTCGTTCCGCCACCACACCGGGATCAAATAAATCTTGCGATTGAACCTGGATGTTGTTCTCCTGAAACTCGTCGAGCGAGCCTGTTTGCCTGAGTCTTCTTTTTCGCAGATGGCTGAAGCATAGGTTTCTCAGGATTTGATAAAACCATGGAAAGAATTTCCCCTTTGAGCGGAGCTGTTTGATGTTACGATACGCCCGGAAAAAAGCCTCCTGTGAAAGTTCCAGTGCATCTTCATGGTTGCCTACCAGGCCGAGCGCGATAAAATAAGCATCTTTCATATGCCTTTTCACAATAGCTTCAAATGCTTCTCTGGAACTGCTGCGACAGCCCCACATTGCTCCCGTCCCTTCGACTTCGCTCAGGGCAGGCCTGAGCTGGGTCGAAGGAACTGTTTCATCTTCACAAAAGCTACCCAATTGTTTTTTCTCCCGAATTACGGCCCCCGGACAAGCCGGGGGAATTTAGCTCTTGTATAAACAGACTTTAAAAGATACCTTTTCCTTCAAAAGAACTCGCAGATTTTTTTATCAAATCTGTGAAAACATAGCAAAATTCTATACTTTTTTCAGCATTTCGCTAACAAAAACGTTCCTCTGAAGACTTTTTATGCCGTGGAAAAGCTTGCAATTATTTTTGAACATCATTAAGATATATCCTTAAATAATAATGTAAGCCAGGGGAGCTGATGGCCGGTTGACTAGGCCGGTTTAGGCTGAGAACTCCGCAAAAGGCGGATGACCCTATGAACCTGTTGGGGTAATGCCCGCGAAGGAAGGCTCGTATTGATGAGCTCAAGCACTCCTTCTGCGGAGTGCTTTTTTTATTGATGATGCGTTCAATTAAATAACAAGGAAAGGAAACAAAAAATGATCGAGACTAATATTTCCCGAGTGATTATCGAGCAGTATGTCAAGAGGCTGACCGAGCATCTTGACAGTGACGTGGTTATAGTCGGTGCAGGACCAGCCGGTTTGGCCGCCGGCTACTATTTGGCCAAGGCGGGGACCAAGACCACCGTGATTGAAAAAAAACTCTCAATAGGTGGTGGAATCTGGGGAGGGGCCGCAGGCTATAATGTTGTTACCTTTGGCTCTGCCACAGGTGAAGACAAAGATATTCTGGATGAGATAGGCGTGACGACGAAAAAGCAGGGACGTCTTTATGTAGCGGACTCAATAGAGTTTGCAACTGCCTTGGCTTATAAGGCAAAAAAGGCAGGAACGGAGATATTTAATTTGATAGAGGTTGAAGATATTATTCTAAAGGAAGAAGCCGTTAAAGGCGTTGTCGTCAATAGCGCCAGCATACGAGCTATAAATCTGCATGTGGACCCGTTTTGCATTTGTGCAAAGTATGTTGTCGATGCGACGGGCCATCCGGCTGAGCTGGTCAGTATGCTAAAAATAAGAAAGCCACAGCTTTTTCCAGATGAGCTGCAGGAGTATTTTATGAACGTGGAAGTCTCTGAGGCCGGTGTTGTGGAAAAGACAGGCGAAATCTTCCCCGGTCTTTTCATTGCCGGCATGGCCGTGTGCGATGTTTATAATCTGCCGAGAATGGGACCGATTTTTGGCGGAATGTTGAAGTCAGGCAAAAAGGTTGCTGAATTGATAAATGAAAAATTATAATCTTCCAACACGTAAAGAGTGCTTTGATATAATTAAAAAATATCACGTGCCGCCAAATATCGTAAAGCATAGCTTGGCAGCAGCTAAACTGGCTGTGTTTTTAGCAAAAAAACTAAAAGAAAAAGACGTGGCTGTAGATGTTGAGCTTGTGGAAAGAGCTTGTCTTTTACATGATGTAGCGAGGATTTGTGAGCTTAAAGAATCCGACTACAATAACGTCGGCATGACCGTCACAGAACAGGAAAGAACGGCATGGGACAAACTGAAAACAGAGTACAAGGCAGCTCACCATGAAGATATTGCTTATGAGCTGTTGAAGGAACAATATCCGGTACTTGCCTTGACAATAAAGAAACACCGATACGTGTCTCTGCTGGATGAAAACGACAGGCCCGATACATGGGAGGAGAAAATCGTTTATTACGCAGACAAAAGAGTCATGCACGAAAGAATTGTGTCGTTAAAAGAAAGGCTCGATGATGCCCATCAAAGAAACGCACCCCCGCCCAGCGCTGGGCGGGGGAAGGGGCAAAATAACATTGACACGGATAAAGTTGACCGATTGATTTTTGAATTGGAGGAGGAAATATTCACCACAATAGGCTTGGATCCTGCTGAGGTAACAGAAGAATTTATCGATTCACATTCAAACACTTAGGCCGCTTCTTTCCAGGTACGTCGCCGAGTTGCCGTCAAGCCTGAGATAACAGTAACCGTCAGCATGGCAGCTAACGTTATCGTTGTGAACCAATATCCCCATGCAGCAGTCTGGACATGAGCCATTTTTATAATCACCGTTCCTATGGCAAAGGACTGAATGAACATCTTTATCTTGCCGGAGAAAGTTGCCGCGAAGTTGATACCACGCGCTTCAGCGATATGGCGTAGTGTAGTCACATAAGCTTCTCGTGCGACCAAAATGCCTACTATCGACCACTGTATAACCGTCAAGGCCGTCCGGCTCAAACCGAAAAGCCTTGGCTCGCCGATTATAGCAAAACAGATAAACGCACCGCAGACGAGGACTTTGTCCGCCAGAGGGT
>CAZQKO010000135.1:0-6622 GCA_964593945.1 uncultured Pirellulales bacterium | reverse complement strand
AAGTTGCGCGAGCTCAAGCAAATACCTAACAAGCAACAACGTCAAAATTCCATACAAGAACTGTTTGAACAGATTAGCGAACAATACAGCGCTGACGATACGGTGATTCAACCCGATAGCTTAGCTTCAAATGCCACAGGGCTGAAATGTAGTACAGCAATGCTCAAGCGAATCCTGGAAGGGATAGAATGCCAGGTTGTTCGCAAGATGTTACTGGAGGGCAGGCGGCCTGACGGCAGGGGCTATCAGGATGTTCGTCCTATTACGTGCGAAGCAGGTATTCTGCCCAGAGCTCATGGCTCAGCATTATTTACACGAGGGGAAACGCAGGCTTTAGCCAGTGTAACCTTAGGCACCATCAGAGATGCGCAAATTATAGATGGTTTATTAGACGAGTACTCTCAAAGTTTCACCCTTCATTATAATTTCCCCCCATTTTCTGTCGGCGAGGTGAGACCGATGCGCGGGCCTGGTCGAAGGGAAATCGGTCATGGAGTCCTCGCAGAGCGAGCGCTGGAACAGGTAAGATCACCAGAGGATAAATTCGCATATACCGTCCGAGTAGTATCGGACATTACTGAATCAAACGGTTCCAGCTCGATGGCCTCGGTTTGCAGCGGCTCTTTAGCCCTTATGGACGCCGGCGTTCCAATCAGGAAAGCAGTCGCCGGCATATCAATCGGCATGGTCAGCGATAAAAAGGGCAGATATGAATTACTGACGGATATTATGGGCGAAGAAGACCATTTCGGCGATATGGATTTCAAAGTCGCCGGAACTACCGACGGAATTACGGCCATACAGCTCGACATCAAAGCTGAGGGCTTGGAGCATGCAGTGATGATCGAGGCCTTACAGCGTGCAAAAACGGCTCGCCTGGAAATACTGAAGATTATGAATAGTGTCATCAGTGAGCCCAGAGCTGAATTAAGTAAGTATGCACCGAAGTTGATATCTATAGAGATAGACCCCGAGTATATTGGTAAAGTAATCGGTCCCGGAGGGAAAATGATCAAGAGCATCCAGGAACAAACCGAAACCACTATCGAAATCGAGGAGGATGGAACGATTTATATAAGCTGTGTCGGTGGTGACGGGCATTTCAAAGCTAAAGAAATTATCGAATCACTTACGCAGTCTCCACAGGTGGGCAAGATTTACGGCCAGTCGAAAATAGTATCGGTGAAGGACTTTGGTGTATTTGTTGAGATCACGCCTGGCGTTGAAGGCCTGTGCCATATTAGTGAATTAAGTAATGGTTATGTCAAGAACGTTGAGGATGTTTGTAAGTTAGGTGACATAATACCTGTAAAGCTAATAGCGATTGACGAGCAAGGCCGGTTAAAACTTTCCCGTAAAGCGGCTCTCGCAGAGCTCCATATAGAAGACGAAAAAAAGCCTGTAGGAAAAAGATAGTAGATAGCGGCACGTCCTGAGTCCGTCGATTCGGCACGTCGGATTCGTGACGAACCGGGTCGAAGGACAGGGGGGAGTTAAAGAGCTTGAGCGTTGAGAGCATAACAAGCGGAAAAATTGTAGCTTGGCACTTCTTATATTATGTTTTCAGATTCTGAAGAGTTTAATAAAGGAGGGAAAAATGGAAATCGGCACCTTCAGGAACTCGAGGAATTGAGCAAACTAACAGGTTCCCTTGCCCATGAGATCAAGAATCCTCTTTCTACCATTAAGATAAATTTGAAACTTGTCAAAGAGGAGCTGGAGAGCTCGAATTTTGCCGAGCTTAGCGGGATTAGCTCCGATACGGATAAACAAAATCTCATAAGAGCGCTTAGAAAAATAGCTGTGATACAAAAGGAAACAGACAGACTTGAACATATCCTCGATGGCTTTTTACGTTATATTCGCATGACGGAGCTACAGATGGCATCGGTCGATATTAATGAGCTTGTCGGTGATATGATCGATTTCTACTCACCGCAGGCTTACAGTCATTCGATAACCATTCGGCAAAGCTTACATAAAAAGCCGCTTGTCTGCAGAGTAGATGCGGATATGCTAAAACAAGCTGTGTTGAATCTGTTTATCAATGCCCAGCAGGCGATGAGCAGTGGTGGAGAGCTGATAATAAGAATGAGCGGCAGGGACAAAGAAGCCGTCATCCAAATTAGCGATACGGGCAGTGGTATTGCGCCGGAGAAGCTCCCTTTTATTTTCGATGCCTATCATTCGTTCCGGCCTCAGGGAAGCGGATTGGGTTTGCCCATAACAAGAAAAATAATTGAGGCGCATAAAGGTACAATATCCGTTGACAGTGAGCCGGGTAAAGGGACATCATTTACTATAAGATTGCCTTTACTTATTGATGACACCAGCCATAGATAGGATTGTCGAATTCCGATTGTCGATTTGGAAATCGAAAATTGGCAATCTCAAATTGGAAATTAAAAAGAGGTATCAGCTTGAAAGAGCAAGATAGTATAATTTTGGTAGTTGACGACGAGCGTGACCATGCGGACGGAATTGTTGAAGCGCTCGAAAAATTACCTGTCAAAGCAATAGCTGTCTATAGTGGTAAAGACGCATTAGAGATTGTGCGCAATCAGCAGGTTGATGTTGTCGTTACTGATTTGAAGCTGCATAGCGACTTCGACGGACTGGCAATACTTGAAGAGGCAAAGAAACACGACAGCAGAACAGAGGTTATCCTGATAACTGCTTATGCGACTATTGATACCTGTAAGCAGGCCATAAGGCAGGGGGCGTATGATTATCTTGTCAAGCCGATAGATATTGATCAGCTTCGTACATTAGTGACTCAGGCCGGTCGAAAAGCTTCGTCGGTTTATGTTCGCCAGGCAGAAACAGACAAACCGAAAGAGCAGGATTTCAAATTCGATGGAGTATTGGGCACAAGCCCCACAATGAAAGGTATCTTCGAGGTGCTGATACGTGTGGCACCGACCAATATATCCGTCTTAATAGAAGGCGAATCAGGCACAGGTAAAGAGCTAATAGCCAGGGCGATACATAATAATTCGCATCGCTGGGATAAGCCCTTCAGGCCCCTGAATTGCGCCGGCCTGACTGAGACCTTACTTGAGAGCGAATTATTCGGCCATGCTAAAGGCGCATTTACCGGTGCAGCCTCAGACAGAAAAGGTTTATTTGAAATAGCTGACAAAGGGACACTGTTTCTGGATGAAATCGGTGATATGCCGCTGAACATGCAAGCCAAGCTGTTACGTGTTATTGAAGATGGCGTTATTATGCCGGTAGGCTCGAATAAACCAATCATGGTGGACGTTCGTATTATCAGCGCAACAAACCATAATTTGACAAAACTTATAGAAGAAAAAAAATTCAGGCAGGATTTATACTTTAGAATCAAGGGCGTGAGCATTTCTCTTGCAGCTCTGCGTGACAGGCCGGAGGATATCCCAGCTCTCGCGGAGTATTTTCTAAAAGAGGCTATTGCTGAAATAGGCTCAAAAGTTACCGGTATAACCGATACCGCTTTGGCAGCTCTTTCGAGCTTCGACTGGCCGGGTAATATTCGGCAGTTGCGAAACTCTATCAGGACGATGGTTGTAATGTGCGACAGGGACAAAATTGATATGGCCGACATTCCCCCTGAGATAGCACAGAGGCCGCAATTGCCCCCCTTATTGCTTTCGCAATCGCCGGGATGGCTTACGCCAGAAAGCAGGGGGACAGGTTTGTCAGGTTTATCGTTGAATGACCTGGAAAAAAAAGCCATTGTAGATACGTTGAGTAAAACTGGCGGCAACCGTGAAAAAGCTGCAAAAATCCTCGGCATCGGCGAAAGAACCCTTTACCGCAAGATCAAAGAGTACAATTTGTAAAAAAGTGACCACCACTATAACAAAGATAGAATCTGCTAAATTTGTTGCTATCTGCTTTTTACTGACTTTTTAGGCTCTATCTGCTATCATAATAATGAGTTTATGTCGGGAGGTCAGAAACCTATGAATGTTATTAAGCGCGAAGCAAAAAAGCTTATTGATAAACTGCCAGACCATGCAACCTGGGATGATATCATGTACGAATTTTATGTCAAAAAAAAGTTGGCAGTTGCATTAAAAGCTGCAGAAGAAGGAAAAGTTATTTCTCACAAGGAAGTTAAAAAAAGGCTTCTTTCAAAATGAAAATCTAATGGACTCGGCCAGCCCTGCTGGATTTAGAAAGTATACGGGATTATATCAGCAGAGACTCGGAATTTTATGCAGCTTGTTTCATCGAAAAGATTATCGAGGCGGTGGAAAGCCTCGAAAAGTTTCCCAATATGGGTAGATCTGTCCCGGAAACCGAAGACGAAAACATTCGGGAGCTTTTATTGTATCATTATCGAATTATCTATCGTATAGAAGATAAACGAATTTTGATTCTTACCATTATACATGGTTCGCGTGATTTAACGCGAAGAAGAACCAAACCGTGGGATGTTTTCTAAATTACAGTCATAATTCAATTTTTTCGTAGAAGGTTTGGTCTTTCTATCTACCTACGGATATCCTGGAACCTGATTATCTGATACCCTAATAGCAGTCCTCCGTCCTCCGTTTTCTGTCCTTGGCGTAAGCCATCCCTAACGGGACTGTCTTCTGCCTTTTTTCCCTTGCTTTTTCTCTTCCTTTGTGTTATTTCCTGTCGCTAAAGGCGTGATGCATCCGGGAGCGGAATCTACAAGAGTTTACCCTGAGCAAAGTCGAAGGGGCAGCCGAAGGGAGATACGAGATACGAAAGTGTTTGACGGGAATTGCAGTTTTGGGTAGTATGATTTGAAAGTTGGGAGACAACAAACATGTTGACGCGTATCCAAATTAGGAGATTCAGGAAATTAAAAGACGTTGAAATAGAACTCGGCGAATCTGTTGTGTTGATCGGTCCGAATAATTCCGGAAAGACCGCGACGTTACAGGCCCTTGCGCTTTGGGAAATTGGTTTGCGGCAGTGGAACGCAAAACGTGGCGGCAAGGCATCTCCTGCAAAAGGGCGTGGGGTAACTATTAACAGAAAGGACCTTATTTCTATCCCTGTTCCCAATGCTAGGCTTTTGTGGAATAACCTTCATGTGAAAGATGTAGATAGCTCGGGCCCCACCGTACAACAGAAGAACGTTCGGATTGACATTATTGTGGACGGCATAACGGAGGGAAAGGGATGGTCCTGTGGATTCGAGTTTGATTTTAGTAACGACGAAATTCTTTCATGCCGGCCTATCCGAAAGAGAGGATTCGAAGATAAACGTGTACGGCATGCAGAGTTTACTACGGTACCAAAAATCGCTAATAAAGTGCGAATTGCGTATTTGCCTCCCATGTCGGGTTTGGCCGCTATGGAACCCAAATGGGAGCCAGGTCGTGTCAATGTTTTGCTGGGAGAGGGACAAACAGCCCAGGTTCTTCGGAACCTATGCTATCAAATCTATGACAAAGATGATAAAAAGGAATGGAATGAACTTTGCGCCAAGATCAAATCTCTTTTTCTCGTTGACCTTAAGCCACCTCGATACAATCTCGTGCGTGGGGAGATCACCATGGAATACGAAGAGCCTAACAAAGTTCGTCTTGATCTGTCGTGTTCCGGCCGGGGGCTTCAACAAACGCTGCTTTTGTTAGCCCATTTGTATGCGAATCCGAACACTGTCCTGTTACTGGATGAACCAGATGCTCACTTGGAGGTTTTCCGGCAACGACAAATCTACCAGTTGCTTACAGATGTTGCCGAGCAGCAGGGTTCGCAAATTATAGCAGCAAGTCATTCGGAGGTCGTTCTCAATGAAGCGGCTGGCAAAGACATTGTAATCGCGTTTGTGGGGAAACCTCACCGTATCGACGACCGAGGGAGCCAAGTGTTAAAGGCACTAAAAAAGATAGGATTCGACCAATATTATCTTGCTGAGCAGACTGGATGGGTACTTTATCTTGAGGGTTCGACAGATTGGGCAATTCTGCAGAAATTTGCGAAAACTCTCGGACACGAAGCAGCGAACGTGCTTGAGCGTCCGTTTGTATACTACGTTGCCAACCAGGTGGAAAAGGTGTATGATCACTTCTATGGGCTCTGCGAAGCCTATCCTGACCTTGTGGGCATAGCGATTTTTGATAGACTTGACAGAGAACTTGAGGATAAACGAGCACTTACGCAGATGATGTGGCAACGAAGAGAACTGGAGAATTATCTTTGTGTGGAGGAAGTTCTTTACACGTATGCCCGTGGAGAAAAATCGGATGATCTGTTCGGGGTGGCCGAAGCGTCGCTTCGAGAACAGGCTATGAGAGAATCAATTGAAGAAGTTGCCAAGGCTGTTAAGACACTGCACGAATGCGATCCATGGTCAGGCGACATCAAAGCAACAGATGTTTTTTTGGATCGGCTTTTTAAAATCTATTTCAAGAAATTGGGACTCGAAAACCTTCTTTTAAAGAATGATTACCATATTCTGGCCGGTTTGGTTCCGAAGGAAAAGATCGATCCTGAAGTGACTCAGAAGTTAGACGCAATCTTCGCAATATCAAAAAAAGCCAAGCCTGTGAAGGATTGATATGGCATGGGCAGTAATTTCCAAAAGGAGAGTTATTGACGGAGGCGGATTCAACTCACAAGTGCAACAAGTGAATCCTTCTGGGTTAACGATTTA
>CAZQKO010000134.1:0-6677 GCA_964593945.1 uncultured Pirellulales bacterium | reverse complement strand
GTCGCGTGTTGGTACGCTCCTGGATACGAAAAAAGGTAGGGTGGGGTCTTTTACCCCACCGAACATTTTGATTTATATAACGAAAAAGATTTGATGATTGTGTTATGGATAGAACAAAGGAAAAAAGTGTGAAATACTCATACGGCAGCCGCCCAGTAGATGCCTATACATACGTGAATTTCGTATGCCATCTTGCTCCTGTATTGCCACAAGATGACAAGGTGTTCTACTGGCAAAATTCACTTAAATGGCGTTCAAATCGTAATTCTATTCCATTGGGTTTATTTAGAAACATTTGTCACTGGAAGTCCCCAAGGAGATCCGATTTGGTAAAACAAGTAATAGAGGGCAAAGTGAATGATTGCTGGCGAAGGACTTTATATCATCTGGATCGACAGGTGCTACAAGACAATGATATTATTAACGCATTACAGGAATTGACTCAACTATCCGGGGTAGCGATCCCGACGGCAAGTGCTATACTTACTGCTTGGAATCCTATACAGTTTGGCATTGTTGATTTTAGGACGCTGGTCGTACTCGGGATGAGGCAGGACGGTGCAAGAAATAATATTTTAGTACGCGATTACATCAACTTCCGTAGCAGACTGCTGCAACTGCAGCAGGATCATAACGAACTCCATGATTGTGCATTGCGGCAAATCGAACTTGCGATGTGGTATTACTATCCTGTTTAGAAGATGGGAGAAAGAAAATGGTAGGGTGGGGTCTTTTACCCCACCGAACATTTTGATTTATATAACAAAGATAAGGATTGGTGGGGTATGACCCCACCCTACAAAATTGAAATGCCAAATTACAGACGGGCAAATTTCGAAGGCGGATATTACTTTTTTACAGTCGTAACGTTTAAGCGAAAGAAATTCCTGATCGATATGCTATCGCGAGATTGCCTGCGTTTCGCCTTTAAAAAAGTAAAAGAAAAGCGGCCTTTTGACAATATAGCAATATGCCTTCTGCCTGATCATTTGCATTGTATATGGAAGTTACCCGAGGGCGACGCGGATTTTGCAACCAGATGGAATTCAATCAAATCGCTTTTTACAAAAATGTATCTAAATTCCGGCGGGCGTGACGGCAGAAGAAACGCATCGAGAATAAGAACCGGTGAAGCTGCTGTCTGGCAGAGGCGATATTGGGAACACCAGATAAAAAATATGAATGATTTGCAAAAACATATCGATTACATACATTACAATCCGGTCAAACACGGATTGGTGGAAAAGATTGAGGATTGGCCGTGGTCAACGTATCATAAATTTGTTCAAGAAGGATTTTATCAAGGTGATGCAAATGATATTAGGAAATCTTCGAAAGATGTTTGTTTAGCAGGTGAATGATATTTAATGGTGGGGTATGACCCCACCCTACCAATTGCTTAAAAGTAGCATTTGGTGTGTTATTGAGCATTTGGAACATAACACAAAATATGAGAAGCACAAATGGATATCTATTGAAGGTTGAGAACTTAAAGACCTATTTTCCGGTTAAAAAAGATCTGCGGAAGCTGCCGACAGGTTTTATCAAGGCTGTTGACGGGGTAAGTTTCGGCATCAAAGAAGGCCAGACGCTGGGACTGGTTGGCGAAAGCGGCTGCGGCAAGACAACAGTCGCCAAAACCATAGTTCGGTTAGTGCCGGCGACGGCAGGACGGGTAATCTTCAAGCAGGAGGAGGTTTTATCGGCTGATAGGATAAAGCCTGCCTTCGCCGAAACGCTACGTGCAGGCAGGCTGCGTCAGCTTCGCAGGCAGATTAGCCTTATTTTTCAGGATTCATTCGGCTCGTTGAATCCGAGGATGACCGTTGGTAGCATCATTGGTGAGCCGATAAGGTTTCACAGTCCTGGGGACTCCTTACGGAGAGCAACCATCGGTAGTGAGCGCCGTAAGGCATCCTCCGTAAGGAGTCCCAAGGACTGCGGACTGACGGAACGAGTAGCAACGTTGCTTTGTAAGGTGGGATTATCACCTGACTGTATGAACCGTTATCCACACCAGCTCTCAGGTGGCCAAAGGCAGCGGGTCGGTATAGCCAGGGCGTTATCGCTGGAGCCGAGATTAGTAATCTGTGATGAGCCGGTCAGCGCTTTGGATGTTTCGATTCGAGCGCAGATTCTGAATTTGCTAAAAGATTTACAGGAAGAATTTGGCCTGACATATTTATTTATCGCACATGATTTAGCTGTGGTGGAGTTTTTCTGCGATGTAGTAGCGGTTATGTATATGGGCAGAATTGTGGAGCAGGCTCCGGTGAAACAATTGTATCGAAATCCCCTTCATCCGTATACATACGCCCTTCTATCCGCAGTTCCGCAGATTCAATCTCCTCGATACTCGATTCTTGATACTCGATACACGCAACGAGAATCGAGGATCGAGCATCCAGCATCGTGTTTTCTGCCGGACTGCTGTGTTTTTACTCGGCGATGCCTTTGGTGCCATGATGAGTGTTTAAAAAGTATGCCTACGCTACAAGAAAGTCCCGAGCGTAAGGGGCATTTTGTTGCCTGCTGGAAATATTTATAAAATGCTCGACTGAAAGCGCGATATTTGAGATAATCCCCCACAAGTAGATGGATTTTAACGTGACGGGAGTATCAATAAATATGAACGAAAAAGTTGACGCGGAAATAACCAAAGAAAATGGCGTTGCTGTAGTAGCCTTCAAGACGGCCAGTATAAGTAATGTTGAAGGAATAAATGCTGTTTCAGATCGTATAAAAGAGTATATCGACAAGAATTGTCCTAATAGTCTGGTATTTGATTTTGAGGGAGTAAAATTTTTCTCCTCTAACGTGCTGGGGCTGCTTTTGGAGGTTCGGGCCAAGCTTGAGACGTATGACGGCAAGGTTGTGATTAGTGCTATAAATCCACGATTGCATCGAGTTTTTAAGATAACTAATCTTGACAAGATTTTCACATTCTTCCCGAATAAGGAAAGTGCCATCAGGGCGATGACATCTGAAGGCACGACTGGTTCGACAGGCTCACCACCCTGAGCGTAGTCGAAGGGCTGATGCAAACTTATTCTTGAACGGGTAGGTATTATTTTTATGGAGAGAGCTGCTAACAGTTTGAAAAAGCTCAAAAGGATGAGCAACGCTCTGCATCATAAGGAAGCGGACCGCGTACCAATCACCGATTTTTTCTGGGGAAGCTTTATTGCGAGGTGGAAGAAAGAGCTTGGACTGGCAAATGATGCGAATCCTTATTACTATTACGACCTTGACTTGATCGTTACCACTGCCAATATGGACCCGCATATTAAATCGTTTGAGACCTTAAAAGAAGACAACGATGAGGTGATTATTAAAACCGGTTTCGAGACCGTTATCCGCAAAAAGTTTGATTTTCCTATGCCGGAACAAATCAGCTGGGATACGAACAGCATCGAAAAACTTGAGTCGTTTGAGTTTGATGACCCGCATGACAGGAGACGCTATTTTGAGGCAGGAGATAATCAAATTGCCGGTGTTGGAGACGGCTTTGAAAGAAACTCTCCTGCGTGGATTGAAACCGTCAAAAAACTTCGGCGGGATTTCCCCGTTTATGGAAGCATTATAGAGTGCGCTGAATGCCTAACACGATTAATCGGCCAGGAAAATACAATGATTTGGATAGGACTGTACCCAGAGCGTATGGGAAATGCGATTAACCGAATCGGACAGTTTTACTTGGACTGTGCAAAAGCCCAAATTCAGGCAGCTAACGGACAGCTTGACGGCTTTGTTATCTGGGGAGATGTAGCATATAAAAGAAGCATGTTCTTTTCACCCGATTATTGGAGAGA
The DNA here is from genome assembly GCA_964593945.1 of uncultured Pirellulales bacterium. GTDB lineage: Bacteria > Planctomycetota > Phycisphaerae > Sedimentisphaerales > Anaerobacaceae > CAZRMQ01. The sequence goes on along the minus strand of CAZQKO010000134.1, from coordinate 2,865 downwards.
ATATTTCAAGCCCTGGGTAAAAGCCATCACTGACTACTGCCACCAAAATCATTTGCCTGTGATTTACCACGGGTGCGGAAATGTGAATGATATCTTTGAAGATTTCATTGAGATTGGGATCGATGCTTACAATCCGCTCGAAGCCAAGGCGGATATGGACGTTGTTGAGTTAAGGAAGAAGTACGGGCACAAGATCGGTTTTTTTGGAAACAGCAATATTCAAATATGGGAAACGGACGACAAGGAGCTGATACGAAAGGAAGTCCTGCGGAAATTGAACGCAGCTAAGGGCGGCGGATATATATTTGCTTCTGACCATTCGGTGGCCGGTGACGTCTCAGGACATACGTACGATTATATTGTAAAGTTAGTCAGAGAGTATGGGCAGTATCCGCTGAAGCTGGACGAATTTGATGAGAAAGTTTGATTCAAATCCGTTCGACAAGCTCCCCTCGGCCTTGCTCTGCCATGAGGCATCTGCCGTGAGGCATCCTGTGGACTGTGGAGGGACAGGCAGGACAAGTTTGCGAGCAGAGTTATAAAAGGAAGTTTAAAGTGTTCTGGATGATCGTAAATGTTTTAGGAGGGGTGGTAAATGGCACGTTTGGCCTACCGATGAAGTTCACGGTCAAGTGGCGATGGGAAAATACCTGGAGTATGTGGACTATATGGACATTGCTGGTTGTGCCCTGGGTAATTGGATTGCTTACCGTTCCAAAGCTCTTCCAGGTATACTCCGAAGTGGATTTGAAAGCACTGGCTTTGGTATTTCTTTTTGGCATTATCTGGGGTGTCAGTGCCATAGCTTTTGGGACCGGTATGCACTACCTGGGACTGGCTTTGGGGTATTCCTTGATGATGGGTATGATTATCGCTATAGGGTCTGTGTCACCTTTAATTTTACACCATCCGGAAAACATCTTCAAACCAAGTGGTCTGGCAATCATAGGGGGTGTAGTTGTAATTATTGCCGGGATTATACTTAACGCTCGCTCAGCGGTAATGAAAGAAAAAGATTTAGCCGGTTCCTGCCCGCCGTACCATCCTTCAGAGGTGCCTTCTCCTTCATTGGATACTCTGGGCAGGCGGGCCACCACCGAGGACAAACCTGTCGAGAAAAAATCATTCCTGAAAGGAGTGATTATTTGTGTTATTGCCGGTGTTACCGCTCCGATGTTGAATTATGCCTTCATTTATGGTGATAAGCTAAGAGCTGCCGCCGAGAGTCTCGGTGCCAGCAAAACCTTGGCGCCGAATTCTATTTGGACTATCACACTTTTCGGTGGATTTTTTGTTAATTTGCTTTATTGTCTTTTTCTGCTCAAAAAAAATAACACATGGAGCTTATATCGCGAAAAAGGGACCAGCCCTTACTACCTATATACCCTTATAATGGGTGTGTGCTGGGCTGGTGGTATCGCAATTTACGGTATGGCAACGGCAAACATGGGCAATTTGGGCCCATCCATCGGCTGGGCTATATTTAGCGCCGTCTGTATCCTCACGGCCAATATTTGGGGCATATTGACAGGAGAGTGGAAAGGTGCTACTAAGAAAACACTGCAGGTGATGACCGCTGGATTAGTCGTTCTGTTCGGCGGTATTTGTATTGTAGGCTGGGCAAAATACTTGTCCTGAGCTTGTCGAACGGATCTGCAATAAATGTGAATTAGGAAAGCACGCTCATTACAAAAAATGGTATAATATAATTATCTGAAAGGTTGAGGAATGTACGTTACAACACAATTTTCGGTTTTTATGGTTAATAAACCCGGAGTGCTGGCTCAAGTACTCGGTGAGTTTGCACGAGCCAAGATTAACATAACGGCCATAACCATGATGGATTCCGTAGAGCACGGCGTTATGCGAATAGTTTTTGCTGATCCGAAAAAAGCAAGAGAAGTGATGTTAAAACTAAATATGCCCTATAACGAAACGGAAGTTTTATGTGTAAATCTGGACAATAAATCCGGTGCGTTGGCCGCCGTGGCAGAGAAACTGGCGAAAAACCACATAAATATCGGCTACGCATACTGCACGGCAGGCGCAAAAGGTGGCCGAACAACCGGTGTCTTAAAAGTCGCCGACGTAAAAAAGACTATGAGAATTCTCCAGCAGAATCCCAAGAAAAACAGCAAGTCACAACCTGTGGTCAGACGCTCGCAATCTACGAGAAAATAATCGCCTTTTGCATCTGGTAATATTTGACAAAAAAGCTGTGGAATGGATATACTATTGGTTTTGTAGAGATTATGGGGCCGTAGCTCAATTGGATAGAGCATCGGACTGTCGATCCGAAGGTTGAGGGTTCGAGCCCCTTCGGCCTCGCTTTTGTAACCTCAAGGCTATCAAGCAGTTTGTTTGGTAGCCTTTTCTTCGGTCATTTTTCGATATTGGTAACTGGTAACTGGTTGAATAATTACCAATTTCCAATTACCAATTTTTTTGGTAACATAAGACCTGTCGTGTTATTTCTAACGGGGTTTATATGTGAAATGGGAAGCCAAAAATGAAAATGATGCAAAAGAAAATAACATTGGGGCTGATTGTGGCAACCAGAAACATTTTCAATACCCAACTGGCCAAAGAGGGACGAAAACAATTACTTATGGTGCTTGATAAGCTTAGGTTTCAGTATGTTATCCTTCCTGAAAGCGCCACGGCCAACGGGGCAATTGAAACTCTCTCGGATGCCAAAAAATGCGCTCACCTATTTAAACAAAACGAGGACAAGATTGATGGGGTCATTGTAGTACTGCCTAATTTTGGAGATGAATTAGGCGTCGTTCAAACGCTGGATATGGCAAAATTGGGCGTTCCTGTTATGGTTCAGGCCTGCAACGACCGGTTGGATAAAGTGGATGT
>CAZQKO010000133.1:0-6730 GCA_964593945.1 uncultured Pirellulales bacterium | reverse complement strand
TTCAGAATATCGGCAAGACAGCATAAATTTATTCAATATTAAAAGGACACAAGGAGAAATTTTACTCATGGATAAAAAAGTTGTTGAAATAACCAAACTTTAGGCCCAAAAAGTAGAAGCTATATGCCTGTCAGTATGGTTATACTTTATGGCTCATATGCAAGAGGCACCGCTAGAGAAAACAGTGATATAGATATAGCTGTTTTGGTGGATAGGTTTCGTGGTGATTATCTCAAGACAAGTGCTGAGTTGTTTAACCTTGTGAGCACAGTAAATAAACGTATAGAACCAGTGCTCTTGTGCCGTGAAAACGACAAAAGCGGATTTTTGGAAAACTTGCTAAAACGTAGCAAGATCATTTACAAGTCAGTAAATTAACTGCTTTTCCCAACACATACGGCAGACAGGACATTATCAAGAACCTCTTTTAGTGTCTTACAGACAGTTGCAATTTGGTTTTTGGTCAAATCATTATAAAACGGCAGAGCGATTGTACGATTACTGACTGATTCGGTGATGGGGAAATCGCCAGGTTTACAGCCGAACTGCTCGACCATTAACGGCTGCAGATGTACAGGTGGAAAATAATTTCCGACTTGAATACCATTGTTTTTCATTTCTTCTAAAATTTGGTCGCGCTGCTGGGCAGAGAATTCATCCACAAGCCGAACAACAAATACGAACCAGCTTATATCGCAGCCATTCTGCTCAGTTGGAACTATCAATCTGTCATCATCTGCAAGCATTTCCTGATACCATTGGGCAGCCTGTCGGCGTTTGGCCTTGATTTGCTCGATTCTTGAAAGCTGTACAATCCCAAGTGCGCAATTGATGTCACTAAGTCGATAGTTATAGCCTAAGCGTTTGTGACATAGCCAACTATCGTTCTTGTCCCTTCCTTGGTTGCGAAGCGACATACATAAACCAGCTAATTCGTCATCGTCAGTCAAAATCATTCCGCCCTCGCCGGTGGTTATTTGCTTATTAGGGTAAAAGCCAAAGACACTCATTGTGCCGAATGTACCGGCCTTTTTTCCATTGAGCGTAGAGCCGAGCGCTTCGCAACTGTCTTCGATGACCTTCAGATTATGTTTTTGTGCAATTTGACAGATTTTATCGAAACCTGCTGGATTGCCGAAAACCTCTACCGGCAGGATAGCTTTTGTTTTGTCAGTAATCCTGGATTCAATTTTTGCAGGATCGATGTTCAGACTAACCGGATCAATATCAACAAAGACCGGTTTGGCACCGGCCATCATAATAGAAGTCGCAGAAGCAATGAAGGTAAATGGCGTTGTAATGACCTCATCGCCCTGGCCGATTTCCAGTGCCAGCATACACGAAAATAAACCACTGGTGCCGCTATTGACGGCCACTGCACGCCTTACGCCGATGTAGTTGGCAAAGACCTGTTCAAATTCCGCCACTTTTGGGCCAAGCGACAGATCCGGGCTGCAAAGCACCGCACGAACCGCTTCTATTTCTGTTTCAGTAATGTCTGGTCGAGATAAATATATCAGCATGATAAAATTCCTCATCAAAAGTTATCAAAATAATCTTCGGTTCTGAATTGTACAGACTGTAATTAATGAAGCAAAGATTTTTTCAGAGCTTTGCAGTTCTTACTTTTGGATAATCAAAGAGGAGAGTGAGCTTAAAGTGAGCTAAAGTGCCTAAAGTGAGCTAAAGTTATAATTCATAATTTTAGGCACTTTAGTCATTTCAAATTTTAGGCACTCTTCTGTCTTTGTACTTATAGGACGTGACACATCAAAAATAGTCGTTTATTAACATAAATGCGAGAATTCCGGTTCTTTGCGTTAAACGGCTTTTGATTTCAGGCCGAAGTAGATACGTAGATACAGTGAGAATCCGCCTAAAGCTGATAACTGACGGGGCTGAAAGAAATGGCAAAAGGAAAAAATGTACTGACGACGGGTGATGTAGCTAAGATTTGTAATGTTGCTCCTCGAACGGTATCCAAGTGGTTTGACACGGGCCAACTGAAGGGCTATCGCATACCCGGCAGTAAGGACCGCAGAATACCACTGAGTGAGCTAATCCGCTTTATGAAGGCGCATAATATGCCGACGGCGGGACTACCGGTTGGCAAAATCCGGGTCCTGATAGTGGATAGTAACGAGGAGGCGTCTTCGGCTTTAGCCGAAGCTTTGAAAATCAAAGCCGGTTATGAAGTACAAACCGTTCGGAGCAATTTTGAAACCGGTGCGACCGTTCAGAAATTTGTACCGCATGTTTTACTGGTAAACTTCTTGGCCGAGGATATAGACGCAGCAAGCATTTGCAAAAGTGTTCGTGCTGATGAGGATTTACAAACCATCAAAGTTATAGCTCTTACAAATTATCTAAATGATTCTGAACGAGTTGCGTTATTGAAGAAGGGATTCGATGGCTATATATCCGACTTTTCAGATATCGCCATTGTTATTAATAAAATAGAAGAAGCAACCGCCATTATTTATTAGTCCTGCGTCTCTCGAGCTTGGGTTTATACCTAATGAATATGGGACCGGGTTGCTCTTGACAGTGAATTAATAAAAAGGCTGGAGTAGAGGAGACCAGCCTTTTTGTATTGGTTGTCTCTTACTCTTAGTAATCTTTAAAACCTCTCATCCATTCAGGCCAGTCGCTCGGCAGGACACCACCGGCTATGGTCCACATACCGTTTACATCGAAATTACGATGCCATTTAAATGTCCGCAACTCTTTAAGTCCGACCTTTCTGACAGACCAATCCAGGAAGGCGCAATTTACCGCTGCTTTGTGTCGGTTAAGACAGACACGTCTCATTTCATTGCTACCGGAAATATTTTCCTTAGCACCATCGTATAGTGGAGGTACATCAATGTCAAATGGCCAAACATCATACCATAGGCAATCAAGAAAAATCGGTATATTATCAGCGGGCCTAACATCAATTTTCTTCCAGTAGTTCTCTACGTTGCCACCAATGGCACCAGCCCCTCGATTACAAAGCCACTCATTTTCTCCATAGCTGGCGTAGGCACCGTCGGTAAATTTGCCCCAGGCCGCGAATGGATTTACGCCTCCCTCGCTTAAAGGTTTTGTGGCCATTGGGCATAAGCCCATTTTAGGATCTTTATAGTAGTCCCGTAGTGTATACGTCCATCTGTCTCTGCCCGTTTGGCTCTCACCGCCAAGACCTACATCAAAATAACCATTGTTATCGTTTGTGTACATCGACCAGATAAAGCCCCATTCGCGTAAGTTTGCCTGGCAGGCTATCGTCCTTGCCTGGTTTTTCACACCTTGTAACGCGGGCATTAATATGCCCATTAACAACGCAATGATAGCAATTACTACAAGAAGCTCTATTAGCGTAAACCCCGTTAGAAATCTTTGTTTTTCCCAATTAAAAGTCCTTATTTCTAACGGGGTAAATCCCTTATGACAGATTATAGTTTTGCAACGCTTCGTGTTCATGACAGTACTCTTCCATGTTCGGCTAATAGAAAAATTACCCAAAGTCGCTTATCTGTAAAAAAAGCCAGTTTTGTAAACCGGCTTTTTCTATAGGATTTTTATTTTAGTAATCCTTAAAACCTCTGAGCCATGCCGGCCAGTCGCTCGGCTGAGCACTGCCAGCTTTGGTCCATGGGCCCGCCGTATCAAACGCACGATGCCATTTCAACGTCCATAATTCTTTAAGGCCCACACGTCTGGCGGTCCAATCCATAAATAGAAGGTTAACGAATCCATTATGCCGGTTAATACAGAAATGATTGGTTTCCCCTGTTGTGCCTCTATCGCCGATTCCAAATGCATCCGGATATTCAGCCGGGGGATCAGTGTCAAGTGGCCAGCCATCATGCCATGTGGAGTCACCGAATACCGGTATATTATTTGTACTGACGGGCCTGCCGGTGGCAATCCGAGTCCCAGGTGCTACAGCCGTATTGTTATTTACACTTTTCCAGAACCATTCCTTCGGACGGTCCCCGCGGTCCAGAATCATATAGTTGGTCCAGGAATTTATACCATAGCTAAAAATATACTGGTACGTTCCCCCATAGCGAGTCGGAATAGCACGGTAGGTGGCCTTGAAAGTACCCCAGTCGGCGGAATTTTCCATTATTCTGGTGGCGGTGGGGCATAGAAGCATTTCCCAGTTGTCTTTATAATATGGCCGAAGGGCGTTCATCCACAGCCCTAATTCCTCGTCCTGACCAGGGTGGTGGTCCCTATAACCCCAGCCTTCATTAAAATAGCCATTATTGTCATCTGTATATAATTTGAACAGGAGCCCCCACTCGCGCAATCGAGCTTGGCACATGATTGTTCTTGCCTGGTTCTTTACTCGATTTAGAGCCGGCATTAATATCGCCATCAATAGGGCGATAATGGCGATCACCACCAGAAGCTCTATGAGGGTAAAGCCCCTCTTTTTACTCATTTTTATTACTCCTTCTATTGTTGATTTTTGGTCTAATCAATAAATAGTATCAAAAAGACAGTCAGATTTCAAGCGATATGTGTTTTTTGCCAGGAATTACATTTTATTATTTCTCTTGCAGCATATAGCTTAGTAATTCTATTAGCTGCTCGGAGTCGACGGTTTTCTCCTGCCAATCACTCGTGATTACTCTATAGTTGCCATCTGGAAGTTTCCATTGTAGAAGCACGGTTCTGCTATCATTAAGGTTTGCTTTGTCACCATAATATACTGCCTGCTCACCTCTTTCAAGTAAGTGCTTATATCTTGACCGAACTGCTAACAAATCGCCGTTATCAGCGTTGCCTCGTAGAAGATATGCTGCTAACATCTTGCTGTCTCGAAATATGCTGTTTCCTGGTATATCTCGTCCGCTGAAGAAGTATGCCAGCAAGATCATTGCTGTAATTATTATCGTCGCTGCTATTAACTTATTTATCCTTAAATCTATGATAATATTGATGGTGTTCATACTACGCCTATGCGGATTAAGCGTGTGTGGGATATGGTGTTTTATATCCTCAGCAAGGCCTGGACGCACGGGTTCCTCGGTGGCCTTTGCAAGTTCATTTAATGCTTTCTTTAACTGCTCGTTTTTCATTTCGGAACACATTTTATTCAGAAACGTGCTTTCTTAGAATTTTTAAGGCTCTGTTAAGTCTGCTTTTGAAAGTACCTTGCCTTATACATGTTACTTCTGCGGCTTTGGCAATACTTAGGTGTTGCATATAATGTAGAACGATTGCCTGCCTGAGTTTAAAAGGCAATCTTTCAACAGCAATCTTCAACTGGCTCAACTGCTCATAATATTCAACTTTGTAATGCGCGGTGCTGCTGTCCGGTTGGTCGAGGATTTCTGTATAGGTTGTCTCTCTGCTTTTATGTTTTCGCCAATACAATTTTGAGACATTGCTGCCTATACGGTACAGCCAGCTGCTTAGCGCCGTATCGTCTCTTAGCTGGCCTATATGGTGCCATGCCTTTAAAAATGTTTCCTGTGTCAAATCTTCGCTTAATTGACGATTGTGTCCGAGCCTTCTCATAAACAGATATATCTGCTGGTAGTTTCTGTCAACAAACTCAGCTGCGGCTGCATGTTCACTGGCTGCGAGACGGGCTGCAAACGAATGTTGTTCGTTCTCTATATGTGATTGAATCTCTTTAGATTTACCCTGCTGATTTATTGGATGCGCCAAACCTATATCCTGTTCTGTCAATTGGAGGTTTTTTGTCATTATTTTTAACCTTTTGTGTGACCAGTGAATTATACCTTAAATTTGACTTTCACACAATATCAAAAGTCGCTTAGATTACCTGCAGTTGTATAGATGATTGTTAAGCTAAAGGATAGTGCTATAATAGATTAAACAAATTTTTCCATAGGGCGGATTAAAAATGAAGCTATACCTTGTCCAACATGCAAAAGCGGCTCCCAAAGAGGTGGACCCACAAAGACCGCTGACCGGGGAAGGTCTGCGGGATATCCAGAAAATAGCGGAGTTTATCGAGCCTTTGCACTTGTGTGTTGATTATTTGTGGCACAGCGGAAAGAGGCGGGCTGTCCAGACAGTCGAAATTTTGGCAAAAGTTATCAAAGTCAATATTGCACCCGCCGAGCGACAAGACCTTGGACCAACTGACGATGTGGCCGTGTTAAGAGCTGAGCTTGCTTCTGTTACCGATGATATTATGATTATTGGTCACCTGCCTTTTCTCGATAAGCTCGCATCATTGCTTTTGACAGGCCGTGAATCGGCTAATACTGTAGCGTTTAAGCAGGGCGGCATTGTCTGTCTGAGCTGCTGCGATGAAGATCAGTGGCAGATTGATTGGATAGTGACACCTGAGCTGCTTACCGATTGATACCTCTTTTATTGAATGAACACATCGTTTATTTAATTGTTTAGCCCCCAAATTTATTTGGGGGTTTATTAAAGGTTTGAATATGGTACCTTCGCTTGACCTTGATTCTTTCAGCCAAACTGTTCAGCAGTTATGGGAGCGGATGAATCCGTGCATACTTTGTCCGCGTAAGTGCAAGGTCTATCGCAGTAAGGGCGAATTAGGTTTTTGCGGCATCGGTTGTTTACCGGTAGTTAGTTCTGTAGGGCCACATTTTGGTGAGGAAAGTGTCCTTGTTGGCAGAGGTGGCTCAGGCACTATTTTTTTTGCCGGCTGCAACTTAGGCTGTATCTTCTGTCAGAATTTCGATATCAGCCACCAACGCTATGGTCGTAAAGTGACAATTGAAAAGTT
>CAZQKO010000132.1:0-6827 GCA_964593945.1 uncultured Pirellulales bacterium | reverse complement strand
GCAGCTTCTGCAAATATAAGCCTGTATGTAGATTCGATTGGCAGATCAATGACTACAATTTCCTGGAGTCACTGAATAAACTTCAGTGTCTGGAAAAGCTGTAGTGTACGTATTTCGTTTATCGGTTGCGCTGCTCGTTTCGTAATACGTTTAACGGTTGCGTCTTAAAAAACGTTTTATATCAATTGTATTAAGTTACTGTGCTTCGTGTGTTTAGAACAGATGGGTGGCAGCCTCAAGCGATGGACTGACGCGAAGCGCCAGTACAATAACATTTAGCCAAGGTATCAGCTGATAGCATCTATAATTTACTGTGTAGTAAACTTACACACAGGACCACGCATAATATTACCCTCACTGTCGATGCCATCGATACGCCAGTAGTACTCGGTTGCCGGAAACATCGGTCACGTCTCCGTCGAATGAATATCGCGTCACAAGGCTCGGTTCGTAGTTCTAATTCTCAGATTCCACAAACGTCACGGAAATACTATGATTCCCGCGCACATTATTGAATGTGTAACTGTTCAATGCGCCAATAGGCAGCCCATTCAATATGACTTCATCCACCTCGTAGCCCGAATCGGGAGTAAACGTAAACGTTTTAGAGCCGCCGGCATTTACTGAAACTGCTCCGGACGGACTGATTGTCCCGTTGGCGCCGGCTGAAGCCGTGATCGTATTGCTGGAGGGATTGTAGTTATACCATCGAGTGTAAATATCAGCTTTGCCTGTAACACCTGCTTCTATGGTCAGCGTGTAATTGTATTTCGCAGTGCGGGTGCTTTCCCCATCATATATGTAATCCGTATTGCAGATGACTGCCACGATGACATTATTCATCACATTAGCCAGCGGAATGCTGCAAGCTCCGCTGCTGACCGGGGCGCCATAGTGGATATTTCCGCTGGTATCTCGATAGACCAGTTGGCAGCTCATATTTGCACCAATAGGATTAAACGTAACGACGGCTTCAGTGGCGCCAGCGTCGATAGTCAACGGGATCTGATTGGCGCCGCTCCATCCGGGCAATGTGCGATATTCTGGAGTAAGCACGTTGCCGTCCTGGGTGGTGTCAACGTAACAGGTGGCATACCAGGTGTCGCAATCAATCCAATAGGGACTCCATTCAGCTCCGATAGCAACGTTCCAGTTATTATTGAGCAATCGTCTGAAAGCGTAAGACCATTGACCGAAGTCGCAAAAAGCCTGGCGTGCACGGTATTCCTGAATCAAGCGGCGGGTTTGAGCGGCGCCCAATCCTCCCGGCGCCTCGGCCAGGTCCTGCAGAACGCGGCCGCTGTAGTGGCAATTACGCCATAACCAGGCAACGCTTTTTGGGCCCAGAATGACTTCCATTGCATGAGGGAAGCATTCTCCATACTGAGTGCCTCCCAGCAGATTTCGCCAGGTGCAGATTTGCTGACCGCCCTGGTACATATTAACACCTTGGGCACAGGGACCGCCAAACGAATCATCCTGCAGCCAGCCGCTGTAACATTCGATCGGCATGAAAGGAGCGATCGCCGCACCGGCGCTCAACCAACCCATGCTGCTAAAGTCTCCCGATCGCTGCCCCTCCATTGTCCCCTGCAGCCAAGTGTTGCCGCCTTCTTGAAACCAGCAGGAATTAGTGCAGCCCGGCATACTGGACAGAATGCAATGAATTCCCTCGTGAACCATGGCGCCGGTTTGATATGCCTTGTCGCCGCCGGTATAAGATGGATCAAAACAATGCACCGGATAATAAGATGCGAGAATCATAGGCCACCACTGGCCGTTGTAATAAGTAGTTCCCTGCCAGCCGCCTGTTGTAGTGTTGGGCTCGTCGTCGGTGCTTAGGCCGGAACCATATAAATAAACAGTGCTGTAATATCCTTCGCGAGCGCGTTTATCCCGCGGCCAGCGCATCACATCGGTGATATAGGCGAAATCCTCATTGAGGCGTTGGATCATCGGAACCCAGTCGGCCTCGGTCACTTCCGAATTTTTATCGGCGCCCCAGCGAAAACACCACCAACTGTCGGCATAGGTTCCGACAACACCTGAAACATCATCCAATACTTGTGTTGGCGGATCGATTGTCCCATATTCATCCTGGTAATCGTATGCGACAGTTGGACTGTATTCCGGCCAGAAGTAATACCCGGTAGTCTGTAGCGTTGTAAAGCTCCAGGTGTCACCTTTCCATATATTGGCCTCGTTGACCTCATCCACCCGCCAAAAGTATTCAACGGCTTCATCCAAAACACCGGGATTATAATTAGTACCGGGCTGGCCTTGACTTTTCAAAACGCCCAACGGATTTGTTCTGTTGGCGTCGGTTACATCGTTGGCATCGGTACCGAAATACACATCATGTGAGCCTGCAACTCCCGAAGCAGTCCAGCTCAGCATTATATCGTTCGGTGCAGATACATAACCATCGGTTGGAATAGGTTCTTTGGCCTTGCCGGTTTCGGTTGTAAAATTCCATATATCCCCCTCCCAGGTAGTAGTATCGTTAACTTCATCGACCCTCCAGTAGTACGTCTGGTTGGTATCAAGCTGGGGAACCCAGCAAAGAGGCTCGCTGACAATATACAAATCTACATTGGGATGACTGGCCACCGTTGCATCGTTTACGTCCTGTTCGACGGTACCGATAAACAATTGATGCCCATCGACATCCTGCACATTGTCACCTGGCGTCCAGCTAAGCTCCGCGTTTACACAGACATCATCTTCGCCCTCATAAGGACTCGGATTCCTTGCACAATCATTCAATTCCGAACCATAAATCAGAGAAAAATCGTCATATGCAACATAACCGGTATTTGAGCTGTAGGTGGCATGAATAAGTCCTACCTGCAGCGTCAGGCCATCAAGGTCCGTCCGCTCCAGACCGGTAAAAGAAGCATCCGGATAATCAGTCCACGATAAACCGTCCGAGCTTGTTCTCAGATAAAAGGTATTTCCATCTCTCTCGATCTGTAGGTATCTGTCCGCGTTCCAGGCTGTTCCATCTCCGCCCGTATCTTCGGTTCGTGAACCATTATTGGCATATCTTGCTATTATTCCAACACCCCAGATTGGGAAGTAGTGTACGCAAATCCAATCTTCGCCGGTACCAGCCTGGTCGGGGTTTTTCGATGCTCTAACCATCAGGCCGCTGTCATTGTGGTAAACCGCTGTCTGCGTATCAAGGCCGGCGTAATCGGCAATATGAACCGAAGCAATAAAATCACCTTTAACCTCCTTATAGAGGAACGGTCCCAGCGGATTCCAGGAGGGCGCCCAATATGCTCCGGTTGATTCCATATAAAGCTCGCCCGGATTGTCTATCGAAGCGTTAAGCGCATCGACCGTCTCTCCAGTACTGAGACCTACAAAGCCGTCCCAGCCTGTGCCGGTAACGCCTTCAGTCAGGTAATCATGAGCAGTCTCAAAATCATCCATAAATACTTCTGCTAATCCTTGAGATGCAAAAGGCAAAAACAGCGATGACAGAAAAATAATAAAAACTTTTGTTATAATCCCCTTATTCATTGTAATCTCCTTAAAAAAGTTTATGAGCATTCAGCCGTCGTAAAATTCCACACAACACCCTTGCCACCGACATTTTCTGTGGCAGTTAAAACTCCGCCGGAAACTGATGAAAAAGCTTCGTTATTAACAGTCCAACCTTCGTAATCGCCTGCACTATTCCATTCTCCATAGGATACATAGGAGTGCTCTCCACCTTCGTTAGCCAGGGTTTCGGAACTATCCACTAAAATGGTCGGAGGAAAATCATCTACCTGAACTGTGCAAAGAGGAGGAAAAGACAGCAACGAAACAAAAGCAAAACATAATAAACCGAAAAACAACGAATTTCTCATTTGATTTATCATTATAATATTCCTTTCGATTTGCAGTAATCTACCCTGTTGTTTTCTGCATTCATGGAAAACAATCCTAAGGGCGTGGAAAAGAATCCTAAATTAATCACCCTCTTTATTTGCATACAACAGGTATTATACATTATTTTTTTTGTATCAATCAATCAATAATTATATTTTGGCGACCGATTTGCGAGACCATCATTGCCGGCGATATAAACGGCAACTGCAAAGTCGATTTTAAAGACCTTCTTCTAACCATCTATTGGCTAACCGATTGGGGTTCCTAACGTTCAAATAATGTTATATGAGAAAGACAAGCTCAGGGCTCATGGCATTTTTTAGCCTTTTCAGGAACACTCTAAAATCCTCTCTCGTGGATAATATAGCTCTCGGCCAGACCTAAGCAGCGGATTATCGATCCGCTGTCTCAAAACCACAACTCCGTAAAAAACAAAGACTTACAAGAAGTAAAATCAGACGTTTACAAACAAAATCCCTAAAAGCAAGTAAATCTGACGGTACAACCTTAAAGTCCGCAATTCTTTGAGTCCAACCTTACCGACAGAACAGTCCATAAAAAGGCTGTTTATGTGACATTCTTGTCACCTTTTTGTTAACAAGGCATGTCATTTTGACGATTTTTATAAGGTATGAACAACGTCACAAATAGGCACACTCCTGCCAGAGGGTGAAGTTGACTAAATACGACAAGAAAAAATTTTACTGTAACGGTGCATTCAGCCTGCTTGAGCTGGTGATTGTCATTGCAATCATGGCTGTCTTAGCGGCGATTGCCATCCCTCGCATGAGCCGAGGTTCGCGTGGCGCCGATGAGGCAGCCCTCGAAGGAGACTTGGCGGTGCTTCGCAATGCCATAGAGGTCTTCGCCGCAGAGCACGATAACGTTTATCCATCAGTGTCCAATATCGTCAACCAGCTTACGCAGTACACCGATGCCTTTGGTCATGCGCAGGCCGCCAGGGATAAAACACATATTTACGGCCCGTACGTGGTGAAGATTCCGCCTTTGCCGGTCGGACCAAGGAAGGGTTGCACAGGTATAGCAGCAGAGGACGCAAAAGATGTAGGCTGGATTTACGATGAAAATACAGGCCATATCCGTGCAAACACGGGTACAGAAGAAGAAGAGGTGACAGGATCAGGACAGCCGTATATCGACCTTTGATCGCTTGTGTGGCTTATCATCTCCGAAGGACACTTAGACAATGAGGGGACACGTTTGTCACTATCTGGCAGGGACAAAGAACTAATGGGCGATGCAGGAATCGAACCTGCGACCCGCTGATTAAGAGTCAGCTGCTCTACCGGCTGAGCTAATCGCCCCTGACGGATTCTCATTACTACTCTGCGAAGCAGCGCTTCCAGCCTTCGTCCGTCTTAAGCCGGACTTCAGCGGCGGATTCTCGCTGCGAAGTACGAGCTACCTTACAAAAAGTAGGTCATCATTGCAAGAGGATAATTTGAGATTGGTAATTGGAGATTAGTTATTACCATTTTACCAGTTACTAATTACCAGTTTCGTTTCCAGTTAATGGTTACTAATTTTCTTGCAATACCGCTTTGTTGGCTGTAGAGTATAAAGGACTTTGCAGGGAGTGTAGCTCAGTTGGTAGAGCAACGGCCTTTTAAGCCGTAGGTCCTGGGTTCGAGTCCCAGCGCTCTCATTTGTTTTCCCACCTTAATATCTGATGTTACCTTTTCACAGTGATGAGTTGATCACGATGTGGATTTGCTTTCGAATATGCTGCCGAGGCTTAATGCACCGGGGCCGCAGCGTGTGCAGTCAAGGCAGCGGACGCAACGCCAATTGTTAGGACTTTTTTCCGGCTCTATGCCGTATTCACATAATTTGTGGCAACGCTCACAGTTAGTGCATTTTTGCGGATTGAACCGAAGAAAGAAGGCAGAGGCACGATTGAACAAGGAAAATATAGCGTCGCAGGCTTCTGATTTCTGTCGTTTGAAATTGGCTTTGTTTGGGTTCGTTTTCACCAAATGTCCAGTTCGATTTATTTCTCATATTCCCTTGTTATAATTAAGCTTACATTCATTTGGGCTTTTTGCAAATTGGCTTTGTTTTGCATAAAATAGGGTCGATTTGTACCTGTGGCAGAGCTAGAGGATTCTCGACAATTGTAGAACACGCTGTTAGTTTCGTTATACGTTTATCGGTTGCGCAACTGGTTTCGATTAACGTTGGACGTCTAACGTGACGAGCAGCGCAACCGCAACCGGATATTCGTTCCCTGGTTTGCCAATACCCTACATCCTGATACTCTGGTATCCTGATACATGTGGTGAGCTTGTCGAATCCATCCATTGCCTGATTTTCCTGATAACCAGATAACCTGGTATTCCCTCCATTTATGACATGTTCTACTATATACTCAATACGCGATACGCTATACGCGTAACGAAGTTATATTATACTCCAAAACGGCTTAATTTTCAAGCAAAATTGCAGGAATTAAAGGCGGGCAAGCTTCTGTCCTTCCTTCTTTGCTAATCTGGCTACGGCTTGGCGCTTCGCCAAGACGAGAGCTACGAAGGACAAGCCGTCCTCTGTCTTCTGCTTTCTGGCCCAACGGTATCTCTTTCATTATTCTCTCCAACCTCCGTTCAGCCCCAAAAATACCGGACACCTTTAATTCTCTTGTGGATCACCTCCACGGTCATGGGCGGGAGGAGGCGCCAGAGGGAATCGAAGGTAGGCGCACACGCCTTGGAGAGATACAATACCATAAGAAGTGCTATTGACCAGAAGGAGTGTACCATGCGTATAATAACGAGTGTTTTCCCGATCCTGCTCATGACGTGTGCCTATGTCCATGCCCAAACCGATATTCCGACCGACTGGATCGACCCGGATACCGGACATCGGGTCATCCGGCTGTCACGCGAGGACGGCAGCCAGAGTTCCTACTTCCACCAGAACGAGTTTAC
>CAZQKO010000131.1:2651-6922 GCA_964593945.1 uncultured Pirellulales bacterium | reverse complement strand
CATCCGTATCCTACGATAGTAAGGCATTTCCAGAGCTGCATCGGCGCCGAAGCAAGGCAGCAGTGTCTCCAGCAGTTAGGCAGATTGCCTGATATGGTTGTTGCCTGTGTTGGTGGTGGTAGTAACGCTATCGGTATTTTTTCCGCTTTTTTAGATGACAAGGATGTAAAGCTAATCGGCGTTGAAGCCGGCGGCAGAAGCTTAGCCAGCGGCAAACATGCTGCATCGCTGGTAGCCGGCCGGCTCGGCATCTTGCATGGCGCAAAAGCCTATTTGCTGCAGGATAAGCAAGGCCAGGTCTACGAAACAGAATCAGTAAGTGCGGGACTGGATTACCCTGCTGTGGGGCCTGAACATTGTCTGCTAAAGGATACCGGCAGAGCAGAATATGTTGCCGCGGAAGACGAGCAGGTGCTCGATGCATTCGAGCTGCTGTGTAAAAACGAAGGAATATTGCCAGCCTTGGAAAGTGCACATGCTTTGGCATATCTTATTAGCCAAAAAGGCAAGCTGGATCCCGAGACAATAGCGATGGTAAATCTTTCTGGTCGAGGTGATAAAGACGTTTCAATCGTGGAGAAGTACAGACCCTTGAAATAATGATTATTTGGTAACAAAGGCAATAAACAATGAAAACATATAAGCAAGTTTTTTCAGAACTGGACAGGACAGCATTGATACCGTTTTTCGTAGTCGGCGACCCGGATTTTGATACAAGTCTTTCAATTATAAAAACAGCTATCGATGCCGGGGCGGACATTCTGGAATTGGGCATACCATTTTCCGACCCGATAGCAGATGGGCCAACCATCCAAAAAGCGGACATTCGCTCATTGAAAAGCGGGATGACCGTCCAAAAAGCTCTGGAACTCATCCAGAAGGTAAAAGATTATAAGGATATCCCAATCGGATTGCTAATGTACTACAATCTGGTATATCAGTATGGAACTGAGAAATTTTTCCGTGATTTCCACAAGGCCGGCGTCAACAGCGTCCTGGTTGCCGACCTGAGTATCGACGATGCGGACGAGGTCGTACCGTCTGCCATCTCAGCGGGTCTCGATACGGTTTTTATGGTTACGCCGAATACCACTGCTGAGAGAATGAGGGTAATTGCCTCAAAAACAACCGGCTTTATTTATGCAGTCTCGCTCTTAGGTGTTACCGGCAGCAGAAATGAGCTATCCGGAATGGTTGAAGAGCTAATTAGCAGATTAAAAAAGCTGACTGATGTTCCTGTTTGTGTGGGCTTTGGTATTAGTAAAACTGAGCACGCGGCAGCAATCGCACAGGCAGGCGCTGATGGGGTAATAATCGGCTCAAAAATTGTGGAATTGATTGAGCACAACTTAGGCAGCAGGGAAAAAATGCTTACTGAAATTTCAACTTTTTTAACCGAGGTCAAAAGTGCACTCTAATCTCCCAGTAATAAGCAAAGGTATTAAAAATGTTTTAAACCGATAATCACCTGTCTGGCCTTGGGTATAAATATCGTATCAGTTACATCAACTCTACTTACTGACATGGAACGTTTTGCACATTATTTCATTGTTGTTTTAAATGATTATTTTGACTACTGCAATAAAATACAATGTGTTTGCGTCCTAACATAAAGATTTGACGGATGTATAATCAAATGATAATTATCATAGTATGATTAGGAGAAATGTGATTTTTAATCTGTTTTGGAGGATAATATCATGAGAAAGTACCTAATTGTATCCGTCGTTATCTTGATGGCTCTGGCGGTGGCTTGGCCCGTTCTTGGCCAACGCGAAGGCGGAAAAAATGGGCAGGTTCTCTCCGAAGAGGAAATGCAACAGCTCAGGGCCCGCGTGCCTGGACGAGCTGCCAGCAGAGGTATAGTGTTTGGCCGCGAAGAACAACTGAAAACGATTGAAGCCATTGAAGAGCAACTCGTAAAGCTCAAAGAGGCTATAAAACAAGCCCCCGACCGCGAAGATTTTAGAAAATTACCGGAGGCTTCGCCTGAGGCGCAAGCTAAATTAAGAAAAGAATGGCAGAAGACACGTCAAGAACAACAACAGATGGTTAGCGTTATTCAACAGCAGCTCACAAAACTGGCAAGACCCAGACCGCCGGCAAGAATAGAAAGGCCGGGCCTATTCCTTAACGAACTTAAAGCGATCCATGAGACAGCGGTAAAGGAAAATGCCGAAAAGACAGCTGAGCATATTGAAAGGCTAATTACCAGGTACCAGAGAGGACAAGAAGAGCGGTTGGTCAGACCCAAAAAAACACCGGAGTTTACGCTAACCAGCTTCGACGGCAAAACTGTAAGTCTTTCCGATTATAAGGGTAAAATTGTGGTGCTGGAGTGGTTTAATCTCGAGTGTCCATTTGTTCAATATCATTACAACACGGCCACTACGATGGTTGCTCTGGCTAACAAGTACAAGGGCAAGATTGTCTGGCTTGCAGTAAACAGCACAAGCCATACCACTCCGGAGGCAAATAAAACCTTTGCCGAGAAACATAAACTGCCCTATCTGATACTTGATGACAGGACCGGCAAAATAGGCCGGGCTTATAACGCAACGAACACGCCACATATATTTATCATAGATACCAAAGGCTATATCGCGTACGATGGAGCTATTGATAATTCACCAATGGGTAATACACCACAAGGTCAAGAGTTGATTAACTATGCTGATAAGGCCTTGACAGAATTGACCGCGGGTAAAACAGTTAGCCTAAAAGAGACAAAACCTTATGGCTGCACCGTAAAGTATGCTAACTAAAATAAGGCTGGCCAAAACCTCAATTTATGGACGCAGAGCCGAGCAGATCTCTTTGTCGGTATAAAAATCTGCTTGTTTATATACCTATTGGATGATATTGGAAGTTGCGTAATAACATGCTAATTCCTATAGTGGGAATTTGGTTAAATGTAACCTTTAAATGTTTTGGAGGTAAGTATTATGAAAAAGTATCTAATTTCAAGCGTTGTGGTTCTGACGGTTTTGGCCGTGGCATTGATCGCATTTGGCCAGCCGCAAGGTAACTTCAGGGAACGTATGGCCCGAATGCGTGAGGTGCAGTCGAAAGCAATTGAAGCGATTCAACAGCAGGCTGCGGAACTGAAGAAAGGTACGGAGCAACCACCTGCTTTTGACCCAAACCGTTTTCGGGAAATGTCCGACGAAGAAAGAGAAAAATTTAGAGAAGAGCGTATGAAAGCTCGCGAGGCACGGCAGACAGCGATCAGCATGATTATAACACAAGTCGCGTTACTACAAGGCCAACCGCAGCCGGCAGAAGGTGAACGATATATCCTGGTAAATACTGCTGACCTGAAGGCTGTTCAGGGGCTGGCAACGAAAGAGAAAGCCACGGAAACAACTGAGCGCATTAAAGAGCTGCTCGAACCACCACGGAGAGGATTCGGCGGCAGGCGGGGCCAGCCGGGTGAAAGGCCAAGGCCGCAACAGGAAGGAGCAGGAGGCTAAGAGGCAAACAGAACATAAAGATTCAGGACCAACACCTAAAAAGCAGAAGCAGCACTGATAAGGCAGCACCAACAAAGGTGTTGGTGAGAATTTAAATCGTTTGGAAAAATAGGTTCATGGGGGTAAGCTCCTCAGTACCAATGTGGTTTATTTTTTACCTTACACATTGGCAACGAGGAGCTTTTTTTATTAACATACAGTTTTGAATAGTCTGTTATAATAAGATATCTTTCTATGAGAACTTTGCACTTATCATAGGACACAGGGACAATGTTAAGGGACTCGATAATAAAGAACAGGTCGTATCGTCGTTTCTATCAGGAATTTGCAATAGAACACCAGGCTCTTAGAGAGCTTATTGACCTCGCCAGGCTTTCAGCTTCAGCGGCCAACTTGCAGCCGCTAAAATATTTGCTCATTTGCGAGCCTGAAAAGAATGCTCTTGTCTTTCCACATCTTGGTTGGGCCGGTTATTTAAAAGATTGGCCTGGCCCAGTTGAAGGTGAAAGACCATCGGCGTATATAATTATACTTGGGGACACTGAGATAAGCCGGTCCTTCGGCTGTGACCATGGAATAGCGGCTCAGAGCATTCTCTTAGGTGCGACAGAAAAGGGATTGGGAGGGTGCATGATCGGAACCGTTCAAAGACAAGAGCTTCGTAAGGCTTTAGATATACCTGCCCATTATGAGATACTGCTTGTGCTGGCACTTGGTAAACCTAAAGAAAAAGTTGTGATAGAACATGTTGGGCCGAAAGATAAAATCGAATACTGGCGAGATGCTGAAGGTGTCCAT
>CAZQKO010000131.1:0-2551 GCA_964593945.1 uncultured Pirellulales bacterium | reverse complement strand
GGCCGCAGAGAATACTACCGTCAATATGTGGAGATTCGAGAAGTAATTTCGCTCAGTTTGTGTCAAATTGTAGAGTAAAACACAGAAAAAGTTACCAATCAGCAGATTAACAGCAAATTTTTATAGAAAAACAGAAAATTGTGTATGAACTTTGCTTGCGGAGAATCTAAATATTAAGAAGAGGTAATATGACAGGGCAAGAAGAGCAAAACGAATCGGCACTGGTTCGTGCTGCCCAAAAGGGCGAAAAAGAAGCCTTTCGTTTGCTTCTGACACGAAACTGGACCTGGCTTAGAGCCTTAGTTTACAGCGTCATAGCTGACGCCGATAGTGTGGATGATGTTATGCAGAATATTTGTGTTCAGGTCATTAGAAAAGTCAATACGTTACGTGAGCCGGCGCGTTTTCGGCCATGGATGGCGGTTTTAGCTCGACGCCAGGCTCTGAGGTATAGCCAGCGAAAGAGACAAAGGAAGGTCATTTCGCTAAATAATGAGGAAGTAGCTGGCCAGCAATGCGACTATAAAGCTGGCCAGCTACTTGAGAATTTGGAGCTAAGGGAACAGTACCAGCAAATACTGCAAGCGGTGAAATCACTGCCTGAAATATACCGCCAGGTATTTGTGCTGGCACACTTAGAAGATTTAACATACGCGAAAACCGCCGAGATATTGGATATACCTATTACAACCGTGCAGATTCGACTTGTGAGGGCTCGGCGGATGATTTTTAACCGGATTATAGGCAAAAAGACAAACAGGGTGCAAGGGAAGTCAATATGAAAGAAGATATGCTGGAAATAATGATTGGAAAATACCTCGATGGCCAGATAACACACAGCGAACAGCAAGTATTGAAAGCTGAGCTGGATAACAATTTCCGGGCAAAAGAGTTTCTCCAGCAATTGCAGGATTTACACCAGTGCAGCCGGGAAGTTATCGCTTCTGAAGTTCTCGACCGCGGCAAAAATGCTGAAGAAATCTTTGAACGAGCGTGGCAGCAGCATAGAAAGTATCCTTTAATTAGAATTATAAGAATAAGTGGTGGTCTGCGTCTCGCAGCAGGAATAGCTGCCGGCTTAGTGATAGGACTGGCTTTACATTTTACTGTCCTTACGCGTACAACGACACCGAATATTCAACATGAACCCATTGTTGCTGTGATAAGCCCAGATAATGCACCAGATAAAAACGGACAGAATTTGCCGTCTCCACAAAATACAATCCGTAATGTTGACTGGTATACTTTTACCGACGAAAATGGAGACCAATGGCTCATCGAAGGATTGCGAGAAAATACGGTAAGAACCGCTGCTTTTCAAGAAGCCATATAAGTACGTATAATCGACTTGATTCAAGAAAGGTAAATGGTTATGCGAATAAAAATAATTATTTCGATATGTATTGTGACTTTGTTTGCGTGCAGTACAGGTTTATCTGCTCAACTCGTCTTGGCGACTCGTTTTCGCGAAGAGCCAAACCGTAGCCAGAAGGCCGAAGTCGGAGCGGCATCGGAACAAGAAAAAGGCGAACGTTCTTATATGGGTATAGTATTAGACCGAACATCTTTGCCTGATTTATTAAGAAAGCATCTCGGCCTTTCGCCCAATCAAGGTATAAGGATAATGAATGTGAATCGTGAGGCTCCTGGGGATAAAGCTGGCCTTGAAAAAGATGATATTATAATCGGTTTTCAGGGCAAAGATGTGACAGACGCTAATGAGTTTACTAGTGCAGTGCATAAAGCCGGCGTTGGTACAGAAATCTCTCTTGAAATTATCCATTTAGGTAAACACAAAACCGTCGGAGTAAAGCTCGGCATTTTTGACGGCAAGGTCGACTTGAAATATCCGCCTGAGCCGGACATGGTTAATATTTGGCATCCCGGAAAAGTATATAAGCTCCAGCCAGACAAAGGTAACTGGATAGAAATTCCCTTTGAAGAGCTGCCAGGCAGGTTAGAATTTAACATAACAATGCCCTTTGGGGATGGCACACCAGAATTACTTAAGGAGGTGTACGTTTATCACTTTACCGAAGGCGGTGAAACTTACACCATCACCATTGAAGGCAGTCCAAACAAGGATGATACCGAGATTACCGTTCGTGTCGGCGAAACCGAGTACAAGACAGAAGCTGGAGCAATAGATAAATTGCCCGAGAAATATCGTGCCAGTGTAGAGGAATCTCTGGAGAAGGCACGAAAAACCTCACAAGAAAGAACAGCAGAGCAAAAAGGTGATATAGATAAAAAACCGAATTTCCCCTTCGATCGTCCAGTACCGCCATTCGGACCAGACGACAAGATATCTGATAGGATAGAAAAGCAGATGAGCGAGTTTCAGAATCGTTTAGAAAAACTTGAAGAGCAACAGAAGGATTTCTTCGAACGGTTGTCGACTGAATTTGAAAAACAAAGATCTCGATAACCAAAAAAAACCGGGTAAGATAAAATTTGACTTCCTTCCCCCCGCATGCTTTTTGCATTGCGAAGGGACAAACCGGCAATTTGCCGGTTTGTCCCTTGTTTTTATTGACAGCCCCGTTGATGG
>CAZQKO010000130.1:0-7072 GCA_964593945.1 uncultured Pirellulales bacterium | reverse complement strand
GGCTCAGGCTACGAATCACTTATCAACATAGACGTCAGAGGACAAATGTACAACCGAAATACCTCCTGCTACATCCGCATCCCCTTTACGGTTGACATCAGCCTGAGCGAATTTAATTTCATGACGCTCAATATGCGGTATGATGATGGATTCGTCGCATACATCAACGGCACCGAAGTCCAGAGGACGCTATTTATCGGAACGCCTGCCTGGAATTCCCAGGCAAACGGCAACCATGAGGTTAGCGGAGTTGAAGCCTTCGATATATCCGCTCACATCAATACCCTGCGACAAGGAGAGAATATCCTGGCTATTCACGGCTTAAACGTCTCAGCCAACAGCTCTGATTTTATCATCTCTGCTGAGCTTGCAGCAGGCCAAATTAGTACTCCAAGCGACACTGGAGTTTCGCCTGATGCTGTTAGATATACCGAACCTGTTACGCTGACCAAGAGCACACACGTAAAATCAAGAGTACTGGATGGAAGCACTTGGAGCGCACTTAATGAAGCAACCTTTGCAGTCGGCCCTGTAGCAGAGAACCTTCGTATCTCCGAGATTA
The DNA here is from genome assembly GCA_964593945.1 of uncultured Pirellulales bacterium. GTDB lineage: Bacteria > Planctomycetota > Phycisphaerae > Sedimentisphaerales > Anaerobacaceae > CAZRMQ01. The sequence goes on along the minus strand of CAZQKO010000130.1, from coordinate 6,510 downwards.
TGTACCATCCCGGCACCGACCCTAATGAGGAGTACATTGAACTGACGAACATTGGCACAGAAACCATAAACCTGAATTTGGTAAGATTCACCAACGGAATTAACTTTACCTTCCCCGATACAAACCTTGCACCAGGTGTATATATAGTAGTTGTCAGAAACCTAAACACCTTTAGCTCTGCCACAGGTACTGCCCAATATGGCACAGAAATAAATACAGCCGGCCAGTATTCCGGCAGCCTGAATAATGCTGGAGAAAAGATAAAATTAGAGGATGCTATTGGACAGACGATACTGGACTTTAGTTACAACGATAATTGGAGCAATATTACCGATGGGCAAGGTTACTCTCTTACCATAATAGATGCCTCCAATCCTGATCCTAACAGTTGGTCTGCGAAGGATTCCTGGCGGGCCAGTGCGTATATCGGCGGCTCACCCGGCTGGGACGATACCGATATTCCCGATCCCGGTTCTGTGGTGATTAACGAAGTTCTGGCTCATTCCCACGCTTTCGCTGCCGATTGGATAGAGCTGTATAATACTACCGGCAGGCTGATCAATATCGGCGGCTGGTTCATCAGTGACAGTGATCCTAATCTTACTAAATACGAGATTGCTGATGGAACACTGTTAGCTCCTTATGGCTATATCGTTTTCTATGAGGACCTTCATTTTGTTAACGTCAGTAATCCTGGTTGTCATACACCTTTTGCCTTGAGTGAGGATGGTGAGACGGTGTATCTAACCTCAGCAAATGATGGTGAATTGACGGGATACCGGCAGTCGGAGGATTTTGGCGCCTCGCAAACCGGTGTATCGTTTGGCCGATACTACAAGAGCAGTACGGATAACTTCAATTTTGTAGCGATGAGCGAAAATACTGCCGGCCTTGCTAATGCCTATCCGAAGGTAGGTCCTGTTGTTATAAACGAGATTATGTACAATCCTGCATCCGGCAATCAAAATGAGGAATACGTAGAGCTTTATAATATAAGCTCAGAGACGGTTACTCTATATGATTACGATAAGCTGGCACCATGGAAGTTTACAGATGGTATAGACTTTACTTTTCCTGTTGAGGAGCCGGTGACGATACCTGCTGGAGGGTATTTGTTGTTAGTTAAGGACCTGTCGGCTTTTGCTCTTAAGTATGGTGATATTCCCCCTAAGGGGGTTATAGGTCCTTATGATGGTCAGTTGAGCAACAGCGGAGAGAAGGCTGAGCTTAGTACGCCTACTGAGGCTGATGGGGATGGCAACAGGTATTATATTCGGTTGGACCTGGTAAATTACAGTGATGGCTCACATCCGCAGGATTGTCCTGGCGGAATGGACTTGTGGCCTGTGGAGGCCGATGGAGGGGGATTGTCACTCAGTCGCAGGGTATCAGAGGAATACGGCAATGATGTAGCCAACTGGCAGGCAGCTTCGCCTTCGCCCGGTAGGTAAATTAATTGTAGAGGACTTGGAATATGTTGAATTTCATAAAGAATATATTGATAGCCGGCTTTGCTCTGTTTGCTGTGAATCAGCAGCAGGTAGGGACAACGCTGGTCATTAACGAGCTTATGGCCTCCAATAGCAGCACTATCCAGGACCCACAACTCCAGTACGATGACTGGATTGAAATTTATAACTTTGGTAATACGGCTATTGATGTAGGCAGTATGTACCTCACGGATGATTTATCTGAACCCACTAAATGGCGATTTCCGACGAATAATCCCACCGCAACTGTTATTCCAGCACATGGATATCTGTTGGTATGGGTTGATAATGATACAGACGATGCCGGTATGCACGCAAGTTTCCAGCTCAGCGCCGGCGGTGAAGAGATTGGCCTGTTCGATAGCTCTGCCACAGGTACCGATGGCAGCTCTTTGATTGATAGTATTACCTTTGCTGAGCAGACCTCAGATATTTCTTACGGTCGTTATCCCGATGCCACCGATACATGGCAGTTTATGGCTGCTCCGACACCGGGCAGAGAAAATAACGGCGGATATATAGATGTTGTAGCAGATCCGGAATTTAGCCAAAGAAGAGGTTTTTATGATGCGCCGTTTTCTGTCAGCATTACCACCGAAACCGAAGGTGCCATAATATACTATACTCTCGATGGCAGTGAGCCATACAATCCTGATTTTGGCGATACAACAGGCAGAGTCTATAGCGGCCCTATCTCCATAAGCACAACCACATGTCTGCGAGCAGCCGCAATGAAGTCCGGCTGGAAGCCATCCCATATAGATACCCATACCTATATTTTCATTGACGACGTGATCAAGCAAACTCAGCAACAAGCACTGGATGCCGGCTATCCTGGTTCTTGGAGTGGATATCCGGCCGATTATGAAATGGATCCGCAAGTTTATAATGATCCTGATTATGCCGGCCTGATGAGAGAGGCGATGCTCTCGATTCCGACTATCTCAATTGTTACTGATGAAGAGTACCTGTTCTCTCCTTTCATCGGTATTTATACAAATCCGTTAGCGGAAGGCGTTGATTTGGAATGGGAAAGACCAACCTCGGCTGAGTTATTCTGTCCCGACGGCTCAAAGGAATTCCAGGTCAACTGCGGTCTGCGAATTCAAGGGGGGCACTCCCGACACCCCCATAAGTGTCCAAAGCACTCGTTCAGCCTTCGATTCAGAGGTATCTATGGGCCAACCAGTCTTGACTACGACCTGTTTGACGACTGGCCCGTGGATTCTTTTGATACGCTCCATCTTCGCGGCTTCTTCAACAATGCCTGGACACACTGGGCACGTGACCAGCGCGAGCGTACTCAGTATGTACGTGAGCCATGGATGCGTAATTCCCTTACTGAAATGGGCAACAAAGATGCGCTCCAGGGCTTTTATGTCCATCTGTACTTAAACGGTATGTATTGGGGCCTGTATAACCTGCATGAGCGTCCGGATGCGGACCACTATGCCGCCTATAACGGCGGTGATGCAGAGAACATCGATGCCATAAATGGCGATCCCACGTATGTAATCTCAGATCCTCTAAATTCAGGCTCGGTATCGGATGGTACCATAGACGCCTGGCTCGAATTGAAACAGGTCGTAAAAACTCGCAATTGGGAACAGATTTGCCAGTTAATTGATATAGATAACTTTATTGATTGGACAATCTTGTTCTATTTTGCCGGTACCACGGACATCAAGTATGGCACGAACTGGCGGGCAGCCGGCGGTGGACCGCTGCGCAAACCCTGGCGTTTCTACAGTTGGGACGCCGAGCACGTGATCGAAAATGTGAACCAGAGAGGCATAGCAACGGTATCCGATCCTACGGGTTTGTATGACTATCTTGTTGATATCGAGGAGTTCCGCATTAGGTTTGCGGATCGTCTGCACAAGCACTTGTTCAATGGAGGAGCCCTTACAACCGAACAAAACATCCTGCGCTGGACCAAGCGTGCCGATGAGATAGACCTGGCGGTAATAGCCGAATCCGCGAGATGGGGCGATTATCGCAGAGACGTCCACTCATACAGCTCCGGTCCGTATTATCTCTATACCAAGAACGAATTTTGGATACCAGAGAAGAACAATGTGCTGAATGATTATTTCCCCCGCAGATTAGGAATCTTCCTTAACTACGCAAAATCCCAGGGTATGTATCCGAACGTCGATGCGCCGGTATTTCAAATAAACGGTTCGTACCAACATGGCGGCCAGATCACGCTGGCTGATAGGTTCTCGGTAACAGCTCCAATAGGCACGATTTATTATACTCTTGATGGTTCTGATCCACGTCTGCCCGGCCCATCAGGAGCAACTGTAAACAGCAGCACGCTCGTGCCTGAAAATGCTGCCAAGAAGGTGCTGGTTCCAACGGGGCCTATAAGCAACAACTGGAAAGGTGGCCAAACATTCGATGACTCATCCTGGATAAGTGGTAATGGAGGTGTTGGCTACGAAAGAGGCTCAGGCTATGAAACTTTAATCAACATCGATGTGGAAGCACAAATATATAGCCGCAATACCTCCTGTTACATCCGCATACCATTTACTGTCACTGGCGACCCGAGCAGCTTTAGCTTCCTGACGCTAAATATGTGGTATGACGATGGTTTCGTCGCATACATCAACGGCACCGAGGTCCAGAGGGTGTCACTTACCGGAACACCTGCCTGGAGCTCCCAGGCAAACGGCAACCATGAGGCCGAGGGCGCCGAGTCCTTTAATATATCTGCTCACCTAAGCACTCTGCAACAAGGCCAGAACATTTTAGCCATTCACGGCCTAAATGTCTCCACAACCAGCTCCGACTTTATCATTTCTGCTGAATTGGTGGCAGGGGTAAGCAGTGCTCCAAGCGATACTGGGGTCTCATCTACTGCTGTTAGATATACAGGGCCTATCACATTAACCAAGAGTACTCACGTAAAAGCACGGGCGCTAAGTAACGGCACCTGGAGTGCCCTTAATGAAGCGATCTTTGCTGTAGGCCCAGTGGCAGAGAATCTGCGTATCACAGAGATTATGTATCATCCCGAATCCGAACCAAATGAAGAATACATCGAGCTGACGAACATTGGCACAGAAACCATAAACCTGAATTTAGTAAAATTCACCAACGGAATTAACTTTACCTTCCCCGATAGCTCTGCCACAGGTATAGACCTTGCACCCGGCGGATATACTGTAGTAGTAAAAGACCTAAATGCCTTTACTTCTCGATATGGTACAGGTGTAAATACAGCAGGTCGGTATTCCGGAAGTCTATCCGACGCTGGAGAAAGAATCAAACTGGAAGATGCTGTTGGACAAACGATATTAGATTTTGAGTATAAAGACGGCTGGCATGATACTACTGATGGTGGAGGCTCTTCTCTAACAATAATAGATGCAACCAATACTGACCCCAACAGTTGGTCTGCGAAGGATTCATGGCGAGCCTCTTTGCCTTCGCCCGGAAGATAAATTCTACAAAGAAAAGGTGAACAAATGTCAAGTTTTATGAAAACACCTGCCCGCCGTACCTCGTGCGAAGGTACAATGGACCTTTGGAGGGTACTCTGGGCAGGCGGGCTGTTATTTATCTCTTTACTGTTGGCCTCTGCTGCAGAGGCAGATGTTTCGCCCGTAGTAATAAATGAGATTCACTATGACCCCGATGTCAAAACCGAGCTGGTGGAGTTTGTAGAACTTTATAACGCCGGGACGGCAGACGTTGATATTTCCGGCTGGTATTTCTCAAACGGCATTTCATTTCTGTTTCCAGACGGCACGATATTGCCCGCCGGGGGATATATCGTTGTCGCAGAAGACCCTTATCTTGCTTACCAGCCGACAACTATTATGGATAAATATGGTGTTGACAGCAGGTTGGTTTATGCACCATTCACCGGTAAACTAAGCAACGAGGGCGAGAGAATCATTCTGCGTGACGCCGCTGGCGGGAAGGTTGACGAAGTGGATTATCAGCTTGGTTTTCCTTGGCCGACCGTAGGTGATGCGGTGCCGGAAAATCAGCCTGGTACCGGCCGTTCTATTCAATTGGTTAATCCATCTTTCGATAATGATCTTGCAGGAAGCTGGCGTTCGGCTTATCCTACGCCGGCTGCGAAAAACCAGGATATTTACGCCGACAATATTCCTCCGCACATCCGTCAGGTACAGCACTCGCCTAAACAGCCTAAGTCGAACGAGATAGTAACTATTACTGCCAAGGTGACTGACGCCGATAGTGTTGCGGAAGTCACGCTGTTGTACCAGATTGTTTATCCGGGCGGTTATATCCCCTTGGGTTTCCCTAACTACACGACAAATCCTGCTTATGAAAACCAAGCAAACTGGTCAAGTATTGCTATGCACGATGACGGACTCAATGGCGATGAGCAAGCCGGTGATGATATTTACGCCGTGCAGTTGCCGGGGACTTTGCAGGTTCATCGTCGGCTGGTACGCTATCGTATCCGCATTATGGATGGTACATCACGTTCTTTAGTTGTGCCATACGATGATGACCCCCAGCCGAATTTCGTTTACTTTGTTTATAACGGTGTGCCACCCTGGAGGGGAGCGATTAGGCCAGGCGCCGGTGGTTCGCAAGGCCAAGTCGTTGAGTATAGCACAGAGGTCTTAACTTCACTGCCGGTTTATCATCTGATATCCAGACAAAGCGATGTTGAAAACTGCCAGTGGAATTCCAGTTACGATAATGCCGATTATCGCTTTTATGGCACATTGGTCTACGACGGTGAGGTTTATGATCACATCCGCTATCGTGTTCGTGGGCAATACTCGACATTTCGCTGGGGCAAAAACAAATGGAAATTCAATTTCAATCGTGGACATTATTTCCAGCTAAAAGACGACTATGGTAATGAACGCAAAGAAAAATGGAATAAAATGAACGTCGGTACCGGAGCTTGTCCGTGGTTTAAGTTTCCGCATCCCGACGGACCCTGGGACCGCGGTACAGGCGGAATGTTACTGAATGAATGTATGGCTCTGCGTTTATATAATATGGCCGGTGAACCCGCCAG
>CAZQKO010000129.1:0-7143 GCA_964593945.1 uncultured Pirellulales bacterium | reverse complement strand
TTGAACGAATGGCTGAGTTATCCGGCCGTTCAATTATCATAGGACACAAGGGAAATTCGAGGTACGAAAAATATAAAGTGCCTAAAATGAGCTAATGTGCCTGCAACCGTGTTTCGTTTAGCGGTTGTGTAGCTCGTTTCGTCAAACGTCTTACGTTAAACGCAACCGATACGAGATGCGCAACCGCAACCGTGAAACGAACTATAGGCACTTTAGGCACTCCAAACTTTATCCGCCGTAGGCGGATTAAGCTCACTTATTTTGTTTCGAATTTAGAGATTAAATATTCGAATTTATGCAAATTGGAATGGATAAACGGGACTATTACGAAGTTTTAGGGGTAAGTAAGAATGCATCCGCCGAGGAGATAAAGCGCGCGTATCGCCGAATGGCGATGAAGTATCATCCCGACAAGAATCCCGGTAATAAAGAGGCTGAGGACAAATTCAAGGAATGTGCCGAGGCTTATGAAGTCTTAAGCGACGCTGACAAACGCAGCAGATACGACCAGTTCGGACATGATGGCCTGCGCGGAATAGGAATGCGTGACTACTCGCACATGAAGTGGCAGGACATCGGCAGCATATTCGAGGACATCTTTGGCTTTGACGATTTCTTCTCTGATATCTTCGGAGCCCGAATGTCGAGGACATCTCGGCGAACCGGACCTGCCAGAGGTTATGACCTGGAAACCGGCGTCGAGCTGACACTCAATGATATTGCTAAGGGCACTGAAAAGACAATTGAATTTACCCGGAAGGACAACTGTTCAGAATGCAAAGGAACAGGCTCGGCCCCGGGAAGCAAGCCGGCTCAATGCTCCACTTGCAGAGGCAGCGGCCAAGTCGCCAGAGGAGGCGGATTTTTTCAGATAGTCTCGACGTGTCCGCAATGTAAAGGCAGCGGGCAAATCATTACAAATCCATGCAAGAAATGTAAGGGTGCCGGTAAGGTCCCCCGGAAAAGAACCATTAACATCAAAATTCCGGCTGGTGTTCACGAAGGACAGGGCATAAGAGTGGCCGGTGAAGGTGAGCCAGGCCGAAGCGGCGGACCAAACGGCAACCTTTACTGCTATGTAAGAATAAAGCCGCACGAATTCCTGCATCGTGACGGCAATGACCTTATCGCTGTTGTCCCAATAAGCTTTACGCAGGCTGCATTAGGAGTGACTATTGATGTGCCAAGCCTGGACGGAACACGACAATTAAAAATCCCGTCTGGAACACAATACGGTAGCATCTTCAGAATCAGAGGCCAGGGTCTGCCGGATGTACGCACACACAGAACCGGCGACCAGCTTGTACAAATTATTATTGAAACACCAACCAAACTGGACGTACAGCAGGAAGAGCTGCTAAGAGAATTTGCCAAGACTGAAAACTCAGCCGTTTCTCCTAAATCAAAAAGCTTCTTCGAAAAACTGAAAAAACATTTCCATTCTCCATAGTGCCTACTTCCCTAAGGGACTGCCAAGGCTGGAACTACGAAGGATGAAAAGGATGAATTGGTAGCAACTTATGAAAGACACAGAAAAAGAAGAATCAAAAGAACAAAAAGAGCCGGAGACGCAAGCCGAGTCCACCTACGGCGGAGTTGACTTCAATCAACTGTTAGATAAGCTGCTCCAGCAGAAAGATGAGCAATTCGAGGAGACGTTCATAACCGAGGATGATAATGACCTGATAAGCTCTCTGCCGAAGGAGCAAGCCGGGCTGGTACGAGAGGCACTTCTAAGAAAAGGTGTGCTTTTTCGAAAGCTGCACGAGAAGCTGCTGCGGGTAAGTGCCGATTACGCAAATTTCCAAAAGCGTGTCCCCAAACAGATTAGCGACACAATCGTCTACGAAAAGGAGAAGATAATAAAATCTCTGCTACCTGTTCTGGATAACTTCGAGCACACCTTCCAAAATGCTCACTCGGCTGAAAATATCGACTCTCTTATTAAAGGAATCAAGATAATCTACGATCAGATGCTCGATATTCTGAAATCGCACGGCATTGAGCAGACACAATCGCTTGGCGAGAAATTCGATCCAGCCTTGCATGAGGCCATGCTTCGAAAAACCGAGCCGCAGCAACAGGATAATCTCGTGTTGGAAGAATTTCAGAAAGGATACAAACTCAACGGACGTGTCATTCGACCAAGCAAAGTAGTCGTCAATAAACTGCCGACAGAAAAGAGCGAAAAATTCGAGCAAAAATTAGTAGAAGAAGATGAGACAACCGATACTCAGTAATATTTTCCTGTCCTGAGCAACCTGTGGCGAGCGAACCTGTCTTGAGCGTAGTCGAAAGAGTCGAACCAAGTCGAAGGGACGCACAAAGGAATACGAACAATGCCAACTTATGAATATAAATGTGAGAGCTGTGGTTACGAGTTTGAGCGGTTTCAAAGCATAACCGCCAAGCCCATTCGCAGGTGTCCAAAATGCAATAAGACAAGCGCGAGACGACTTATCGGCATCGGCGCCGGCGTAATCTTCAAAGGACCCGGCTTCTATCAAACCGACTACCGAAGCGAAAGCTATAAAAAGGCGGCGGAGAAAGAGAAAAGCACAACCAGCAAAGACACCGACAAGAAGGAAACTAAAACCGAAAGTAAAGAAACAAAATCCAGCGAAAAAACTGAGACCACCACAAAGGACAAAAAGAAATCAGCTTAGTCATACTCCTCGTATAAACATCAATGTCCCTACTGCTGTATGGGGACACTCGGGTTGTGCAGATCAAGCAGTATCTTCCAGGAGCTGTCCTGTTGATGTTTCCACACATGAACTCCTTTGCCGGGTATAGTTACGTTCTGATCTGAAGATTCATCCTTAATCGTCCATGAAAATAGATTTACCACAAAGAGCATCTGTTTGTTACCCTCGATATGCACAATATTTTGGTTCATATCTACAAGCGGTGATTCGTTCATACCCTTCTTGATATGCTCCAGGATGTCTGTTTTGCCTTTGACCATGTTAGTCCCCCATGGCATTAAGACAGCACCATCGGCATAGAACTTTGTTGCTGCGTTGGAATCACGCTCGATAAACATCTTATGAAAGCTCGCCTCATACTGCTTGATCTGTTCGTATATGACATTCATACCGCTATCAAGAGTCCCGCTGTGGATGACTGTCGCTTTCGGAACTATAGAGCCGGTCTTGTCCTCGGAGGCATGGAATATATCTGGGTTCCAAGAGTCGAGTTTGATTTTTAGCGAGCCATCCGGCTGTCGGACCCAGACCGTCACGTATTTGCGCCAGTCACTTAGCAGATACCGCAGCTTTGGACTCCTCCATGACATTATGCACCGGCCAGCATCGAATACAAAGTCTCCACAGTCCCATATTTGATGCTCCAACCCTTTGATGGAATGGATTTTCACACCTTCTTCCCAGGTCTCGATCTGAAGCTTATGCAACGCGCCTTTGCCTATGGCAGCTTCATGCTGGTCCGGCAGTAACATTGCATCATCGGTGTAATAAGAGAGAATTGTATCGATGCCACCGGCATTGAATGTCTGAATCAGTACATCCGTGATGGTTTCTATTTGCTTCAACACCTCGACCTGCGCTTCGGCTTTGTTCGCCTTCACTTGTCTCTGCATTTCCTCAAAAAATAATTGCATTTGGAGTGGAAATGGTGCTACCTGACCGAGACGTAAGTTCGTGTTGTTCTCAATCATCTTCTTTACAGCATCACTTGCTTTTGAGCGACTTGAAGACATGCAATACCAAAACGAGCGGGGCCTACACCAAATCAATCTGTGTAGGCCCCGCATTGGTCCGCCTTCGGCAGGTCAGCTACTTAGCCGACACAAAGCCAAACTCTATTCCGCAGGTGGAGGAGGATACAGTCTGATATCATCAATGTACAACATACCTTCACCACCAGCCTGTGTATTGGCTCTATCGCCAACAACTATGGTCATACTCTTGATAGCCTGCATATTCACGCCGGTAAAGTCTGCAAGCGGAATATTCCACTCCGTCCAGCTTCCCGTGGCAGATATAGCCGGATCAGGATGTTTGATTTCCGCATTGTTGCCGGCGCTATCGGCCAGAACTACATACATCGGTTCAGGAATGTTACTTTCTATGCCGATGTCCTGCGACTGCCAATCGCCTGTAACAGTACCGGTTATAGCAACGTCAGAGAACTCGGCTGTGCATGTAGCATTGGTATTGTGGCTGGTCAAAGCTAAGCCTACATAGACATTCGTAAGCATGGTCATCGTCGTCGATTCCACCGTCTGCCACGTAGTACCATTAGCAGAATATTGACCCGTAAATGTATTGCCGCTGCGGATTAGCCTTACCCATTGTGGAGCTTCGGGCCCTGCGGCTCTATCAACTTCCTCGGAGCCGCCGCTTGTAGTAGCACGGCGCTGCAAGGAAACTCCATTACCTGGCGTTACAGCTATCATAATGTTTTTAGCGTCTGCAGCCAGCGTCTCGCGCATCATCACACCTGCCTTGGCCCATGGGTCGGTGTTACCGACGCTGACCACCTTTGCTGTTATGCTTCCAACGCCGGAGAGCTGCTTGTAGGCGAAGTGAAAATGGTCAGCCATATCGTAGATGTCCGCACCGGCGCCGGTCATTGTAATTGGTGGCCCAGCCGTAAAGCTACCGACAGATGCTGGTATGCCTCGCAGCCATAGTGTTAAGGAAGTAACGCTTTCTCTGGTCCAATCCTGCGTAACCGCCCACTCACATTCAGCTTCAGAATAATACATTGTTCCAGCTTGTTCGTAGGTGCTACCCTCGTTCACAGTACCATCGTTATCGTAACGAAAAGGCATGGATTGTGAGCCCTCGTGAACTATACTTCGCTCAGCAAACGGAGGATCAAAGTGGCCCACAGTAGCGCCGGTATTATTCACAAAGTAGTCCGCCCACACATTATATATTATATTATCAATGTCGTTGTACTGCTCAAAGTCATCCACGACAGAGTACTCTAATGTGGAAAAGCTCCATACATCACCTTGCCAAGACCTGGGACTCTCAACGTCATTGACCTCATTAATCTTCCAGTAGTAAATCTTTCGTAATTCAAGTGGGCCGGGATCGTAGCTGTTTTCACTTACTGTATCAACAAGGGCCGAACCATTAATTACAGCCTGTCTATCGGTACTAAAGTACACTTCGTGTGAGGCTGCCTCTCTTCCCTCTCGCCAGCTAAGGACTACATTCTGAGCCACATCTGCTTGTCCGGAAGCTGGCTGTGGTCCTCTTGCACGGACGGGCTTATATAGGAACCGGACTTCGCTTAAACCGTATTGGGTCATTCCGCCCCAACTGCTATTAGCGGTAATCTTGACATATTTTGCTATGACACCGCCTAAATCAATGGGAGCATTGTGTGCGTAACCGTTTGTTCCCGGCCCTTGAGCGAATTCCGATATGCTACTCAATAGCGTCCAGTCGCTGCCGTTGGTCGAGTACTCAACCGTAACGTCCTTCAGCCCCAAACCGAAAAGAGGCTCAATCGCCATATTAGAGTTCCACAACCACATCTCATGCAGCTTGTAAACACTATCGAACTCATATTTTATCCAGGTCGGCTGCGGCCCGGCGATACCGCTTAGCCACATAGCTGCATCATTTGTCGAGTGCAGGTCATTATCATCCAATCCGGAGCCGTTGACCGTATTTCCGGGCCCCATTCCGCTTTGCCAGCTGGAAGCTGTAGCGATAATGTTCTCGATAGGATAAACAAAAGGCTCAGCAGTAAAGCTCCAGACGTCGCCTTTCCATGGGCTTTCCGGGTTAAGGTTGTTGACCTCATCGACCCGCCAGTAATAGGTCTGGCCGAAGTCGAGAAGGCCAGCAGGATCATAACTGTTAGCGTCCTGGTTTTGACCGACCAGAACGTCCAATGTATTGGTGGTATCAGCGTTATTGACATCGTCATAAACGGTGCCGACGTATACATTGTGCGTGTCGGCTAATGGGCTCGGTGTCCAGCTCAGTACTGTATCGCGAGGTACGTCAACGGCGGCTTTTCCAGGATTGGGGCTCGAAGCTGTAACTCTCTTTCTGAGAACAGGTGGGACATAGTCGCCTTCGTAAAATCTTATGCCATCTATCCAGAAATCACCAGCTGCATAAGCCATGAGGAACACGATGTCCGCAGAACTGACGTCCCCAGTAAAAACAGGAGTTGTCACGCTATATTCCGCCCATTTGTCGGTCATGGTGAAGGACTGCTCACCATATCCTGTCCATGGATTTGCGTTCAGTTCCGGCTTGAAATCGATCTGCAGTGTACCTTCCTTGCATTTGAGAAAGGCGGAAAGAGTGTAATACTTGCCTTGTTCAAAAATAAGACCTTCGTACTTTATCCAACTATCCCAGAAATTTGCACCTGCTGTGGGAACCTCAAGATGTAGACAAAAGTCTCCCTCAATCGGATCTTCGGGAACCGCTGCGCCCACCAATTCTTCAACCACTTCTGTGGTAACACCACCATATATGGTCCACGGCTCAACAACGCCGTCCTCAAAGCCACCGTTAACCAGTATATTTTCGATTGCGTCTTGTGCGTGAACTGGAGTCAATCCTATGAATCCTATCAGCAAAGCTGCTGTTAAACAAACTACTCGATTTCTCATGATACTTACTCCTTACTATCAGTCGCACTGAGTCTTAACTCAATTGAATTCCACTCGTCTACCGGCAGGACAACACCTCCACCGGGGTAACCACGACCTCGGAAGAATTGACATAGGCAACCAACTCAGCAACTGCGCTACTAACAGAAAAACTCAGCACCAATACCAACTAAGCCAAGGAAATTAACCTGCTAACTATGATAGTCCTCCTTTAAAAAGCTAAAATGACAATAACAGTGTCTAGGCCACGCACCAAAACACTCATTGCCTGCGACAAGCATTGACTACGATTTAGTATCTGTTGCTTTCGAGTCCTTAGCTGTAATGGTTAATGTTTATTTTCCCCCCCAAAACATCAGATAAAACAATCTTTCTCCGCTAATAATATTACAACCGTGCGTGCTCAATACGGCTTTACATAGAGACCTATATTGCATTAGTGTAGGCCCCGAACTCGTAATACCTTCAGCTACTCAGCCGACACAAAGCCAAACTCTATTCCGCAGGTGGAGGAGGATACAGTCTGATAT
>CAZQKO010000128.1:0-7208 GCA_964593945.1 uncultured Pirellulales bacterium | reverse complement strand
GTGATAATCTTGACAATAGAAGTAAGTGTTGGTACAAAACGAGACAAATCGACTGATTATTAAACTTAGGTCGTGAAATTTGTGTGACAATGCCGTTTTGGAGTGCGGTTATTATGATTGCAATAGTCAGAACGAAAACTATGGAAGATTTGGGTAATATAGGCCGGTTTGGACGGTTTGTCTGGCAGGCAATGCTTACTTCATTGCGGAGTTGTGCCAGCAGTCGGACGTATCCGCTTATTTGGAACCAGATGCATATCATCGGCGTTCGCAGCGTGCCGGTTATAATGATAACAGGCGCGTTTGTAGGAATGACGCTGGCAGTGCAGGCTTATGACCAGCTTGCAGGTATGGGGCTGGAAGAGCATCTGGGTTCTTTGATTAATATCTCAGTTGTGAAGGAGCTTGGACCTGTGCTGGCGGCGGTTATGTTAGCAGGACGCATTGGTGGTGCCTTGACCGCTGAGCTGGGGACGATGAACGTCACCGAGCAGATTGACGCAGTCAGGAGCATGGGAACCGACCCGGTGCGATATTTAGTGGCTCCGAGGATTCTGGCGTGCCTGTTACTTACGCCGGCTCTCATTATATTCGCAGACTTCACGGGTGTTATGGGAGGAGCTTTGGTAAGCTTTTTTCAATTAGGTATTAACAGCCGGGCCTATTGGGATTTTAGTGCCTCAAGTGTGGAGCTCTGGGATGTCTCTATCGGGGTTGTAAAAGGTTTTTTCTTTGGTGGAGCAATTGCAAGTATTAGCTGTTATAAGGGATTTACTTGCAGAGAGGGTGCACAGGGTGTGGGACAGGCCTGCACCGAAGCATTTGTTGCCAGCTTTATTTCCATATTGGCGCTGGATTTTGCGCTGGCGGTAATCTCCAAGGCTGTTTACGCAACATTCTGGCCGATTAGAAGTCTGGTCTGAAGGATTTAGACTCGTGCTTCGCCCCTTAGGGGCTTCGCAGAGTAGTATAGGTTTCCTTTTTTTTTATGAGAGAAGATAGTGACAGAGGGTATCGAAAACAACGGAAAGCAGGTTAGTGACGGTATAATTGTTATTAAGAACCTTACGAGGCAGTTCGGCAAAAAGGTTGTTTTGGATAGCGTCTCTTTGGCTATAGAGAAGGGAAAGACAACTGTTGTCATAGGGCCAAGTGGATGCGGCAAGACCGTCCTGATAAAACATTTTATAGGTTTGCTGAGGCCCACTTCGGGAGAAGTTTATTTTAAGGGCCAGCGGATCGACAATTTGAGTGACAGGGAGCTTAACAGGATACGTATCCGCTTCGGCTTTCTTTTCCAGGGCGGTGCATTATTTGACAGCCTTACCGTTGCTGAGAATATAATGTTTCCTATAAAACAAAATCATAAAATAACAAATTGGCAGGAGGTCGAAGACGTGGTAAAAGCCAAGCTGGCGATGGTCGGTCTTGATGGTTATCAGAATTATTATCCGGCTAATCTTTCAGGTGGTCAGCGAAAGAGAGTGGCCTTAGCCAGGGCTATTGCGATGAATCCGGAAGTGATTTTATATGACGAGCCGACCACTGGGCTGGACCCTATTCGTGCGGACGTAATCAATGAGTTGATATTGAAGCTTCAAAGAGAGCTTGATGAGACCACGATAGTGGTGACACACGATATGAAAAGTGCTTACAAAATAGCCGACCGCATTATCATGCTGCATAACGGCAAAATTATTGCCGACGGTGACCCAAACCATATTCGAAATCACCCCCATCCTGTTGTTCAGCAATTCATAAATGGGCAGGTAAGCCCGGACGACCTTGCAGTTCTGAGGATGAGCGGAGATATTTCTCAGACTCAATTCTTTCCTCGTGATTTTGATTAGCAGCGAGAAAGAGCCGAAGGATACAGGAACCACACAGGCAATATGAAGAAAAAATCTGAAAAAGTAGCGGATGATTTGGCTAAGGTTGTGCGCGGCGATGTTTTTGCCGACGTATTGCACAGAGTTGCCTACAGCACCGATGCGAGCATTTACAGGGTACTTCCCGAATGTGTCGTTGCACCGCGTGACCTCGGCGATATAGTCGCTGTAGTGAAATATGCTGCTGCTAAAGCTGTACCGGTAGTTGCCCGCGGAGCGGGAAGCGGCGTGGCGGGAGAATCGCTGTGCAGCGGCATAGTCTTTGATATGACACGCTATATGAACAGGATAATCAGCGTTGAAGATGATGGCTCAGCGGTTCTTTGTGAGCCTGGAGTTGTGCTGGATGATTTAAATAATCGCTTGGCTAAAAATGGCAGAAAAATCGGGCCTTATCCATCCAGCAGTAGCCGTGCAACGGTAGGGGGGTGCGTTGCCAATAATTCCACCGGCGCTCATTCGCTTATATATGGTTTTATCGGCAGTTTCGTGGAGAGCGTCGAAACGGTTTTGGCTGATGGCAGTGTGGTTGAGTTCAAAAATGATTTCGATGTGCAAAAGGCACAGGACGACACAGTTGGCTCAATAACAAAGCAGTGCTGGTCGGTTCTTTCCGGCAAGGATGCAGTGATAACTAAAGCATTACCAAAATATGGTCGGAATCGAAGCGGCTACGGCATCGCAGGAATCTGTCATAACGGAAAAATAGATTTAGCGCATCTGTTAGCAGGCTCAGAAGGTACTCTGACCATTTTTACGAAAATCAAATTAAGAACTGTTCCCATTCCCGAAGCAAAAGCATTATTGCAGCTTGAATTTGATTCGCTTGAGAAAATGTCACGAGCTGTGCCGATTATTGTAAAAAACGGTGTATCAGCTTGCGAGCTGATGGATAAGAGATTGATTGGTATGGCTTTTGATGCATTGCCTGAATATAGGGACATTTTGCCTGCTGATGCCGCGGCGATGCTTTTAGTTGAGCATTACGGCGAAACGCAGACACAGGCCAACGAAAAAATACATCAGACCGATTCGGCAGTTGGGCGGTTGGCTACAGGCCGAAATATTGTCTTTGATCAGAAGCAGCAGGCAAGACTGTGGAAGTCACGCAATGATGCCGGACCGCTGCTTTATAGAGGCAGGGATAAAAAACATCCGGCGGAATTTATGGAGGACATCTCCGTCGGAAACGAGCGGCTGGGAGAGTATATATCCAGCCTACAGAAAATCGGCGACAAATATGATATAGCAATGTCTTTTTTCGGCCATGCCGGTGATGGCTTGCTGCACATTCGTCCATATCTTGATTTGGCGGACCCTGCTGAAGTACAGAAGATGCAAGCGATTGCGAACGAAGTTTTCGAGCTTGTCTGTTCACTGGGCGGGACCATGAGCGGTGAGCACGCAAACGGTCTGGTAAGAACCGCCTTTATAAGAAAGCAGTACGGCAGCGAATATTATGACCTCCTTGGGAGGATAAAGAATATATTCGACCCCAAATGTTTGATGAATCCGGGTAAAATTATTAATGACGACCCTGATATTATGGTAAAGAACTTAAGGGCTGAATTCAAGCTTTCGCCGGAAAGACTAAAAACGGATTTGCTTTTTCGAAAAGATGAGCTTGAGATCGAGCTTGAGCAGTGCTACGGCTGCGGCCTTTGCCTTAGCAGGGATCCCGATTTACGGATGTGTCCGGTGTTTCGGGCAATGGGCGAAGAGTTAGCCAGCTCGCGGGCAAAGGCAAATATTCTTCATTTCTGGACGACGGGGCAGTTGAGGGACAAGGATTTTGAGTCGCCGGAGTTTAGAATATTTCTTGATTTGTGCATCAATTGCAAGGCGTGCCTTTCGGAATGTCCCTCAGGCGTTGATGTTTCCAAGCTGATGAGCACCGCACGAGCGCAATACGTTAAGCGCAGGGGCTTAAGACGAGCCGAGTCGCTGTTAGCTCGCAACCGCTATCTTAGCATGGTGGGTAGCTTTTTTTCGCCCATTTCAAATTTTGTAATGCGGCTTAGCGTTTTTAAGTGGCTGCTGGAGAAATTCACAGGGCTTTCTCGCAAAAGACAAATGCCTTCTTTTAAACGCGGCTCATTTTTAAGGGCAGGGCGAAAGTACTTAGCTTCTTGCGAGCCGATAGAAAATCCCATCGATAAAGTAGCGTATTTTGTGGATACGTACGCAAACTATAACGACCATGAGCTGGGTTTTGCTGTTATCGATGTCCTGCGTTACAATTGTATTGAGGTGATTTTGCCGAAGCAAAGGCCTGCACCGCTGCCGGCTATTGTCTATGGTGACGTTAAAAGAGCCAGAAAAGACTTGGCATACAATGTGAAATATTTGGCAAAGGCGGTTCGTGACGGCTATAAGATTGTCTGTTCCGAGCCAAGTGCGGCATTGTGTTTGAAGCAGGAGCTTCGACATTTTGTTGGTGGTGAGGATGCTAAACTTGTCTCGCAAAATACGTATGAGTTGATGAATTATCTATATGGCCTGTATAAGGAGGGAAAGTTGAAACCAGTTCGCAATGACACGATGTATATGTCATTGCGAGCCCGCATAAGGCGGGCGTGGCAATCTCAAACGCCAGAACGAGAGAGATTGCTTCGTCGCGAAGCTCCTCGCAATGACAGAGTGCTGGAGTTTGTTTATCATTTGCCGTGTCATTTATCTGCGGTGGGGGATAAACAGGCAAGTATTAAGCTGCTACGGGAACTCTGCGGAATTGATGTTGTTGAGCTTCAGGCCGGCTGTTGCGGCTTAGCCGGCACATTCGGTATGCAAAAGAAGAATTACGAGCTTTCCTCGCAGATAGCTGCGAGGTTAAAAGAGGCACTTGAAAAATCACCTGTTAAAAATGTTCTTACCGAATGCGCCGCTTGCAAGATGCAAATCGAGCATATAAGTGATTGCGTGGTGAAACATCCGATTAAAATTTTGGCCCAGTGTTACCAGCCTGCTGTGCAATAAGCCTGCTAATTACCACGTAAATCTTTTAGATTAAATTGATGTCTCGAAAAAAAACTTTTACCTTGATAGACAAAAGCAGGCGGACGTAAAACTTATAGATACCTAACAATCGGTAAGAGCTATGGTTGTGTCTGCACGATGACCAATATTCTTAACAAAGAAGGCCACGGTGTACGCAGCCCGGCTGACGCACTTTGAAAGGCGTCTTATGCTGATCAATATAAGATGCCTGGCGAATAACTGGGAATTGCAGCAACTTATTCTAAGGAGAAGACTTATGACGATTGTAAAGTATAACCCATTGGCATCTTATACAGACACCGGCATGTTGTGTGGAAAACATATAAGACGCCGGTTTGCTCTGAAAAGGAATGGTAAGTTACTTGTTTGGATGTGGTTATAAGGTTTTAAGGAATGGAATGTTAGGCCGCAGTTTTGCGTCCTAAAGAGTATAGGTAGAAACCATATATACATTGTTAGCGCGCTACGGCTATCGTTATGGATACGGCGAGATGAAGTTCAAAAGGAGAATCTCATGGAAGATCGAAGAGTCCAAATCCCGACTCAATGTTGGGTAAACGTTGCGATCATTGACAGACTCCAGAAGACGAATTTGTTTAAGAAGTACTGTATGGAAGTGCCGAGGGAGGCTGGCTTCCAAGGCCCAGAACCCGAATCCGAGTGGCCCTTTATGAACCTTTCTTGGGGTGCATATATGATGTACTGTTTCTTAGTTGTCCCTAAGGAGCTCTACAACCTTCCGAAGGAGGATCCCTTCTACACAGACCTACAGGAACGTGAGGTTATGCAGTACTTCACCATCTCGAAGGAACGAGAGACTTTTGCTAAGAATCCACGTTATCACCTTAATAGCTTGCGAAATGCCATATCCCACGCGAATTTTACGATCGATGCAAATAACGAGTTAACCTTCTGGGACCATCCACCTGAGAAACCAAAAAAACGACACTGGGAGGTAAGAGCGACCGAAAATCACTTGCTAAAGTTCTTGCATACCATGGCTGATGCCACACATCGCGTCTATGTGGAAATTCGAAACGGGCAGCGCAAATGGCCAACGAAGTAAAGGGTCACATCTTAAATATTAACTATTGACACCTGTATCATTTCACATAAGATATGCTTATGACCAGACCATTGCATATCGAATATCCTGGAGCTTTCTATCAAGTGATCAATCGAGGTCACCGGCGGGTGGCAGCGTCATCCCTTATGGATGGCGATGGCCGGTTATTGTAATATATTCAGCCATCCCCAAGACTTCGGCGAGCTCAGTCGAGCCGCTGCGCTTGAGGATGCCACTCAATCAATAAATAATACCCGACGTCATTTATCGTAAAACTCGAGGCTATTTTCCTGGCACCATTCGATGGCGATTTGCTCTATTAGGTTATCGCCGCTGAAATCTCCGACATAAATTGCGGCCAAATATCGTAAATATCTGTAGATAGGCCTTTCAGATGACTTTCTTCGAGCATAAATCCATAAGAATGAATGAAAAAGTGCCGAAATGTCAGGTATTCGTACAACTGGTTAGATAATTCCTCTGAAATAATTCCTTTGGACACCGAAAGATTTAACAGGTCTTTGTGCCACGAATCGGATGTCGGTATTTTAACATTTTTCAAACGAAGTGTCTGCTTTAAGATGTTTTCTATACCGTTGTAAATATTGTGAAGGAATGTACCAATCGCTGCTAATTCGACAGAAGATATTTCTGACCTTTCCATAGCTTCCTTGAGATTGGCCAAGGTCTTTTCAACGTTGTCTTTCTCGACGAGGATTTGTTTAGGAAGTTTGGCCATAGATTTTTACTCCTGTTTCTTCAACATATTCACAGAAGGAAGATTTGATTGAGAGATCTATTAAGTCAACCGGTTTCGATAAGCTTTTGAATAGCTCTGCGTAAAACTTGAAAAATAGGCTCGGCTCGATTCCTTTTACTGCAAGATCTATGTCGTTCGCCTCTTGGTCTTTGCTTAAGGATGAGCCGAATAGAATAACATACAAAATATTATATTTTTTAGCATATTTCACTATTATTTGTTTCTCTTCTTCTGTTATCATTTCCATAGCCTTTCCAGCTATTTTATGTACACCAGTTTAAACGAAATCAATAGTGTTTTCAAGTTATTCAGAGACCAATTGTTAAATTCGATGCTGTTTTCTTGGCGTTATTCGATTGTGATCCATTTTAACTATGGTGGACATTTTGCGCATATTGAGCGAAATAGCGTAGTGCTGAGGTACCGGTCGCCGCGGTCGGGCAGAATCACTTTTCCAATAGCTGATAATATGCTCATACCTGTTTAACTCCTGAGG
>CAZQKO010000127.1:2689-7262 GCA_964593945.1 uncultured Pirellulales bacterium | reverse complement strand
GCAGCAATGAAGGATTGGTGTAGGCCAATGGGCCAAGTTTTTCGTAAAGCCAGACTAAATGCTTTTTAGTACCTATCGGCGCACCGCACTTTTCGCACAACTGAAGCTCAAATTCGTGGGTTTCAGACATGGCTTGTCTGTCCAGGCCAGCCAGGTCCCATTTATTGGAGAGCTTTATGCCCTTTTCGGTTGTACAGTTTGCCTCGCAATTGCCGCAGAAAATACAGGTATCGTATCGATGAGTGATTTTTCTGACAGGTGGATCAGCTTCAAGGTCATCAACCTGTGTTAAGCAGCTTGGGCTTGGACAGACATTTACACATGCACCACAGCCAATGCAGTAGTCCATATCAAATTCCGGCTTGCCTCGAAACTTTTCGGGCACTACGCAAGGCTCGGAAGGAAATCGTGTAGTAAAACGCGGTGAAAAAACCGCAGTTACAGCTTCTTTCAATTCTCTTAATTTCGGCAAACGCAACTTAAAGCTCCTTTTTAGTTAAATGGTAATTGGTTAAACGGTTAATAATTACCAG
Source organism: uncultured Pirellulales bacterium (assembly GCA_964593945.1). Taxonomy (GTDB): domain Bacteria; phylum Planctomycetota; class Phycisphaerae; order Sedimentisphaerales; family Anaerobacaceae; genus CAZRMQ01. Next base: position 6,729 of record CAZQKO010000127.1, on the reverse strand, counting down.
TTACCAATCACCAATAACCAATTATCAATTAACAATACCGGCATACTTTTATGTAGCACGCTATGAGCTTTCCTTATTTACATGTTCTGCATACTTATCAACGACACTGTTCTCCCAAAGGTCCACACCGGAAGCATACGATCCTTTGGCTATTGCATGAGCAGCCGTAGGTGAAGTTATCAAAATAAATACCGCACAGATGATAGCTCTGGAAGCTGTAGGCCCGACACCGCTGGCGAGCGCAACACCAACAAGCAGCAGGATAGTTCCCAGCGTCACACACTTAGTTGAGGCCTGCAAACGATTGTAAACATCGGGAAAGCGAACCAAGCCAATACAGCCGAATATATCAAACAAAATCCCAATTATTATCAAAATGTATCCTATAATATCACTCATCGAAGCTTCTACCCTCCAAAAATTTTGCCAGTGCAATAGTGCCAATAAAGCTCAGCAGTGCCCAAGCCATTGCGACATTCAGATAAAAATCCTTTCCAGTATCCAGAGACATAATGGCACAGAAACCAACAACAACTATGCCTAATATATCAATAGCCACGGTTCTATCCGGAGCGCTAGGCCCGCGGCCAATCCGATACAAGCAAAGGAAACAACAAACAAGCAAAGCGATGTAGAATATCGTATACATAAAGACCTCTTTCTACTCGAAAATTTTCTTTATGAACCACTCAAACCTTTTTGCAATGAATTCAGTTGCCTGCTCAACATCGTCTGATTTGACATTGATCCAGTGAACATACAAATAGCCATCATCAGTCAGGTCTACGGTCAAAGTGCCCGGCGTTAAGGTGATGGAGTTAGCCAGCGCTGTGATGCCGGACTCTGTTTTCAGATTAGTTTTTATTTTCACAATCCCTGGTTTTATAGGCATCTTGGGATGCAAAGCACGGTAGACCACATCAAAATTGGCTATTATAACATAATAGAAGAATACCGGCACATAGACCAAAGCCCAAAACACTCGCACAGGTGAAATAAACACCTGGTGCTCCTTGGGCAGTATCTCATGGAACAAGATAGCTACAATAAAAGCAACTACCAGACCTGCAACTACAACCTGCAGGTCGATTTTGCCATCAACAAAAGGCCAAGCCATTAGCACCCATATAATAAAGGCCAAAACAAAATAAATCAGTCTTCTCATGATATCCCACCTTGTTTTTTCACATACTGATTATCCGGGTTGAGTACCCAAGACCTTCGATTAACACACCAACAGCAGGATCAAGAATATTGTGCTTTAAGCTCGGCACTAATAAAAGTAATCCCATAAGCGCACAAAGGCACGCGAGAAATACCATCGCGACAGCCATGGAGCCGCCATGTTCTTTTATTCCCTGCAAAGACTCCGGTAACTCACCAAGAAAGACATATCTTTGTACCTTCAAATACATTATCAAGGTGCACAGGCTCACAAAAACTATAATAGCTGCAACCCAATAAAGATGTGCCTGGACTGCTGCAATGACAAGTATCAGCTTGCTCCAGAATCCTGCAAAAGGTGGTACACCGACGATAGAAGCCGATGCCACTGTACAGGCTGCGCGTGTCACGGGCATTCTCTCGGCGAGCCCGCCCATCTCCCTCATTTGCCTTGTGCCGGTGGACATTTCAACCGAGCCGCTGGTCAAGAACAAAAGAGACTTATAAACGGCATGGTTGACTAAGTGGAATAGTCCTCCGAGTATCGCCAAAGACGCCCAGGCCACGTTTGCTCCTTTGGCTATCAAAGTTGCGCCGAGACCAATACCAAGGATAACATAGCCTATTTGGCTGATACTTGAATAAGCCAAAAGCCTTTTGAGGTCCCACTGCCCTATCGCCAAAAAGGCACCGGCAACCATGCTCAAAATACCGAGCACAACTAACAGCCAGCCAACCTCAACAGAAACGCCGAAAACATTGAAAACTACGCGAGCAAGAGCATAAATACCAAGGGTTTTGATAAGAATACCGGAAAGCATCGCTGAAATTGGAGCCGGCGCCGATGGATGCGCATCCGGCAGCCACGCGTGGAACGGTACTAAAGCAGCCTTTAAGCCGAAGCCGGTGATGAACAAGCCCAGCGCAAAGGCAAGGCCGGCATTCAGGCCCGAGGCTTGAATCGTCTTTGAGATATAAGCCATGTTGAGTGTACCCGTGTTTCCGTAAACGAGACCAACTCCGAAAAGGATAAGTATTGAAGCAATAGTTCCTAAAACCATATACTTAAACGACGCTTCGAGCTCTTCCGGTCCGCATCCGAAGCCGACAAGTGCGTATGATGCAAGCGAAGCAATTTCCAGAAATACGAACAGATTGAAAATGTCGCCGGAAAGCACCACACCATTCATACCTGCGACCATTAGCAAAAACAAGCTCAAGTATTTTGACTTGGCGGTGTACTGTTCCATGTATCGAGTGCTAAAAAGCATTGCTGCGCTGCTAACGACACTGATTGCCAAAAGCAAAAGAGAGCTTAAACCATCAAGAACAAGATTTATCCCCAGTGGGATGGGCCACTTTCCAACTTCATAAACATCTGTTCGCCCAATAGACGAAATCGCCAGGACAAACAGTAAAATAGTCACCAGATTGGCTAAAAAAGTGGCGATGGCTTTTCTTTTCTTACCGAAGATCGGAAGCAGAAATGCCGCTATCAAAGGAATCGCGATAAAAACTGGTAGCGGTATACTCATCCTCTTAACCTCCTTATCTCGGTAATGTCAAAGGTGCCATATTCACCGTATGTTCTGATACATATCGAAATCATAAGCGCCAGTGACCCTAAGCTAATAACGATCGCAGTAAGCACCAAAGCCTGCGGCAGCGGGTCAACGGAGCTCGAGATAAAGCTGGCGATGATTTGGCCGGTCTGTGGATCAATATGGGTCTTGTCAATTATTGGTGCTTCTCCGCCGGTGCGATAGCCGAGCATAATCAAAAAGAGATTGACGGCATATTCCATAACCATAATGCCAATTACAATCTTGACCATATTCTTTTTGACGACTGCACAATATAGGCCGATCATAAACAGTAAAAAGCATAGAGCATAGGGCATCGCTCTCATTTCCTTTCATTAGCTAAAACATTATGCCTGAATGTTGAAAGATTCAAAATCACGAGAAATACTAGCGCTCCGACTGCCAATCCAATCGCAAGTTCGGCCAGCGGTATAATCCCAGCCGCTATGAAATGAATTCCAAGGTCTTCGCCTGCCAACCATTCCTGGTAAATGAAATTCCAGAAAAACCCGTTCTTGTCAAAAAACAAACCGCATGTTGCCATCGCGATAAAAGCGAAGACTGCCCCACAGGCGATCTTCAGAGCAAGAGATGGTGGTAGCTTTTTCTGGGCTAATTCTCTGCCGAATGCGAGCATAAGAAGCACATAAAGAGAAGCCAAAACAGCACCACCGGCAAAACCACCACCGGGTGAAGTGTCACCAAAGATAATAACGTACACACCAAAAACAAAGATAAGTACCTTGACCCAAATAGCGACGGTTTTTACTATAATCGTCATACCTTCCATTTACTCAATCTGCTTTACTCATTTTCGTCGGCGAACTCGCCGAATTCTGAATTTATCTAAATTTCTTTACATCTAAAGTCTTTACAAAAAACCGAAAGAGAAAAAATAACCAAGAATAATGACGCACCAACTTTTAGGCCGATAGCTATATTCGACAGTGGAATAGTGCCGGCGCTGATAAGGTGCAGAGGTTCTCCCGGCAGAAACTTTTGATAGACGAAATTGATAAAGAAAGACCCGCCAAATGCCAGACCTAACGTTGCTATCATAGCAAACAGAAAAGCTCCCAGGCAATCGAGCTTTGACGCGACAGCAGAAGGCAAATTCTCTTCCACAAATCCCCTGCCGAAGGCCAGCATAAGCAGCACATACGAAGAAGCTAAAATCACGCCACCAGCAAAACCGCCGCCCGGCGTAAGATGACCGAAAAGGATAATATAAATTCCAAAAACGAAGATCAAAATCTTCACCCAACTGGCAATAGTTTTTACTATGACTGTCAT
>CAZQKO010000127.1:0-2589 GCA_964593945.1 uncultured Pirellulales bacterium | reverse complement strand
CCGAGCGTATCGTATGCCCGAAAATCGAGGATAATTGAGGCCACCAGATTCGCTGCCCCAGTTTCTTTCAAACCCCTTTCTACATACTCTTTGGAAGCAGCTCCCTGCGTAAAACTATAAACTGGTGTGCCGAAATCCGGTAAAGCGACAACGTGCGGATGCGTCTGCCGGATTTCCTGGATTTCTTCAAGAGATTTTGTTTGCAGGATTTTCAAGCCTGCTAAGAAAATTACCGCGATGATGACTACGGAAACGACTGTTCCGAAGAATTCTCTATCGCCGCTTATAAAAGTCAGGTCGCGAGAGATTGTAGCCCGAATCAGAATAATAAGTCCCAAAACCTCCACCACAATCTGCGTAATGGCGATATCCGGTGCGCGTAGAAACAGAAACATCAAGGAGGCACCAAAGCCAATTGCTCCAATACAAATTACAGAGCTAAGAAGGTTTTGTGTTTCCACCGCAATGATTGCAGCGATTATCATAAATATCAGCAAGATGTAGAATATAGACATACCTACCTCACCAAATTCTGCAAACCACAAAAAGAACTATAAGCAGGCCTAAAGTAACCCAGGTTAAATACATTGGTAGAATACCTGAATGTAGCCATCTCAAAAAGTTTGTTAAGGCCAGGCCGAGCCGCCCACTTTGGTCGTACAAGTCAAAGTAACCTTTTTCCTGACCACTGTAAAGCTGTTTCAATCCGCCCATATTCGAAACAGTTTTGTAGAAATGCGTTCCCGGCACTATCATTTGCTCATTGGATTGTACTTCACCACAAGTCCATGTAGGTACGATTCTCACCTTTTTCGCTAATGATCCAACAAGTAAGATCAGCAGACCCAGGCCGATACCAATCAATATCAGGATTGTGGCTATACCAGACCACCACGTGCTCAACTCAGGCTCTACACCCAATGCAGGGTAAATGAACATTTTTAACGGCACATGGTAAAAGATTCCGAAAAACACACACAGAAAAGCAAGTACAATCATCGGAATAGTCATTGCCGGTGAGACTTCTTTCACGCCTACGCCTTTGAGTTTGTCCGGCAAGCGGGAAAGGAACACCGAGTGGATGAGCTTTACAAAAGAAGCTAAAGTAAGCGCACTTCCAAACATAGCGCAGGTCAGCCAGATAGGCCATAGCTTGGCTGCACCACCAACCTGTGTGTTTCCCATCTGGATTACGCCTTGATAAATCATCCATTTGGAGACAAAACCATTCAAGGGTGGTATACCGGAAATACTTAAAGCCGCGATCAGACAGGTAACAAAAGTGATTGACATTTTCTTGCCCAGGCCGCCGAGTTCATCCAGTTCAGCCGTGCCGGTTGTGTGCTCCACTGCCCCGCCACACAAGAATAAACAGCATTTATATATGGCGTTGTTGAGCATGTGGAAAACCCCCCCTGCGATGCCGACAGGCGTCATCGTCGCTATGCCCAGAATCATGTAGCCAACCTGGCTGACAGCATGGTACGACAGCAGCTTTTTAAGATTGTGCTGAACCATCGCAATCATAACCGCAATAATGATTGTAGCTGCGCCAATCAGTGCCAGAATGGCACTTAAAGCCGCCGACTCCAGCACAAAAATTTCCTGTACGACTATTACAAGAAGAAAAATACCCAGAAGCTTATCTATCGCAGCAGGTAAAAGCGCCATCACAGATACTGGCGCGTACTCGCCACTCGCAGGTACCCAGGTATGCAAGGGTAGTGCCCCTGCTTTTGTGATGGCTGCCGTCATGAGTAGCAGAAAAGCGATAATGGCAAGTGCAGAATTTGTCGGCAAACTTATATCTGAAATGATAAGTGTTCCTGAAAGTGCCCACACGGTAAATATGCCGAGCATAAAAGCAGCATCTGATGCGCCTATCATGGCAAATGTTTTTGTCGCTGCAAAATTAGAATTCCTGCCGCCTGTTGTTATCAAAAGATACAGAGAAGCTGTGACAATCTCCCAGAATATAAGTAATAACAACAAGTGATCGGAAAGCAATATCCCCGCCGAGCCGCCTATTGTTAGTAGGATTGCGCCATAGTATTCATTCAGCCGCTTTGCGCCGGCCATTGCTTTCAGCGAATACAAAGTTATCAACAGGCCAAAGCCCATCGCGAATATCAATATAAAAGCCCCCAACGGCTTAGCTTGCAGCAGAAACTGCAAATTGAAATCGCCTATCTGCAGAATAGACCACACATACTCAATCCGGCCGAGTGCAAATATACGAATGGAAAATACGAATGTTATAATCGAAATAACAAACGTCAGCGCCTTAGACAGCGAATTTATCCTGTTCGGCAAAAACAACAGAATAAAACCTGCAATCAAAGGCAGAAAAATAGGCACAGATAAAATATTAATGTCCAATTTAGAAATCCTCCAATTTCCATTCAGGCGGACCAATCTCTTTTTTAAGCCGTGCGGTCTTTTCGCAACTCAATCGATGCAGCTCTTCGTATCCGTGCAGGATACTGCCCCGTCCATCAACAATGGCTAATCTCTCGGTGCAGCTATAGCATGGATCAACCGCAGCGAGTGTAATTGTAACATCAGAAATATGTTCGCCAATGCACGAGG
>CAZQKO010000126.1:5652-7352 GCA_964593945.1 uncultured Pirellulales bacterium | reverse complement strand
AAAGGACCCGACAGCGGCCTGCCGAACGCTAAAAAAGAAAATCGCTGCTATCAACCCGTTAGAAAATCACTGATTCATTGCGAAGACTGTTTGCGTTGTTCGTCAATCGGTTGCGCAGCTCGTTTCGTCTATCGTTAAACGGTTGCGTTTTTAGAGACGTATAACGATTTACGCAACCGATACGAGCCGCTCAACCGCAACCGTTTCACAAACTTGCTTTGTGTCTCCTCGTGTTTCAGGAGCAGCTTTCTACAGATTATCCACTAATTTTTCTTCTTTTCGAGATGCTGCCGCGCTCTTGAGGGAAGCCGGACGATGCTGTTTATTCAGGATTTGAGCTTGTATTTGGCTTTTCTAATGTTGTTTTATGCCACATAACTTCTTTTTATGAAACAAATTACGAAAAGCGATGTTCGATTTTTGACGTGCGGGGCTAATAGCAAGGACAGGTAGTATTAATTTTGGCAAATTGCTTTGATACCGGAGCAGGTAAATCCTGAAATGCAGGCTGAGTTATTAACAGGTTATCCACAATCTCAGGTGCTCACGCAATTGAGTAGCTATATTCAAATGCTACTCTGCGAAGTGCCTACTCCGCCCCCGCAGCTTCTTGCGAAGCAAGAGCGGGAGCTACGAAGGCTGGAAGCTTCGCTACGCAGCACGAGCTTATTTGTTAATCTTTGAAGAAGATGCGCTTTTCGCCGCTACTGCTGGCCTAATTTGTGCTTGAATTTGCGAAAGCGTGACTTTCATCTGCTCAAGAACAGCTATCATTTTGCTATTGTTTTGTTGGTTCTTATCCTGCATAGCTGTGATCTGCTCCTGCGCTCTGGCCTGGTTCTGCTGGACATCTTTTAGTGTACCGACTATCGCCTGGATGTTACCCTGAATTCTCTCTTCAGATCTAAGCTGTCTCTGGCCGATTACATCCATAACGTTAGCCATTTCTTTATTGTTGTTCTGAAAACTTTGCTGCAGTTGCATTACATTCTTTTCGTGGCCGACTACACTTTCATTCACTCGCGAGACACTCGTGTTCAGACCTTCAATCCCGCCTTGCAATACACTCTGATTACGTTCGATCCCGACTATAGAGTTGTTCAGCCGCTGGTGATGTATTTGCAGCGTGTCCTGCATCGCGGCCTGCTCCTGCCCAATTGCAGCGATTATATCATTAGTTTGTCTCTTGCTGCCATTCTGCACATCTTCTACTGCGACATGCAGCTGGCTCTGCCTGTCATTAATGCGTTTCATATTGTCGGTCATCAGTTGAGTATTGAGCTGGAATAATTGCTGCAATTCGACCTGGTTTTGCTCAAGTCGGGCCATTTCCTCACCACATCCGCCTGATGCGAAACAGATTGTCACTGTTAGTACCGCTAAAGCTACCCCTGAAACGCACTTTTTTGCATTAACTATTTTTCTCTTTTGCATTTTTCATCCCTCTTTTTTCCTAAACATTCGATCTGATGGATTCGACAAGCTCACCACAAGTTCCGGCAATGCTTATTGGTTAAATGGTGAATGGTTAAATAGTTATTTAAATTACAAATCACCAGTTACCAGTTACCAGTTACCAGTTACCAATTACCAATTATTATACCCCAATTGCCATCGTTTCACAAGAACTTTTGCCACCCCTGACCGCTGGCGGGCGAGCCTGCCTGCGCGTAGCCGCTTCGGCGAAGGCAGGCTTCACT
>CAZQKO010000126.1:0-5552 GCA_964593945.1 uncultured Pirellulales bacterium | reverse complement strand
GAGTTGGTTCGAGAGATTTGTAGAACTCAGCTTCCCGGTCGGAAAGCCTTTTCTGCTCAATCATGGTACGAACACGCTGCAAATCGACATCTCTTGGCTGGCCTCCGGAAGATACAGAGACGGCTGGCTGGCTAAGGCCGGCAGGAATGACCTGCAGGAACCTGTTTATAGAAACAGCCGAGACGAATGTCGCTACTATAAACACAACAGCTACAAACTTGTGGTGAGCTTGTCGAATCCAATAGTGGGAAAAAAGTCCGATGGGATTTACATATTGAGTCTTGCGTATTGCGTATTGCGCCACAACATTCTGTCTTCTGTCTTCTGTCTTCTGTCTTCTGTATCGGCACCTGTCACAGTATATGCAATCAGTATTGTCCCTGGCGGTAAGGCCGAATTCACACTTTGCGAATCTTTTTGGCGGCAAAAAGTGTCTTAACAAAACAATGTTATTGAGCAGCGATAGGAAAGCCCCCGTCGGGCACAAATAACGGCACCAGAACCGAGTATAAAAAAGTGAGCCTATCAAAACTATCATTGCAATAACCAGCATTGAGCTGCTCATAAACGACCAAAATTTCAAATTGAAAAATGAAATGAGGGGGTCTGATACGAGTGTCGTTCGGTTTCTGGAGACAAAAAATATAATTATTAAAACGAACAGAACCACATATTTGAAAAATCTTGCCTTTTGCATCGTTTCGATAGTTAATTGGCATTTAAATCTCTTGGGAACAATATAGCTGAGTAGTTCCTGTGCGGCTCCAAAAGGACAGATGTAGCCGCAATAAATATTGCCGAAGATTATTACTGAAAGTGGTATTGCGACTAATAACAAAAACGCGCCGGAAAATCCTACAGCAGGGACATGCAAAGACAATATGGAGGATATTTGTTCGCTGGAATACTGGGCATTCAAAACGATACCGCCGAAGACGAGAGTAAGCACAAGCACGGCCAGCCTGCTCCAAAATCCGCCACGATAAGAGACAATCAAGGCAAGCACAAAAGCAGCCATCAGATATATTCCGTATGCGTCCGGCAGATAGTTGGCCCAGTGAGTTTGCTCTTTCGATTGCGGTTGAAGAGATTTGTTAAGAATTTGCGTCGCAAATCTCTGGCCTGATGCCTCAAGTACCGCAAGGATCGCTTTAGAGCTTATGGTCGCGCCGGTTACCGCATGGACATCGGCGAACGGTTGAGTCCCAAAAAGATGACGGCCAATTAGAAGCTCGCGCCATTGTCTAAGCATCTTAAGATACGCTGGAGTTTCGTTCGACCGTATTATGTGGAAGTCAATTAGCGTACCGTTAGGGTCCACATAGACAGCAAGATTCATCTTTCCGCCGAAGCCACGTACTTGCGGCGCCAGGTCTTCAGAGCTAAAAATATAACCGGTCAGTTGATTGTTGGCGTCAGAAACCCTGAAATAATTAATATTTCGAGTACCGTCACTAAGAGCTGCTGATTTTCCCGAAAGGGATCCTGTGGACTGTTCGAGACGCAAATCGCCGGCAAGTGCTTGAGCCGAATGCTGTGAAAGCGACGGAGTCAGTCTTGCGCTAACGGTAGCCAGCAGATTCGAGCACAGGATAACTGTAGCACCAATGCCAAATAAAACGTAGCCAAGCCTGCGCAATTGAAATTTGATATCTGGAATTTCAAATCCGAAACCTGCCACCTTATACGCTCTGAATGCTACGAGCGGGACATTAGCCAAAAGAAGCAGGATAAATACAAAAAGAGTTACATTTGTACCAAGCACAGGTACAAGCGCAAGGCCGGTAAGTAATCCGCCCACCGAGGCACCGATGTGGTCGGCGGTTTCGAGCTTGCTGCCGATTTGACCCGTCTCAAAAGCAGAACCGCTGCCAGAGCGGCACAAGCTGAGTAGCTTAGCTACTAAGGGAAAATAGCAGCCGGCAAATAAACCACACAATATAAATACAATCGCAAAACTCAGGTGTGTCCAATACTGACTTGGCCAGAAAGCAATGGTAGCTAAGATTAGTGCATGTGCGATTATCACCATAAATAATAGCAAAGCGTGAGGCTTGCAACGTGAAATGATATACGAGATTAGAGCAGCACCGGCGGTCAGGCCCACCATAAACAAAGAAGAAATAATCCCGATGTACAGATATAACGAGCCGAAACGCGTTTGATACAGGTACATCAGGACGATTACCACTCCTATTCCCACCAGGCCCGCCGAGAAGATCAGAAACGAACTGTCGAAACTCGATGCTTGATGCTCGATGTTTGATTCTCGAACAGTGAGGAACCGATATTGAGAAACATATATGGCTCGTAAAACTACAAAAACTAAAATGGGGACAATAAAAATAAGTGGGCCGGCTAAGGCCAGGTACTTAACTAACTTTGTAACCGGTGCTCCGGATTGCTTTGCGGTCAGCAATAAGCTGTATAGCTGTGTTAGAGGCCTGGAATCACGATTAATCAACAGGCTTTCAGGTAAATCCGCGCCCGCATAGTTCTCCAGAGCAGTAGTAGCTCGGTCCGGCAAATAGACCGAAAGTAGAGCCTGCGGAGGGAAAATATCGGCTCCACCATCTATCGCTGCGAAGCGGTCTCGCAAAGTGCCGGGCTGGCCGGTAAGGTTTTCAGAATCGGATGCAATAAACCAGGTGTCATCACCAGGCGTTAAAACAAGCTGCGAGAAAACATTCGCCAGTGTCAATTTTGTCGAGGCACCGAGGTTGATTAGCTCGGTGCCCATGATATTTTCTCCGCCCGCTACGCGTATCGCCAATATGCCATTGGGCCGCAGCGCCTCTTTGATCCGGCTGTAGAATTCAAGCGTGTAATAGCGATTCAAAACCGAGCTGGTTGCGTCGGGCAGATTTATGATTACTATGTCATATCCTTCGACCCGGCTCAGGACGGGATATAATCTTTTCTCAGCTAACACCGACCGAATATCTGATGCTTCAGCGTTGAATCGCTTGTCATTAATTCTGAACTCCGCTGGGATAAATTTATTAATCTCCTGCACGTATTCATTATCACAATGTGCCCAGGTTACGATTTCAATCTGCGGTAAACACAGGAATTGTCGACAAAGGCTTAATCCTGAGCCGATGACCAGAATTCTTCTGGCATCGGGCTTTTGGCACAGACTAATAGCTGCAATTCGCCCGGCTGATTCGTAATCGGGTAATACTTCGCAAGTGCTACCTTCTCGAATAGCTACCCATTGGCCCTGATAGTCTCCGTAAAGGTACTCAGCCTGTGCCGTTTGGAAAGAGCCTTTGAGCTGGCCCTCGGCAAGTAACTTGTTCCATTTTATTATTCGTATCTGCTGGGACAAATAATTATCAGCCCCAGCGATGAGAGAAACTAAAATAAGTACCGGCACAAAAATCCAAGCCCATCTTCGCGTCTTGATGAGTTGAACCCATACTACTGACAAAGAAAGAACAAAAGCCAATATAAAGAAAATTCTTGCTGAGCTTATGCCCAATCCGAGAAGTATTGTTGCTCCGGTACCGCCGAGAAAACTGCCAGCAGCTTCAATAATGTACACCCGGGAGACAGCAGAGTCCCCATGCTTCTTTACCCCGTTAGAAAACATATCTTTTCGATCAGGATTATCTGATGTTATAGGGTTTCTAACGGGGTGCAGCCATCGACAGGCAATAGGAAACAACATCCCTGTGATAATGCTGACCGGTGCATTAATCACCAATGATAACAGCAAAATAGCCCGTATAGACAATAGCGTGTAGGATTCGACGCCTGCAAGCTCACGAGCCTGGACAATCAATATCCACTCCAGGATAAAGGCCGGCAGAAATGCTAAAAGTAGAAATTCTATATTTTTGAGCAACTTTTCAGCGAAGGTTTTAGTTCTATAAACAAGCGCTGCTCCCAGGGCGACCCACAAAAACCATGAGCTGAAGAAAATCCCGACGCTTATGTCGTTGCCTTCAAAGGTGGTGATGAATTCCCGGAAAAGCAGTGACTGGGCGGCAATGGTAAATAGGCCATAGCTGAATATCAAAAAGGCGCGAGACATTCTCATCCCTCTTCACCAAAAACATCCGCCTGGAACACCAAGAAGCTCGCACCTTCTTTCCAGGCATCCGGAGGTAAGCCAGCTTTTAGTGACAACTGGGTGAGCATTTGATTAAGGTCCCAGCCATGTTCGGGTGCTACCTGAGGTAAAAACACAGCCGAGCAGCCATCTTTATTTAATACGACGCCATCTGTGCCGATTCGGATTTTGTTATATGAGTCGATTGGTTGCGGCGATGTCAGCGCAGATATCTCGATTTTGATGTCTTTGCACTCAGCTTCTGTCACCGGAGAGAAACGTCTATCGTTCAAGCTGGCGTTAATAGCATTTAGAATAATTGATTTATACAAAGGCCGCTGCGGAAAGATGTCACCTATACAGCCTCTCAGCCGGCCACTTTTTGTGAGCGTCACAAAAGCCGCACGGGGATTGCTCATTGCATCGCTGACTGCAACGCCCAATTCGGATGCCTGTGGTACTCGCTTGTTTTGCAGAGCGTAACTTATCGTTCCGCGTGCTAAAGTCAGAAGTTGTTTTTTGTCTTCTTCAGACAATTTGGGGTTAATTTCCGACTCGGCTGAGCTCGTTGAAGTCTGCGTTTCTATTTCCGGCAGGTTTGGCCATGCTCCTGAAAAGACAACGGATAAGTAACTGACGGAATTACTAAAGTCATTCATTAGCTGACCGGACGTAGTATATTGTATCATCTCTGACTTGACGCCTTCATCCAGCATCGAAAGTAGTATTGCTATGGGTACATAACCGCATATCGTTGCTTTCGTTCGCTGAATATATTCCACAAAACCCTTGCAGTCTCGTTTTGCTATATGCTCGTATGCCCCCATATCAAGCTCTTTTATCCGTTCCGGAATATTTTCCGTAAACGGTACATAGCGGTGCTGACGGCCATAATGCACAAAATCCGAGCTTGCAACAACAAGCGTGTCGGCGTCAACCAGACCTTTCAGAATCCGGCCAGCTTTTTGAATTGTTCCTAATGAGCATTGGCCGGCCACAATCGGAACTACCGTGAAATCCTTCTGGCAGTGCTGCAATAACGGCAGCTCTATCTGGACGCTATGTTCATATTGGTGTGCGTACGGTACGTTTTGAAACACCGGATATTTGAGAAGATTGTTTATAAATTCCACATCCAGTGGTATCTGCCCCAGCGGCGTTTCATAATGTGTTACTCTCGGCACACTCAGTATCTCTTCCATAGGAAGGCGATGGGTTGGGCCAATGACGACGATTCGTTTATATTTCCTGTCGATGGTTTTCAGCGCACTGGCTGCGGTTTGGCCTGAGTAAGCGTATCCGGCATGAGGAAGGATAACAGCAATAGCGTTATCTATTGGCTTAACATCGGCTTTCTGGAAGAAGCTCTCGATTTGCCTATTAAGGACGTTCGCATCGGCTGGGTACCACCCTCTGTCAGCAAGTAAAGAGCGAAAAACAACCTTGGAGGATTGGGCGAAGGTTTCTTTTGGAGTGCCTTTGCTCCAGAGAAATA
>CAZQKO010000125.1:0-7355 GCA_964593945.1 uncultured Pirellulales bacterium | reverse complement strand
GCCAGGACAAATTCAACGTTGCTGAAGCCGTTATAGTTATTTATCTGAGCCTGATATGCAACATTGAAAAAATCATGCTCAAGCAGTTTCTTCTCTAATTTTCCCATCCCGAAGCCGATGCAGCGAATTGAGTTTCTATTATCTGTTATCGCAAGCTGCAAATGGTCACTTCTCGTGCCGACCTTTCTTGGCGGACAGGCCAGGCGGACGCCCTTGGTGGCGAAAATCGGCGGGGGATTACCAGGACCGAAGGGACCAAGCATTCGCAATTGGCCAACAGCCTCTCTGCTGAACTGGTCCAATTGTGCCAGCGCATCAATGTGGAGTTTAGCGACTATGTCATCCTCATTTAGATTTTGCCTTGCGTATACCTCGAAATCAGCCGCAAACTGGTCTATTTTTTCAGGCTGGATAGTTATACCTGCCGCCATCTTATGGCCGCCAAATTTTATTAAATGATGCCCGCAGGCCCTGATCGCGCTGAGCAGACAGAAACCGGGAATCGATCTGCCTGAGCCTTGTGCGGAGTCTGTCTTACCTGGAGCATTAATCAGAATGGCCGGACGATAGAAGGTCTCGGCAATTCTCGAGGCCACAATGCCTAAAACGCCAGCGTGCCAGTTTTCACCTGACAGTACGATACTCTTGTGGTCAGGGTGGTTAAGGCCATATCCTACTATCATTTCGCAGGCCTGCTCAAATATCTTACGTTCGCATCGCTGTCGTTGATTATTTTGCTCTTTAAGGTATTCAGCTATTTGCATAGAGCGATTCTGGCTGTTACTTGACAGTAGCTCTACGGCCAATCGTGCGTGTCCCATCCGTCCTGCTGCGTTGAGCATTGGTGCAAGTTTAAAGCCGATATCGAAGCTATCAAGTCCCTGTCCCGTCAGTCCGGCGGTTTCTATTAAGGCCTGGATGCCGGGCAGTCTGCACTGCGGCAGTGCTTTAAGTCCGAAGCTCGTCAGGACCCTGTTTTCGCCCCGCAGGTCCATAACGTCGGCTATTGTTCCCAATGCCGCAAGCCCCGTCGCATTGAGCATAAATTCCCGCAGCGCCGGTTCAAGCTTGGGACCTGAGCTGAACTGGTTGGCAATAGCCCAGGCCAATTTATATGCAACCATTGAGCCGGATGAATCCTGATTAGGGTAAGATTCATCCAAAGCCGGGTGTACAATCGCGACAGCTTTAGGTAAGCTGGTTTCGGTTTGATGATGATCGGTTATTATCAGGTCAAGGCCTAATTGCTCAGCCAGCTCGGCTGAGTCGAATGCAGCGATACCGCAGTCAATGGTAACTATGACTTTACTGCCGGATTTGGCCAGCGACCGGATAGCTTCGGTATTGAGTCCGTAGCCTTCGTTGATGCGGTGAGGGATATAATAATCAACATCGGCGCCGAGTAATGTCAAAACCTGCAGAAGAATTGAGACGCCTGTAATGCCGTCCACATCATAGTCACCGTAGAGGGTGATTTTTTCTTTGTTTTCAATAGCCTGCCTTAATCGGCAAACCGCTGCTTCGATACCCGGCATCTGCTCAGGGCTGACAAGCTCAATAAGTTTCGGACTTAGAAAAAGGGCGCCGGCTCGCATGTCAGTTATTTCGCGATTGATCAAGATCTGTGCTATAAGAGGGGACACATTTAAAGATTGGGCAAGCTGTGTAGAGCGGTCGTCCAGCGGGTGGATGACCCATTGTTTATTTCGCGTCCGTGCTGATAGAATCCTCATTTTTATACTTCGCGTTTATGCGTAGATGAATACTTTCCGAACCAACCGGTTATTTGCCTGGCTACGGCTTGGTGCCTACGCCAAGACGAGGCAGACTAAAATTTTTTGTTTTACCTTTGCAATTATATATAAATGAAGACCTGCCATTTGCAAGTTTTTTTTGATTTATATCCATATAAAAGGTTTATCTTTCTTTTTCAGAAGACAGAGGCCAAAAGGTTTTGCTCCCTGTCGTCTGCCATAAAGTCGGTTTCACACACAAATTAAAACAAATCTCGTTAGAAATTCTTCAAGCTCTGCATCGCGCAATAGATAAAACCGGAATTTCTAACAGGACAAGGTTTGACAGGTTAGCCGGCTGGCAGGTAAAATGCCGCGATATGGATATAAGTAAAGCAGGTGATTGACTATGGCAGACAACCAAAGAGCTCGTTTTGGCGAAGGCAAAAGTCGGAACCAGACAGGCACGGCTGCTGGATTGCTGGTTAATCGTAGTATGCCGGAATCGCTGGCGGCAGAGGCGGCGGTGCTCGGCTCAATGATAGTCGATCCTGTCTGTATCGGCCAGGTCATCGAGCAAATAGACCGACAGGCCTTTTATCGAGTTGAGCATCAGCTTGTTTTCGATGCTCTTATTGCTCTTTATGAGAAACACAGATCGGAAGCTATCGATGCAGTATTGCTCCGCGATGAGCTTGAAAAACATAAGCAGCTCGAGGCTATTGGCGGAGTGGAATATCTTGGCAGGATTATGGAATCAGTGCCTTCCTCAGCTAATGTTGCGTATTATACGGGCATTGTCAAGGACAAGATGCTTCTGCGCGAGACTATTGCTGTTGCCAGCGAAATCTTGGAGGAGGCGTTCGATGAAAGCGGCGAGACGGACGAAAAACTTGACGAAGCGGAGCGCAAGATTTTTGCAATAACGGATAAAAAGATAAGCGGCTCTGCTGTCGCATTAAAAGATCTGGTAAGCCGCGCTTATGAGCTTATCGAAAAACGTGGGGGCAGTCACGTTACAGGTTTGGCGACCGGTTACTATGAGCTGGATGAGAAAACCTGCGGCCTGCAAAACGGTGAGATGATAGTTATTGCCGGCCGACCGAGCATGGGCAAGACCAGCCTTGCCTTGAATATAGCCGAGCATGTCGGAATGGTAGAAAATGCCTCAATTGCAATGTTTTCATTGGAGACGAGCAGACAGCAGTTGGCTGAACGTTTTTTAAGCAGTGCCAGTGCAATTGACGCCCAAAAGATAAGAAAGGGGATGCTCAGTACTGAGGATTACCAGAAGCTGGTCGAGACCTGTGGAGCATTATCTGAAGCGCCGATTTATATTGATGATACAGCGGGGTTGACTCCATTGGAGCTCCGCGCCAAAGCGAGGAGGCTTAAAAGCCTGTATAATATACGGGCCATTTTCGTAGATTATCTGCAGTTGATGCACTTAGGTTCGGGTAGGATTGAATCGCGACAGCAGGAAATAGCTGTCATTTCGAGGTATATTAAGGCCTTGGCCAGAGAGCTGGATATTCCGGTTGTGATTCTTAGCCAGTTGAATAGGTCTCCTGAGGGTAGGGCAGGTCATAGGCCGTATATGAGCGACCTGCGCGAAAGCGGCAGCATTGAGCAGGACGCCGATGTGGTGATGCTGCTGCACCGCGAGGATTATTATCATCGTGACACAGCGGATTATGTGCCGGACAACAAGGCAGAGCTGATCATTGCCAAGCAGCGTAACGGCCCGACCGGCAGCGTCGAGCTGATATTCAGAGATAAATTTACGCGGTTTGAGAATGCTTCGAAGCTGGAGCACCAGACAGTGCCGTTTTAATCCGTATTAAAACTGCCTGCTTGATAAATTTTTGGCCTAAACTCGGACAATAGTTTAATAACAGGATGTGTAATGCAGGATGCTTTTATAGTTATTCTCGTATCGATTGTACTTTTAATTTCAGGTTGTTCGTCTGTGGATAAAGTTGGGTCCTCATCTTACGATGGTTCACAAGATGGAGGTCTGGCTCAGAATAAAGATAAAGGTGAGCCGGCTTCGGGTAGCTCATCACAGGCGGGAGCAGATAAAGTCAAATTTGTAGGCAACAGCGCGTTTAAAGACAAGGTTTTGCGCCAGAGAATAGGACCGGTGGCAGGTGATTATCTTGACCCTGTCCTGGTCGAGATGGGCAGAAAAACCATAGTCGATGTATATCGAAAGATTGGTTTTGCATTTGTCAACGTGACATTGGATGGAGAGGAATTTTCCAGGGGCAACGTGGTTTATAAGATTGATGAGGGCCCAAAGGTCAAGATTGTGTCGGTTAAGTTTACAGGTAATGACAATATAAAGACCAGGTCGCTGAAAAAAGTGATAAAGACAAAGCGAAAGAAGTGGTTTTATTGGCCGTTCTACTACAGTGAGGAGATGGTGGCTGAGGATATAGAAAGGCTGGAAAATCTCTATTATGAAAGGGGCTTTCTCGATCACAGCGTATCAGCCAAGAAAGAGTTCACCGATGATAAACGCATGGCCCGCATCACTTTTGTAATTGATGAGGGGCCGATCTACCGCATTGAAGACCTTTTTCTTACCGGTAATAAGGCCTTCGACACTCAGACGCTGCGCGCGAGACTGCAATTACAGCCGGGACAAGTCTATCTTAAGCGAAAGGCTGAAGCGGATGCCAAGAACCTTGCCGAACTCTACCATGAGCAGGGCTTTATTGATACGGAGGTTGTTCAGTGGCCCAGATTCATTCCAGACGTCAACATGGTCAACGTTGAGTTTGGAATCACCGAGGGCAGACAGTTTCAAATTGGCCGAATCGATATCGTAACCGGCGGTGAATTGACACAGGATACGGCTTTGGGGCAATTCAGTATAAGCGGCAATGAATCTATTCAGGATAAGTCTGTCCGCAGGGTGTTGGATGAGTACGACTTTACGCCGGGCCAATTGTATAACGCAGATATTGCACCTCCGCAAGGCGGTGGAAAGCTGGAAGAATATGTGCAGAGGAAGGTCATTGCCGAGCAGGTCATTATCAGGCCGCAGGGTCAACCGTATCAATCTTCGGGTGATCCGAACCTTCTGGGGCAGGATGTAATAGTAGGCATTGAAGAGGGCAAGACAGGAATATTCCAGCCCGGAGTAGGAGTAAGCAGCGACAGCGGCATAATCGGCAGTTTAGTTTTTGACCAGCGGAATTTCGACGCTAACGATTGGCCTGAAAGCTTCGGGGAATTTATCACTATGAATGCCTTTAAGGGTGGAGGTCAGAGGTTGTTGATTTCGCTGGCACCCGGAACGGAAGTCAGCGTGTATTCATTCGATTTCAGCGACCCTTACTGGCGAGATAAGCCTGTAACGTTTAACTTGCTCGGCTCAAAATACATGAGATTCAGAGAAAGCTACGACGAGGACAGACTAAGAAGTCTGGTTGGATTCGAGCAAAGGCGCAAAGAACGCTGGCGAAGAAGTCTGTCTCTTAGGGCGGAAAACGTTAGTGTTGACAATCTCGATTTAGATGTGCCTAAAGAGATCAGAGATGTAAAGGGTGATAATACCCTTTTCGGAATTAAGCTTGGTATCGGAAGAGACATGACCGATGATGAATTTAGGCCGACCAAAGGCTATAACTTTAATATCAATTATGAGCAAGTTGCGGGTGACCATACATTTGGTGTCCCTGGCGGGACATACGTGTGGTATAAAACACTTTACGAGGACCTTCTCGATCGAAAAACTGTTTTGGCTACTAAACTACACGCAGCAGCGGCAGTGGGTGATGCGCCACCTTTTGAGAAGTTTTACGCCGGAGGTTCATACAGTATGAGGGGCTTTGAATATCGCGGCGTAAGCACGAGAGGTCTGCAAACCAATGTCACTAATCCCGAGCGGAAAGACCCAATCGGCAGTGATTGGATATTTTTAGCGAGTTCTGAGGTAACAGTACCTTTAATAGGTAACAATATCGCAGCGTTATTTTTCGTCGATACCGGCGCAATTGATACCGGTTCCTATCGTGCTGCCGTGGGCACAGGAATACAAATAATGATTCCCTGGTTTGGGGAAGTACCGATGAGATTTGAACTGGCCACACCGGTTATGAAAGACAGCGATGACGATACTCAGGTTTTCAGCTTCTCCATCGGAGGAAGATTGTTTTAAAACGGAGAAACGATTTAGAACCCCTCAGAATTCGGTGAGTTCAGTCGAGTCGTAAACTGCGGGGCTAAATATTTCTGTATTTACCCCCCCAATTTATTAGGGGGTTCTTGCCCCCGCTATTGTCTTCGATAAGAAGACGTGGGGGCAGTAAAAATGAAAGGTATAATTATGAAAGTCAGGATGATTGTCATTTTGGGTTGTTTTATAGGTGTGATTTTTTTGTCTGCCGGGTATGAGTATGGCCGAGCTGAGCAGGTATCTGATATATCTGGTCTGAAGATCGGAGTTGTCAGTATTCGGAAAGTCTTGCGAAACTGCAAGAGAAGTGCAAGATACAAGGTCGAAATTTTAGCCGATCAGGGAAAGAAAAACGCGGAACTGGGAAAGCTCGCCAAAGAGATAGAAATCCAGGAGGCCGGCCTTAAAGTATTAAAGCCCGGCAGCACCGACTATCTGGCTCAGCTCAAAGAGTTGGTAGACAAACGTTATAGCTTAGAAGCTCAGCAGGAATTCAATAAACAACAAAGCGCATTAAAGTACTATCGATGGACCGAAGACCTTTATAAAGAAATCCTGCAGGCAACCAAGGATTTGGCTAAACAGAAAGGCTTGGATTTGGTGTTTGGCAGCGATGAACCTGAATTTCCTGTGACAAGTACCGAGGAGCTTTGGATGGCCATTAATACTCATAAGGTGCTATACAATGCCGGTTGTTTGGATTTAAGCGATGAGGTAATAGCTCGGCTGGATGCTATAGAGAACGAAAATCCATAATCGAATAAGAGCAAAATAATAATTTGAAGACTGTTGCAGGATGGAGTTAACGGCTGAACAATTGGCGGAACGTCTCGGTGCTGAGTTGGTCGGCCCGCGTCTTCTTGTCGAAGACAAGAGCGGGGGTTGGGCGTGTGACGAAAGAGACAGACAAATTAGCTCTGTGGCAGCGGTGGAGGCAGCCTGCGAAAGTGACGTCACTTTTATTACAGGTGATCGACATGTGGCTGCTCTTAAAAAGTCCAGGGCAGGGGCAGTTATTGTAGATGGTCGTCTTGACGGCCTGACTATGCCGCAATTGATTGTTAAGAATGTAGATGAAGCACTGATAACAGCCTTGAATATTTTTGCGCCCAAGTTGAAGGCGGTTGCCAGCGGGATTGATCCGACAGCTAAGATAGGGCAGAACGCCCAGATAGCTAAGGGCGTTGCTATTTGTGCGAATGTAGTAATCGACGATAATGTGGAAATCGGGCAAAACAGTGTAATCGGCAGTGGATGCAAAATAGGCGAGAACTCAAAAATCGGGAAAAATTGTCGACTTGACAGTAACGTCGTTATTTATCATAACTGCCGGTTAGGCAACAATGTTATCATCCAGGCAAACAGCACAATTGGCTCAGTGGGTTTTGGGTATTTGTTTATTGATGGTGCTCATAAGCTCATTCCACATAATGGCG
>CAZQKO010000124.1:0-7417 GCA_964593945.1 uncultured Pirellulales bacterium | reverse complement strand
TTTACAATTGGCTTACCTGCAAAGTCTCCACCGGATTCAGCCTTGCCGCCTGTCTACTCGGTATAAACGCACCGGCTAAGCAGGCGACAATCGCGGAAAGGATTATCACCGCTAAAACAGTGAATCTCACCTGGTTCGGAATATCGCCAATAGCATATATTGTCCTGTCCCAAAGTTGAAATCCAAAATGTTCGAAAAGCCACTGTTCGATCTGATTTATCTTGCGTAAAAACAGCCACCCGCCGAACGCACCTATTGCGGCCCCTATCAAACCGACAGAAGAAGCAAATCCCAAAAACAGCGTAATAATATCAGCGTTTGAAACGCCGATGCTTTTCAGTATCCCTATATCTTTGCTTTTGTGGCTGATAATCATATAAAAGACTACCAGGATGATAAAAACTGTCGTAATTCCTACAAGCCCAAACAACACCGTCATCATTGTCTGTTCCTTCTCCATCGCCGCGATATGCGCTCGTCTGTATTCTTTCCAGCTTTGCACAGTTACCGTATCTAAAAGGTATGCCTGTTCTTCGTCGGCTTTTTCCTGCTTAAATTTCTCCAGGAGCAAGGCGACTTTTTTGCATCCGGTTTGCAAATTGACGTCAGGCTTGAATTTTATATGAATGGCGTTGGCTCGTTTCAAAGGACCGTCCATACCGCAAAGCCATTGGGCCTGGTCAAAGGGAGTATACACTAAGGAGCCATCCACTCGGGCTAAACCACTGTGGGAATAGTCACTATAGTAGAAATTCAGCGTATTAATCAGCCCTAAATCGGCCTTGGCTGGAGCGCCTCTCGCAGTCAGAGGAACACAACTTACAGAAACAGATGACTCGTCAAAACGGTCATTGTAAAAATATCCTCCTCTCGGATCTCGCTGCGGTGCCAGAGAGTTTCCCAACCTGTTACCAACCTCAACACCTAATACGCATCCCAGCAGGTCTGGCTTAAAGACCGGCTCAAATGCTTCCGATACATCATTTTTGTGGTAATACAGCGTCTCGCCGAAACCTGTGGCCATGCTGTGTCTGACCGGATCGATACCCATAATCTCCAAGCCAAGCCCCTGCTCAGTCCAGTTCGGACTGACCAGCGCGTAGCTTTGTATCACAGCAGAAGCGCTCTCAATAAAATCAGCTTGCTCTAAAATCCTATTAAGATCTTCATAGTAGGTAAAACCGACTAATGTCTTGGTGCCGACGACACAATCTCCCGTAAACAGGTGGTTTTTCAGCTTGAAGTCACTTACCAAGCCGGTCAGTACGGTCATAACCACTAAAACGATAAAAGCACAGAGCGCAACCGCCAGCACCGCGAAATACGTTATGTGGCGCCTTATCAGGTATCTTGTTGCAATAAGAATCTTGTACATAGCTCAAAATTATAGTAACTGGTTAAATGGTAATTGGTTAAATAGTAGATTCAACTACCAATTACCAGTTACCGATTACCAATCTATTCATATCTCAGGATTTCCACCGGATTTGTCCTGGCAGCGACAATCGCAGGGATTAATGTTCCGATAGTCGCCGCTATAATTGCAAACAATACGATAGGCAAAACAGCCCACCAGTCAATATTATTCGGAATTTTGCTAAACATATATACACTGCTTTTCCATAGCTTCATCCCGAAGATTATTCTAATCCACTCCTCAATTGTATTGATATTTTTTGTAATAATATATGCCAAAACAGCTCCGATTCCTGAGCCGACTGTTCCGACACAGCAGCCAAAACCGAGAAAAACAAGAGCCACCGAACCGCTCGCTGCCCCACAGCTTTTTACTATGGCAATGTCCCGCTGCTTGAGCTTGGCTATCATGTAGAATATACAAAATATCAACACTATCACACTAAAACTTACCACTCCAAAAATCAGCAGTAAAACTCCCATTTGTTTTCGCAGCTCACCGGCATACTGACTCTGCATCTGTTTCGCCGTTTCGATATCAGTATAGCTTATAAGATATGGATTATCGTTAAGGTGCTGTTTAACAAAATTTCGCCATACGCCGCGGATTAGAGCAATTGCAACGTCTGTCCGGATACCCTCGGTGAGTTTAATTTGAATCTGGTTGGCAAGCGACTCTTTCTCATTCGGATATAAAACCTCCTGTAACGTTTCTATAGGAAGATAGATAAACCCTTTATCAAGGTCGTAAACACCGGTTTGGACGATATCTGCAATGGTTAATTTTAAGGTTCTTCTTTTAAATCTGCTGCTTGCCTGGCCATTTGATGACGTATCATCGGCTTCTATTTTTGCACCTGTGGTAAGAATAACATGCTCACCAATCATCCGGTCGATCGCGCTGTAATCATATTCATCGGTCGTTTCGTTAGGCTCAGCTATCACAGCAATTCCTATAAAGGCGCCGACATCGTTTGGCGAATCCGACACTTCAAAAGAAGGTTCTTTATCAGATAGTCCTTGTCTGCGTAAAAACTTTTTAAATCCGGTTACCTTTGTTCGTCTGGCAGGCTCAATCCCCCAGATATGCACAGCTCGTACATCGCCTTTACCTAAATGCAACAGTCCCTGAGACGATAAAGTGGCCGTGGCCGCGACAACAGCAGAGGTCTTTTCGAGCTGCTCGATGAATAGAGGATATTTTGCAAAAGTAATCGGCGCCGAAAGAACAACGTCACCTATTGTCTGAACCGCTGTTTGCTCGAGCGTATTGATGAAGCCGGTGAATAGGCTGGCAACCACTATCAATAGCGTCGTTGATAATGCAGCGGCAGCAATACTCAAAAACACAATTTTTTTCTTACGCAGGTATCGAAACCATAAAAATAATTTCAACATTTAAATGCTTACCCCCCAGGTTTATTTGGGAGTTTTTCTCCGTGTTCCATGCAGTTAGTCTTTTATGGGTTTTAAAAGTGGAAACAATATAACATCACGAATACTCAAAGCGCCGGTCAAGACCATGACTAATCGGTCAATTCCAATACCTAATCCGCCAGCCGGCGGCATGCCATACTTCAACGCCGCTATATAATCAAGGTCCATTTTGGTTAATGACTCTTCCTGGCCACGAAGCTGCGTAAGAAAATTCTCGTATTGTTCCGCAGGGTCGTTCAGCTCGGTATATGCGTTCGCCAGCTCCATCTGTGCGACAAATAATTCAAATCGCTCGGCGAATCTGCTGTCGTCCTTTTTGCGTCTGGCTAAAGGACACATTACCGCCGGATAATCAATCACAAACGTCGGAGAAATAAGATGTTCCTCAACAGTAGCTTCAAACACCTCATTAGTAACTATCGCATCGTCCAAAACTTCCTCGTCTATGTCGAGCTGTCTTGCCTTTGTCCTGATAGCTTTTATATCGTCAAAACTACAGCCGCTGTATTGCTTTAAAAGCTCCACGTATCGGGCTCGCCGCCAGGGTCGGGCGAAATCCACCGTCATTTCGCCGAACTTCACCTCGTTAGAAATTTCTCCGTGAGAGGTAATCGCCTTCTTTTCGTTATTTCTAACGGGGTGAATCTGTTTGTCCATACAAAGTTTTTCCACACATACAGAGATAGTTTCCTCCGTTAAATCCATCATCACATTGTAATTGGCGTATGCCTGATATACCTCAAGCATTGTGAATTCCGGATTGTGCTGTCTGCTTAGACCTTCGTTGCGGAAGTTGCGATTTATCTCGAAGACCTTTTCCATTCCGCCGACCAGCAGTCTTTTGAGAAACAGCTCCGGCGAAATCCGCAGGAACAAATCCAAATCCAGACTGTTATGATGTGTCACAAAAGGCTTTGCCGCAGCTCCACCGGCGATAGTTTGCATCATCGGCGTCTCGACCTCCAAAAAGCCTTTCGACGTAAGGAATTGTCGGATTGCAGTAATGATTTCACTGCGTTTTTTAAAGCGTTCCATCACCTCAGGGTTGGCCCAAAGGTCAACATATCTCTGCCTATAGCGCAGGTCGATATCAGCCAGACCGTGAAATTTCTCCGGCGGCGGACACAGACACTTGCTCAAAAGAGTAAGACGATCGGCCCAGATGGTTATCTCTCCCGTTTTGGTTTTGCCTAACTGACCAGAAGCACCAATTATGTCACCCAGCTCAAGCAGCTTGGCGAGCCGCCATTCGTTCGTATCGTTACCAACAAGACTTTTGCTCAGCCCGACCTGGATGGTACCACTGCTGTCACGCAGGGTAATAAATATCAGCTTGCCGATGTCCCTCAGCAGTACAATTCTGCCTGCGCATTTGGCCTTTTGTGTTTCGTCGCCGTCTTTGAATCTGTGCTTGACACCTTCAGCCGGCTCCGTGTCCTCGAATCTACCGCCGTAAGGTTCAATGCCCAACTGCTTAATCTGGTTGAGCTTTTCCTGTCTCTGCTGTTCAAATATATTTTGTCCGATATCCTGCATTTTGGTTAAAGTGCCTAACGTGAGCTGAAGAGCGTAACTCGTTTATCGTTTGCGTAACTCGTTTCGTCTATCGTCATACGTTAAACGCAACCGATACGAGCTGCGCAACCGCAACCGTTACACGAACTTTACGCACTTTAGGCGTTCAAAACTTTAGCTCACTTTTCATAACTGAATTAGTTTAGTCTTGATAACCAGCAGGGCAACCGCTAATTGCGGGTCTGCAGCCACGGTTTCTTCAATAGTATGTCTTTTCGGCGATTCTCTGCCCGTCCCACGATCAGACTGTACCAGCACGTCGTTTCCCCGTTGAATGTCGAGCATTTTCCTAAGCTCATCGTTTGTTAATTCAACTTCAATATTTGGCCCGACACCCCAATCTTTCCCGCCTTGTTTCTCGACCTGGTCTCGGCTTTTAACTCGTTGACCTGAAGGTAAATGATAGTACGACATGGTATATTTTAGCACAGCGCCACCGCCAGGATACGAGGTCATCCCCTGCACACTGCCTTTGCCATGTGTCCTTGTGCCGACCAAAATCGCCCGGTTATGCACTTTATCTGCTAATGCCCCCGCTACAATTTCGGAAGCACTGGCTGAGCCGGAATTTATTAATATCACCAATGGGAAATCAGGATGCGTACCCTTGGCGTGTGCCGGCTTATAAGTTAGAGTCCCGTTGGAGCCCGGTTGTGTTCTGACTATCAATCCCTCTTTAATGAATATGTCGGCTACTCCCACAGCACTATCCAGGAGACCTCCGGAATTGAATCGCAGGTCTAAAATGAGCCCTTTCAATCCTTCTTTCTCTAATTGATCCAACACTTTATCAAGTTCCGAGGGAGCATCTGCGGAAAAGCTGGTAAGACGAACATAGCCGATTTTGTTCTGCGGCTCGGCTGAACTCGTCGAAGTCTGGTCGATCATATACAGCCAGTCACCTGTTTCAGTCCTTTGCCAGCCCCGAATTGACGACACAGTTATCTTGGCTCTGGTTATGGTAATATCTTTGGCACTTTCCTCACCAGGCCGCTTTATTGTTAGCGTAACCTTTGTGCCTTTAGGGCCGGTGATTTTATGAACAGCGCACATAAGACTCATATCTTTTGTATTGAGACCATCCACCGCCGTTATCACATCACCCGCATCAAGACCAGCTCTATATGCCGGCGTATCCGCTAATAAGCTGGACACTGTCAACTGCCCTTTTGTTTTAGTGATCTCGATCCCGATGCCTGTAAACTTATTGGTCATTATCTTTTCAAAATCCTGGACCTGCCTGGGCCATACAATAACTGTATGAGGATCGAGTGAAGAGAGTGCCGCTTCTGTAAACTGGGCGGTCAGCGCTTGCTGAGGCAGGTGAACTGTTACGGCATTAATTGAGTAAACTTTCTCAAATATTTCTATGAACTTATCCTTGGACAGTCCCACAGACAAAGTCAGGCCATACACAGCATCTTCAGTGGGTTTTAATGCAGATTCGACTTCGGAAGACATTGTTGCCAGGGCAGAAGAGAAATTAGTGAGCTCGTTGGCATCGGGGAGTGAAAAAGAATTTTCAGCATCTTTGGTCTCCGATAGAACCGCCGGCAACTGTTGACCGGACTGGAGGTGTATCCCTACCACCTCCGCCAACATTTTACAACGTTTGAGGGCATCAGCAGCCATTTGGCTGTAATCAATAGTGTTGACGTAATGCGTATCCAGCGCATCTATCGCCCGAATGAACATCTCTTTTTTGATGCCATGGAAACGTTCCTCGCGCGTCTCACAGGGACTATCCTGAAGAGATAAGACAATGCCGGCTTTATCTAAAAGCTGATCGGCATAATCTGAGTACGCTTTATTGTTGGGATCGATTGCCTGCAGCCAGGCGTAGCAGGTTGTGTATGCATCGAGCCACTTGCCCTGCGTCTCGAAGCCAGCGGCCTTGTCTATTGTCTTCTGAAGAACCTGTTTTACGAATGGGCTGGACAGAAACTCTGCTCTCTGTGCGGCAGCGGCCAGCTCACTTGCCTTGGCGATGACAGATAGCACTTTGGTTATATCATTTGTGTCGGTTGTATCATTTGAATCGGTTATATATGCTAAATCATTTATGTCACTTGGGCTTATTTCAGTCTGAAGTTTCTCCAGCTCGGCTAACTGTTGCTGGTATGCAGACTGCCGGGCCGACAGACGCTGTTGATTTAAAGTCTGATATTCACCAATAATTTCTAACAGTTGACGAGCGGTCCCGACTTGATCGGGATTAAATTCGTCCGTGGGATTCGTCTGGGATGAGCCAGCCGTCCCGCTCCGGCTCAGTGAGCCTTCGTCGAGACGAGCGCCGGAGTTGGGATCGCCTTGATTGGTTTGTTTAAGCAGCTCACCTGCAAAATCGAATTTACCTTGGTAGATTAGCTTACAAGCTGTTTTAAAAATGCTTGAGGGCGATTCCAGGGCCTCAACAATGCTTTGTTCTACCGGTTCGGCCTGAGTAACTTCGGCGGGCATTAGCCTCTTTTGAAGCAATTCGCTTAAGTCATCCGGTATATTAGCGACAGAAGTTTGGAACCCCGCCTTGAGGGAATCCTCCGAAGGGGCTGGTGGAGCTGAAAAGCTATGTCCGACAGACCAACACAGGAATATCAAAGCACAGGAGCATAAAAGTACCATGGCCAAAGTGACTTTTACACTTTTAGTTTGGTCATTTCCCCAAAATGAGTTTTTTGATTTTAGCGACCGCAATGAACTACTCCTTATCAAGGTAGCTGGTAATTGGTGAATGGTGAATTGGTGAGTGGTTAATAACCGTTTAACCAATAACCATTTAACCAGTTTACAAACACTCTTCTGCTTTGCCGGCACAACCAAGGACGTGCAGCTTATGCCTGACCATCTCTTTGATAGCTTCTCTGCCGGGGCCAAGGTACTTTCGCGGATCAAATTCACTCGGCTTTTCCACAAAGACCTGCCTGATTTTAGCTGTCAGTGCCAATCTCAAATCCGTATCAATATTGACCTTGCAAATGGCCATCTTCGC
>CAZQKO010000123.1:0-7646 GCA_964593945.1 uncultured Pirellulales bacterium | reverse complement strand
CCCGGATAAAACTGAGAAAACTATACCCGACAATCTAGCGTGGACTGAGTACTAGCCATCTACGAATACACAGGCCTTCTTGGTCATTTACTACTCTGTCTATCTATAAAAAACGCGAGAGGCACGCAACCTCCCGCTATGGTATCGTGCTTGGGACGCACCCAAGCCTTTATTGCTGTCAATTATACATTTATAGTATCGCAAAAAATCTCCATTTGTTCAAGCTAAATTTTGAGAATATTTGAAAAAATAACAAAATAGTACAAAATTTAGTGTTTTCTGCATAGCTCATCGCAGCCTCGCCCCGTTAGAAGTTTATACAAAATATATCGCCTT
Source organism: uncultured Pirellulales bacterium (assembly GCA_964593945.1). GTDB lineage: Bacteria > Planctomycetota > Phycisphaerae > Sedimentisphaerales > Anaerobacaceae > CAZRMQ01. The sequence continues at coordinate 7,310 of CAZQKO010000123.1, read as the reverse complement.
ATTTCTAACGGGCCAAGCCCAAATGACAACTGTAGGATATGCAGCTCGCTGCATATCTGCCCGGCTTTGTCAGCTTTGGATGATTTCTATATTTTCGGGGTGGAGTTTTTGCAGGTCGGGCAGTTGGTTTCGGCCGAGCTTGGCCTCGATAATAACAGAGCAGTCTAAATATTGTTCATCCATAATTTGGCCGTGTGCGCGTAGAAAGCTTTGGACTTTGCCATTCGATTGGCTGGCGCTCACCCGCACTAAAAGCTCGCCGCCCTTATATGCTTCGGCGATTTTTTCTGCAAGGTTGTCCAGGCCAAAGCCGGTCTTGGCTGATATAGCGATTGTATCTGTAAACAATGTTTGCAGTATCTCAAGCTGGCTGAGAGCTTTGACGCTATCGACCTTATTCAGCACCTTTAGAATTGGTTTTTGGCCGCAGCCAATCTCATCCAAAACAGCGTTTACAGATTCGATCTGCTTTAAGGCATCAGGATTAGAGACATCGATTACATGCAACAACAAGTCGGCGTTTATAGCTTCTTCCAGCGTGGCCTTAAACGAGGCGACCAATTGGTGGGGCAGCTTCTTTATGAAGCCGACGGTGTCGCTAATAAGCACTTCCGCCCCTTTGGTCGGCGTCCATTTTCTTGTTCGTGTATCTAACGTGGCAAAGAGCCTGTCCTCAACAAAGACGCCCGCATCGGTAAGCGCATTTAAGAGTGTGCTCTTGCCGGCGTTGGTATAGCCGACTATGCAGATTTTAAATAGCCCCTTTCGGCCGTCGATTTCGCGGATTCTGCGCTTATCAATATTAGCCAGCTCATGTCTAAGCTCGGTGATTCTCTTTTTAACTAATCGGCGGTCGATCTCAAGCTGTTGTTCACCCGGCCCTCTGGTACCTATACCGCCAACGGCACCGGCGGCGGTAGCCCCGCCTGCCCCCGCTACCGTATCGAGGTGCGACCACATTCGGGTCAGTCGAGGATAGGTATATTCCAACTGGGCCAATTCGACCTGAAGTTTGGCCTGCTTGGTTTTTGCCCTGGTGGCAAATATATCAAGAATAAGCTCGCTGCGGTCCAGAACCTTGGCCTTGATAATCTCTTCAAGCTCACGAATTTGAGCGGGCGAAAGATCGTTATCGAAAATTACTACGTCCGCTTTGAACCTTTTGACTCGATTGGCAAGCTCCTCGGCTTTGCCCTTGCCGATGTATGTGGCTGGATTTATGGCGCGTAATTTCTGCTGGAATCTATCTACAATGACTGCCCCGGCGCTCTCAGTTAATGCGGTAAGCTCAACTAAGCCATCCCCATCTTCACCCCGGCTCAACGGGGCCGCTACTAATATGGCTCGCTCTTTTTTGACTCTTAGAGTCTGACGCAATTTCTCCAACTAAAATGCACCTCCAAATTATATTTATATCTTAACATATTTGTCCTAATGACTCAAGAAAATCAGTTCAGAACAATCCTCATCTTCGGCGCAGGGTATACTCAAAATGTTACTACCAAGAATTGAAAGTGTCCGCTTTTTAGTCCTCAAAGGGCAATGACGCGGAATAGTTGGGAGCTTCTTTTGTTATCTGTATATCGTGAGGATGCGATTCGTTCACCGAAGCCGCGCTTATGCGAACGAAGCGTCCGTTCTTCATAAGCTCCTCGATATTTCTCGCTCCGCAATAGCCCATGCCCGCTCGCAATCCGCCGACCAACTGATAGACAAAATCGCTCAGCATCCCGCGGTATGGCACCCGGCCTTCAACACCTTCCGGCACGAGCTTGCCCGCTTCGGTTGTGCTTTTTTGGCCGTATCGTTCAGCCGAACCCTTGACCATCGCCCCTAAAGAACCCATGCCGCGATATTCTTTAAATTGTCTGCCTTTGTAGATTACCAGCTGACCGGGACTTTCTTTCAGGCCCGCAAACAATGAGCCTATCATCACACCGGATGCTCCCGCCGCGATGGCCTTGGTTATGTCGCCGGAGTGCTTTATTCCGCCATCAGCGATGACCGGAATATTGTGCTTTTGTGCTACCCGGGCACAATTGATTATTGCAGATATTTGCGGCACACCTACGCCGGAAATTACCCTGGTCGTGCAAATTGCACCGGGGCCGATACCAACTTTGACCGCATTAGCGCCGGCTTCGATCAAATCCTGCGCCCCTTCAGGGGTGGCGATATTACCCGCAATTACGTCTATATCATGCTCGGCTTTAATCTTTTTGACGGTATCGATAACGTTCTGCGAATGACCGTGCGCCGTATCGACTACGATAATGTCAACGTCTGCTTTTATTAAAGCCTCGATTCGCTCGTAATCATGCACGCTCACCGCAGCACCGACAAGGAGACTTCCTCGCTGGTCTCTTGCGGCTCTTGGATACTGCTGGACTCGGTCAATGTCTCTCATCGTAATCAGACCAACCAGCTCGCCCTGCGAATTAACCAAAAGAAGTTTTTCGACTTTATGCTCCTGCAGAATCTCCTTTGCCTGCTCAAGTGTTGTGCCGGCTGGGCCTGTAACGAGATTATTTTTAGTCATAATGAAACTTATTTCGATATCATAGTCTTTGAGAAACTTCAAATCCCTGCGTGTCAGAATACCAACCAGCTTTTTGCCCTTGACGATGGGAATGCCGGAGACATTCTGCTCATTCATTAATTCCTGCGCCTTTCTGACGGGCTGGTCCGGCGATAATGTTACCGGATCGAGAATCACGCCGTGCTCGGAACGCTTGACTTTCGCCACTTCCCGCTTTTGGGCATCGACAGACATATTTTTATGAACTATTCCGATGCCCCCCTCCTGTGCCAGTGCGATGGCCAACGCCGACTCCGTAACAGTATCCATAGCAGCCGAGATAATAGGAATATTTATAGTGATATTGTCCGTCAATCGCGTGCTGGTATCAGCCTGGCTGGGCACAAAATCGCTCTTTGCAGGCAAAAGCAGCACATCGTCAAACGTTATAGCCTCAGCAACAATCTTGCTTTTATCCATATTTAGCTCCAATAGTTATCTCTTAATCCAATGTGCTTTGTAGAATAGAGTAGAGGTTGTCATTTCGAGCGAGCCGCAGGCGAGTCGAGAAATCTTTTTAAGCAGATTTCTCCGCTTCGTCCGCCATAGACGGACTCCAGTCGAAATGACATGAGGTCTTTTCTACAGAGCAAACCAATGCTAAAACTATAATATCGCTGTAAACCATCGTCAAACCTATTTTCTCACCGGCATTTGAGAGGATGCAAGCCATAGCCGTCTACTTTTAGCCCCCAGCCCTGTGCTGGGGGTGATTGGCTTTGTTTGGGTTTGTTTTCACCAAATGTCCTATGTAATATTTTCTTCATAATCCTTTGTTATAATTAACTTTACATTCATTTGACTTTTTTGAAATTTGGCTTTGTTTTGCAAAAAAATAAACCGATTTGTAGTGAGTTCTCGACAATTGTAGAGCAAGTTGCTTAGTTTCGTTGTACGTTTACCTGTGGCAGTCCTAGGGACTCCTAACGGAGAGCTATCGGTTACGCAACTGGTTTCGATTAACGTTAGACGTCTAACGTGACGAGCAGCGCAATGGCGCAAGCCATGCTGTGCACCACAACCGGATATTCGTTCCCTGTTTTCCGTCATCCGTCATCTTTTCTCCGTCATCTTTTCTCCGTCATCTGTCCTCTGTTTCCTGGTTTACCTATTCTGTCTTTCCTTCTTCGCTAAAGCCTGCCCGCCGTACACTTTCACCCTTCGCAGTGCTACGGAGAACGGGCTGGGCAGGCGGGCTACGAAGGACAAGCCGTCATCTGTCTTCTGTTTTTAATATCCGCTAATTATGATATGCTATACTCTTATGTACACTATACGCATTACGAGGCCATATTATACCCAAAAACGGCTTAATTTTCAAGTTAAATTTCAGGAACAGTGGACGGAAGTTGTCTCGTCAACCTACTATTTCTAACTCCAGACTTCGGAGATTTTGTCCTTGATTTTCTTCTCGAAGATTTCGATGAGTGTTTTGTTTTCCGTTCGAAAATTGGGTCAGCACTATATAAGTATATGCGTATATACTTATGAACTATTTTAGGAATCATGTTTTTTATAACTATGGTTTTGAAAATCGAGGTTTTTGAAAGCTAATTTTTTCAGTAGATGGCAATATCACCTAGTGGACATAAATTGATTTTGGATTTGTTTTGGTAGGGTGGGGCTTCCGGCTACGGCTCGGCGAGCCTACGCCGAGACGAGTGCCCCACCATTTTCTAAATACGTAGAATGGATGCCCCACCATTTTTTACTCAGGATTGACAAGGAGACTTGGCCATGGTTGTAACCTTTAATACCACTCGCTCTTGTCCGGCATCGCATTGACGGATCACCCTCCGTAAGGAGTCCTTGGGACAAAGACATAGATTCAGTGGCGACTCGACTGAGCTCGTCGAAGTCTGCCACCAGTCGTCCCTAATAAAACCTAATAAAACTCATACGCGCTTTACATATTAGTTACATGACTTCTATTTAATTCTGTAGCTCTGTGGGATAACGTTATTAATATCATCAAAAATATCCTGCACCTCCCTTGTGGAACTCAAGAATGTTTCCACTTTAAACTCTTCCTTTTGGGGAAATGCCGCCTTCGCCAGTGGTATCTGCAACTTTTTGTCATTTGTCAATAAACCATCCGCTCGTGAGAGATACAAGATGGGTTCTATGTCGTAGAAGTCATTCGATATATCCTTTTTTACGCAAGAACCCGGCAGACTTTTTTTGTAACTCCAATCAAAAAAATATGCAAACCAAAGTCGAGTATAATGCCAGGTATACCAGTTGGCATCAGTATGAGAGCTAATCTGTTCCGTAAAGAAGGCCTTCACGGCATTATTCATGATGTTATTGTGGTCTATGATCTGAATCCACTTATTAAACCGATCTTCTCTCTTTGTCGGTTTAAATAACTTCTTCATTAAGTTTTTGTTTTCGATAATAGTCTCGTACAACGTCTTTGCTCGATCCAATAATTCATTGATTTTCTGTTTGGATATTTCAATACAATGATTAGCTCCCTGTTTAATTGAATCAATGCCAATTTCAAGAGTAGAATTTCTCAATTTTAGGGTGGAATCTTCGTCGACGACTGACTTTATAGGGCAAATAGTCATCTTCTCCGCCTTCAAGAGCTCTGGTGATTGGTATCCTATATTCGCTCCGGCTTTGATTACCGCGTCAAATCGTTTTAATAATTTCCTTGGATCTTTGTCTGGGCTTTGGTTTTCACTTATAACACACTCAATAGCCAGTGTATGGGGCAAAACGACATTGTAATTCTTCACAAATTCACACAATTTCTTCTCACAAAAACAAAGGCTATGAAATATACTTTTATCAACAACCAACAGCTTAGGTACATTTATCACTTGCATTTCTTAACTCCTTAGAAACCACCATTATCTTATTTGAACTGGAGGTGCCGTAGCCCGCTTTGAAAGGCGCTGATAAGTGTATTTCTTCATAAGTTTAGATATATTTTGTTGGGTTTATTATGGACGGATTTATTATCGACAGTCACCGTTTTTGTGTATTGTCCCTAGCCATTAGCCGGTGGCTGTCTCCAGCTTCGATTATTTCGCAATATAGAACTCATCAGGACAACAACTACGTACAAACGCCTCTCCTGAAGGTGTAAATGGCGGTGGGGAACTGCTTGTGTACCAACCGATGTTGTCCAAGCTACATCCAAGATAGACCAGTGCTTTGTCAAGCATAGTCTGAGCGAAACCAAGCCGTCTATGCTGCTTAAGAACCCAGACCAGACACACGCTCCAAATTGGGGGGTGGTTAGGCAACTTTGTTGGTTGCTTTCCGCCATCAATATCCTTCCATTTTGCTCGCCACACATCGCTACGTTTTTCCATGAGGAGCAAGCCAACAGCACGATCGTCTTTGTGCAACAGAAAGACACGCACATCCATTTCACCGAACAGTACTTCTGCTTGATATGGTGTATCTTTTCTAGCATATTTTGCAACTTCTTCAGCGCGCTGACACTGCTCTCGTAGTGAGGTTTGGCTTATGACCGTTATTCGTTCATTCTCGCGCGACCATACAACGCAATCGCTTGACAGAGGCAGGGCAGGTAATCCATTGATGACTACGTCGCGGTATCTGTCGTGTTCAAGGACATTTTCTTGCATCGCTTTGGTTATCTCAATGGCCTAAATGTGTCCGCTGGCAATTCATCAGATAATTGTTGTAGAGTTGTGTGAGCTTGTTCAACGGTTTCCTTTGGTGCATAGTGTTCCTTGCCATTCATTCTCTTCGACCACCTTGTTATGTAACGCTTCGCTGTTTTCGATAAATAAGGCATTTTCAACTCATCCGAAAGGGTCATCATTGCCGCGCATGCTAACCAAACGGCGAGGTCAGCGTCCTTTGCTGCTTCCTCAAACTTCCCATCCGTCATCAACTCTTCGGCATTGCTTAAAGACGATAAAGCATCTTCCCATTTCTTATATGTTTCAGGCTTCACGAGTGTAATCCGGGGATACTTTACTTATTTCTTCCTTTTATTTAGGTACTTTCACATCTCGCATAGGGTTATCAAAACAGATGTTTAAAAGTTGCTCCATTGGGAATCCGTAAATTTTAAATTATCACAAATGAGTTTGTTTGTCACGCATTTTCCGTCAAAAAATAGGTCAGGAGCATTTTGGGGATGATTTTATTTAGTTATTTACGTCATACCCGTCCTTAGGGTGAAACCATCCCCAAAGCCTACAGCTTTGAGGCTGCCACCCAATAAAAAGAGAATAACGAGCTGGGTTGGTGCGATTTCATCACACCCTACGGGCTGCTATCTCACGGGTTAAAAACCCAAGATTGACCCTCAACGTATCTGAGAATAGAATTAGCAAAGCGAAATTCGATGCTCGATGCTGGATACTCGATGCTCGTACATTTTTCAAGGAGTATCGAGATTGCCTGATAATCTGAATTATGAGATATGAAAAAAATGCTCGATAAACTTTACAAAGCACAGAATCAGATAGACGCTGCCTGCAAGCAGTTGGGCCGGCAAATAAATATAATGGAGGTTTGCGGGACTCATACTGTCTCCATTTTCCGCAGCGGTATAAAGTCAACTTTGCCAAAGCAGGTAAAGCTGATATCCGGCCCCGGCTGCCCGGTCTGCGTTACCGACCAGAGCTACATTGATATTGTCCTGCAATTGGCAGACCGCGACGATTGCATAATTGCAACATACGGTGATATGGTTCGCGTACCAGGCAAAGACGGCTCGCTCGAAACAAAACGCACAAAA
>CAZQKO010000122.1:2163-7728 GCA_964593945.1 uncultured Pirellulales bacterium | reverse complement strand
ATCGGCTTAAATAATAAAGGGCCCAGGATTTTATAATCGAGTTTTAACCTTGTGTGCTGCCCCGGCACATCCGAGCCGCGAAGCGAAATTATATAGGGCAGTTTATCCACACTTCGATAGCATAAGTAAGCCGTAGGAAAACCAAAAAACGCATGGACGAGGTCGTAATCGTTTTCACGCAGTAATTTGCGGTAATAAAATATTGCCTTGAACAGCCATTCAATTACCTCGGTTTTGCGCCAGAAGTGCAGATTTTTTTTATGTAAGCCAACCTTGTAAATAGTGATGTTGTTGGAGAATTTTTCAGTAAAAGTACCAGGCTGCGGTGCCGAGGCCAATACATCGACCCTCATGTCATTACGGTTGGCATATTGCTTCAAGATAGCCAGAAGTGCATAACCTGCTCCGCCACCTATCGGCGGAAATTCAAAGTTGAGCATAAGCAGGTTTATTTTTGACACAACTATTGCCTAAGACCTCACGTAAAACGCGAGTTTGGAACCCCCCCCAATAAATTGGGGGGCTAAACATTTAGCCCGCCTTTCAGGCGGGGTCTTTTACTGGGGGACTTCTCAACTCAAACAAGACAACCTGACCGAAAAACTGCGCAATTTTGTAGTTCTTCATAACATATTCTCTGAAAGGCTTCATCGCTCTGAAGCGTCCGGCTTCATCGGAATCAACGTTTTTGGTAAGCCATTCGGCGTAGGCCTCATCGGAGTTAGCGGCTTTGATATTTGCCTTTTTTACAATCTGCTGCTGCAGAAAAGGCCAGAGCTCCAATGGGGGTCTGCCGTCATACGGAAAATGTGCGTTATGCGTATCGACAAAAAATTTCGGCGGCTCCTTTTCGAATTCGGCCAATAGTCCGGCAACCATTTCCGCCAGCTCATCCGGCGGTCTTATGTGCATTGTGCTGGTAAAGGCACGGGCTGCGGAAGACAGCCGCTGAGCCTTGACATATATCCCCGGTACCCAGCCCCAAACGTAAATTTTATCCGTCGGCTGTGAGTGTGTGCGTATATATTCGCTCACCATTAGCCAGGGATGCTCCGGGTTTAGGGGGATTTCTCCGAACTTCTGCAAGTAGCCCCTTGATTTTTCATCATAGCGTCTTCCGCTATATGGGCTTTTTCCCAAGCCGAAGAATATGTGCCATGACAAAACAATCATTAATATAATGCCGATGGTTCCTGCTACTACCCACTTAGTTTTATTGGCTGCAAATTTGATTTTGTCGCAATAAATCGCTATCAAATAACCGCCCAGCATCGCAGCCGAGGCATTCAAAGGCAGGTAATACTGCTCGTAAGAATGCGGACTTATCCATACAAAGGCCATATCCAATATCCACCAGACCGCAAGCAACAGCACGAAACGGTCGTAGGATTTTACACTTGTTTTTTTCGCAGAGACATGCTGCCAAATCATACGTATAACTCGTGCTATAATCGCACCGACAGCCAAAGCAATAGGCAAGATAAGCATGCTGTAATATCGCAATACGATAGGCAATTGTTTTGAAAAGGGGACAAGTTTTCGACTTCCACCTATATAGTCCGTTGCCGGTTTAGTCTGCGTGTCAGATGCTGCACTGGGCAGCATCTTTCCAAGCTCCCGCCAGAGGAATGAATAAGGCACATTAATCTGCACGTTCCAGGCTAATATCCATATATACAATGGTGCAATTGCTGCTACTACGCCGGCTATCAACAGGAGAATATCAAATCCTGCCTGCTTCCAGCTTCTGTTTTTAAGCAACGGCTGCAAAACAACAAAGAGACCCATCGCCCCAATAGCTGAAACTCCGGTCGGTTTGAACAAAGGCGCCCAAATTGCAAATCCGCCTGCCAAAACCGCCAGCCACCATTTGCCGCCAAGCTGATAGAGAACAAAACAGCTCATGCCCATCACCATACAGGCAATCATATATTGTTCTTTAACGTTGCCGTATTTTGCGATTACGGGCGCAGAAAGATAAACTGAGGCTATAATAACACCCACTGCCGCGGGCAGAATCGAGCTGAATAGTTTTCGCATCGCTATAAACATAAGTATCAATGCGGCTGCTTGGAGAACCATCTGGATAATTTTCGGGCCGGTGTCACTAAAGCCGAACAGCCGGACGCCTAAGAGATTGACCAGCAGGGTTCCCAGCTGAGCGCTGGGCTTTTCCTCGACACCGATTTTGGCCCCCTGGAGGATGTGCTCGGCTGAATAGACGTATGCACCGCTGTCGAAAAAGCCGGGAGAGTTAAACTCAAAATATTTGCCAAGAGAAAAGGGAATTGCCGCCAGGATCGCGATTATGATTAAGGCTATAGCCCGCCGGTGACGAGCTTTTCTTTCTTGTTCGTCAGGTGATACAGCTTTTTTAGCCTGTGGTTTCATTCTCCTCTGGTGGTGTCTTATGTTTCGGATGGGCTTACCCATATTTATTATCTCTATTCGGTGGACGATTCGAGGATTTCCTTAATGACATAGGTGGGTCGGTTTTGTGATTCGTGATATGTTCTTACTAAAAGCTCAGCCAGCAAGCCCATCAGTATAAATTGAACACCAATAACCAAAAGAAGAATAGTTAGATACAGCAAGGGATTGCCGGTCATATCTCTGCCTCGCAAAATTTTCATCAGGATAACTGCGACAGCCGATGCGCTTCCCAAAAACAGTGCAAGAAATCCCCAGCCGCCGAATAACTGAATCGGTTTAGTAGAAAAACTGAGAAGAAACTTAACAGTAATAAGATCCAAAATCACTTTCACTGTCCGCTCCAAACCGTATTTCGCAGTGCCGGCAGTTCTTGGTCTGTGGTTGACCACCATCTCGGCTATTCTGGCTCCGCTCCAACTGGCCAAAGCTGGGATAAACCGGTGCATCTCACCGTACAGTTTTGTCTCTGCCAGGATTTCTTTGCGGTATACTTTGAGTGTGCAGCCAAAGTCGTGGAGCTTCACTCCTGTAATTTTAGCGATCAGCCAGTTGGCGATTTTCGAGGGTAATAGCCTGGTGAGGGCTTTATCATGTCTTTTTTTCCTCCAGCCGCTTACGACATCAAATCCTTCCTGGAGCTTATCAATCATCTTTGGTATATCCGCGGGGTCATTTTGCAGGTCGGCGTCAATCGCAGCGATAATTTGGCCGCGTGCATGGGTAAAGCCGGCGCTTAGCGCCGCGGTTTGGCCGAAGTTTCTGCGAAAGCGGATGACCCGGATCCTGGCGTCTGCCTTTTGTAGCTGGCTTAATATATTGAAGCTATTGTCGGTACTGCCGTCATCGACGAATATAATTTCATAGTTGTACTTGTTGTCCAGGATTTCTTTGATTTGCTCATAAAGCGGTTGGATGTTATCCTGCTCATCTAAAAGAGGTACTACCACTGAAACTTCAGGACTTATTTTATCCATATTTTGCTCACAAAAATTTAGTAGGGTGGGGCTTTCATCCTTCGCAGTCCCTTAGGGACGGAGAATGGATGCCCCACCATTACCTTATTGGTGGGACTTCGACAAGCTCAGTCGAATCGCGGAGCCCACCTACATCACAACATAATAATAGTTAAAATATCGGCTGTAAAGCCCCTATGGCACCAGGGCGAAGCCTATTAATTCGGAACAAAGTAAGTGAGCTAAAGTTTGAAGTGCCTAAAGTGCTTAAAATGACAGCAAGGCTGTCATTCTGAGCGAAGCGAAGAATCTCTCTTTCGTTGGCCAGATCCTTCGGCTTCGCCTCAGGATGACACGTAAAGTGTCACTTTAGGCACTTTATATTTTTCGTGCGCTGCCGTATCGAATATTGACCATGTCCGGAAAGTGGGAAACCCCACGTTAAATGTGGGACTAAATAAACGATGTATTGCACCCGGTTTTGCCGGGGGTATATATTGCTATCCCTCACCCAGTTCTCTGCATAGGGATAATTTGCTTAATATTTCCTCCTTATCTGCTGATTCAATTTGATAAATTTTTCCGCCTTTTTCCTCATGCGTTTGACAAAATTCATTCCATTGTTTCAGATACTTTTCGTAATAGGTCTTTTTGTATCCTGACTGCTGCAAAAGCGACCGGGTTTCCTCCGGATTCCAATATTTTATGATTATATTTTTATCTCTGAATATAAAGTTAACACTTACTGTTTTGTTTTCTACCTTAAAGAGTCTGTCCATTTGGAAATCGTCTATGCTGTTGTTTTTAAGATAGCCGTAAATTATCTGCATCCCATCTTTTTCTCTGCGTATATTTATCTTCTTTGCATACTCAGTTGCCATTCTCGTTCTTTTTCTCTGAATACTTGGCGTCTGTTCATAGTGATACCTCGTATTATTAGACCGGTTGAAGCTTCCATTGTTACGAACGTTAGGACAACAGTTAGTGCTGCAATCTGCCGGGCCGGAGGTTTTGCTATCATAAGAATAGATGTGGTAATCATACGGAGTGAGATAGAAGGAATAATAGTCGGAAATCAAGCCGGAAGGATTCTTGGAGCTTAAAGCATAAGGAGAATAACGGTAATAAAATGGAACCAAACCGGTAGGATTTTTGCTACTAAGAGCGTAGGGTGAATAGTGAAGATAGCGAGGAACCAGGCCGGAAGGATTCTTGTGGCTCAAAGCATAAGATGAGTATTTCAGCTCGCTACTGATTAAGCCTGAAGGATTTTTGGAGCTAAAAGCGTAAGGCGAATATCGAGTGCGAAAATAGCCGGGAATACGATAGGTTATTGCATTGGTTATGCTGGGCGACAGCATCAACACAGTTACTGTGAAAACTGAAATCCTTTTCATTTTTCCACTCCTTTAAAATTTATGTTCTTCTTATGTCATCACCTCCTCTCAACGAATACCAAATATAGTTAAGCTTGATCCGTCTCCGGCGGATTAGCTTTTTATTCAGGATATATGCGATAAAGTACAAACGAATAGGGGATGTAGAAATGGGCTTGCACAAGAGTAAGGGTTTCCTGCCTGCTTGTGCAAAGCTAAACCTGTGGATAGTTGGCTATTCCGTTGCACTTTACCGCCTTCCTCCATAAAAGCGGACATATCCTTGTATTTAATGAAGAACGCTCGATACAGCGTTAGCGAGTGAGGAAGACCAGATAACGATGATAGTCCTCCACACCTTTCTCTTTTTCATTATATGCAGTATATTACCGGACTATTCCTTTGTGAGTCAATATAATTTTTTATTATTGTCCGATTATAAGCTGAATAAAAAAGGTCGATTGGAGGAACCGGCATCAGCGGTTTTGCGGCTGGATTCCATAAGTACTTATAAAAAAACACTTTCTCGAATAAATTGACGCTCGAAATCTGTAGACCTGTCCTCGCCGTAAGGCATCCTCCGTCAGGAGTCCCTAGGACTGTGGAGAGCGTAGTCGAAGGAATTGTATAGAGATTTAAATCCAGATTTTATTGATTTTTTACCCACAATACGTAAACCGATATTGCGATGCATATCTTTTTCAGTAGAGTGTATCGAAATCACTGGATTCAACGCGGCCAGGATAAGGGAAATGTTTCCAGGCGTGTATGGCTGTCAACATGCGCATCTAAAAAAGCACAAT
>CAZQKO010000122.1:0-2063 GCA_964593945.1 uncultured Pirellulales bacterium | reverse complement strand
GGAAATGTTTCCAGGCGTGTATGGCTGTCAACATGCGCATCTAAAAAAGCACAATTACCCTCTCCCCCCATTGGATCTCCGCTCGGAGCATAATGAAAACCGGCTATGACATCCCAAAACTGACCTACACCGCCCGGGCCGGGCCTAATATTGTGATAATCACCTTTAACAATAGGACTGTTCAACCAGGCTGAAATCATATTATCCGAGCCGGGAATCATATATGTATCGTTGAGTCCGGAGACATTATAGCGAGTGTCTACCAGGACGCTTTCTTCGGTGAATGAAAACGTTTTTCCGGGATGCCTCACCTCGGATAGTTTCATAGCGTTCGATTGCCTGACTTCGCTGTTTGCATTACCCAGATATGCGTTCATGGTGTAATTGTACCAGGGCTTATAGTTCCTGATGTTTTTGGCGTCGATTTTATAATAAGGGTCCTCAGAACCTCGCCCGACCAGGCCTGTAAAAGTCGGACAGATAAAGGCTTTTGCATCTTGCATGTATCGAAAAAATGCACCTGCATATTCCGGATGATCTTTAAGATTCAATTCCCCATTGCACCAGCGAACATGGATGGGATTGCGAAGTCCGTCTTCCACACCATAGGGCTCTGTCTGTGAAAAATAACAACTGCGTGGGTCACAGAATTTATCGTCGTTGTCCGAGGTGTACATAAACACTGCGAGTGCGTAATTTTTGAGGTTAGCCTTGCAGACAGTACGTTGGCCCTGTTCTCTGGCTCTTTTAAGGGTTGGCATAAGAATTGCAAGCAATGCAGCAAGGATAGCTATAACTACTAATAGCTCGATCAATGTAAATCCCGTTAGAATCTTTTTATTTTTCGAGCTGGCCATCCTAACTTCTAACGGGGCGAATCCTTTACCTCTTCCTCGCATTGCAACCGCCCCTTTTCACACATGCCTTTCTGCCGTAAAGCCATTGCGATAGAGGCTTTAGGCAGTCCAAATCCTACAGGCGAAATTTTCCTTCTTTGTATACGATTATTTTAACAGTTCAATTTTATTATTGCAAGCGGTTTAATGGCAAATTTTTCATATATTATATGACCTTGCGTCAAAAATCGAGCATATTTGGGCGTCCGGCAGCAGTATAAAGGGGGAAATATCCATCTGGTTGACGGTTAATTAAACCATGCATAGGCTGTCTGCAATTGACGGGAGGTTGCCAAATGCCATGCAGAAAAATTGTTGCAACGACAGGTAAGAATATTTATCATTCGATTATGGTAAGTTTCAATGAAATCGAAAATGCTGCCAGAAAAATCGGGCAAGGAGCCAATGCCAAGGCAGTATTTCTCTTTGGCTCATACGCCCGAAACCAAGCAGGGAAACACAGCGATGTTGACCTGTTAGTTATAGCTGAAAGCGAACTACCGAGACATAAACGCAGCAGAGAGCTGCACCTCATGTTCAAACCGTATCCCTTTCCAATGGATATTCTTGTTTATACTCCCAAAGAAGTCGAAAAGGAGAGTGAGTTTGAACTTTCATTCATCTCCAAGGTACTGCGAGAGGGCAAAAAGCTGTATGGATAAAAGGTTTGAACATGCAAAGCGATGGATAGACAAAGCAACGGGCGATTTGCTAAATGCAGATAATAATCTTGCTGCTAAAGAAGTGCCGTATGATACGGTTTGCTTTCACTGCCAGCAGGTTGCTGAAAAACTGCTCAAGGGCTTTCTCGTTGCGCACGGCTGCGAATATCCAATAACCCATAACTTATTTGTTATTCTGGAAAAGGTTCTTGATTACGATCCGATGGCCGAATCTTTGCGAGAGACGCTTGCTGTGCTTAATCCTTACTCTGTTGAAATTCGCTATCCGGGGGACGAATTAACGCTAACAATCGACCAAGCCACTGAGGCACGGCAAGCTGCCCAAGAGGTTCTCGAATGGATGCAATTTAGGCTTGGACAGCTTTTTGAATGAAGAGCAGCCATCCCAAATCTGTCTCTGGAAGATAAGCCCGCTTTTAGTCCACTGCGATAGAAGGTTGTTACCCATCAACCATATCCGAATTTTTTTGATAGATACTGTAGT
>CAZQKO010000121.1:2783-7741 GCA_964593945.1 uncultured Pirellulales bacterium | reverse complement strand
GGATAAGCTGCACGGCTGGAAGACTTTTATAGCCATGTTCTCGGGTGAACACATCGCCGGGACCGAGTTTGTGCTGGGGCCGCTGATGGTCATGCATGGTGTGTCGACCAGGGATTTCTTCCTCGGATTGCTGGTCGGCAATTTTTTAGCAGTGCTGAGCTGGGCCCTGCTGTGCGCTCCCGTGGGTGTCAAGACTCGCCTGACGATCTACTGGCAATTACGCAGGATTTGCGGTCCCTACCTGACGATCGCCTACAGCGCGTTTTACGCGATCATCCTGTGTCTGTTGGCGGGGGCGATGGTCAACGTCGCAGTGACAGCGGTGTCGATTCCGTTCAACATCCCAAACCCCGATTTCGCGGCGGGCGAGGTGATTCCAACGGTGCCGTGGATATTGCTGGCGGTAATCGTGGGCGCGGTGATTGCGGCACTGGCAGTGCTGGGATTCGAGAAAATTGCGCATTTTTCCAAAATCTGTGCGCCATGGATGGTTCTGGTCTTTTTTGCCGGAGCGATTGCGGTGCTGGCGGATATCGGCTGCTCTTCAATCGGGGATTTCTGGCGCGTGGCCAATGAGAAGATTTTCACCGGTATACCAGCCGGATTGAACACCAAGTACACATTCTGGCATGTGATGGGTTTTGCATGGTTGTGCAACGCAACGCAGCACATCGGCATGGCCGACATCACAATCTTCCGCTACGCCAAGAAATGGACGCAGGGATTTGCCTCGGCGTTCGGAATGTATCTGGGCCATTACGGTGCCTGGGTCTGCTCGGGCATTCTTTGCGCGGCTTACCTGGCCGCTGGGAACACCAATCCTCAACCCGGAAACATCGCGCTGTTCGGGGCGGGCTTTGCCGGGGCCGTATGCGTGGTGATCGCCGGCTGGACAACGGCCAATCCAACGCTCTACCGGGCGGGTCTGGCGATCCAGGTGGCGACACCGAACTGGAAACGCTGGAAGGTCACATTTGCGGCCGGTGTATTCATGGTCATAACAGCCTGTATTCCGGCGGTCAATGCCAACCTGGATCGTATCGTCGGGTATTACGGATTGTTCTTCATGCCGCTCGGGGCGTTCATTTTCATCGACATCTGGGTCTTCCCGAAATTAGGTCTGATTAGCGACTATGCCCAGAAAGCCAAGTTGATGATTAGCTGGCCGGCGACGTTCGCGTGGATCGGCGCTTTCCTGTTTTCTGTTTTCCTTTACGGCAAAGATCATTACGGCTGGCTATCGAGACTGCTCGAAGGCAAACAACCGGCCTGGCTGGCGAACATCAAGGCTGACCTGTTGTTCCTGGTGGCGCCCGAGTGGATTGTTGCTGTAACGCTATACACGATATTTAGTGTCATTCAACAAAAAGCTGCTGGCACCCGGATTCAAACCCAGGAGGTCGGACAATGAAACGCATACTCAAAATAATCTCCTATCTCGGGTTGGTGCTGACGATCGTGCCCTCGCTGCTTGTCTTCAAGGCCGTTTTCGATACCAAAGTGCATTATAATCTTATGATCGTGGGCATGGTCTTGTGGTTCGCCACGGCCCCCTTCTGCATGAGGAGCAAATCGCTGGATGAAAAAGAACAATAAAATTGTTATTATTACGATAAAATTGTTATTATTATCTATTCTCTCGACTACGCTCGGGACAAGTTTAGGTTGCATGGACAAAGTCACGATGTTCACAAAAGGCACTGGAATCTGCCAGCTTACCGTCACGCAATTGCGTTGCGAGTACCGTGTCAATCCCCTCGGAATTGATATTCTTCAGCCTCGGCTAAGCTGGATTATGGAGTCCAATCAGCGGGGCCAGATGCAAAGTGCCTACCAGATTTTAGCGGCCAGCAGCAAGAACCTTCTCGACCTCAAAGTAAGTAATCTTTGGGACAGTGGCAAGATCAGCTCTGATCAGAGCAATCAGGTAGTGTATGCGGGCAAGCCGTTAATGTCACGCATGCAATGCTATTGGAAGGTGCGCGTATGGGATAAAAATGACAAAGTTTCCGCCTGGAGCAAACCAGCATTTTGGACGATGGGGCTGCTCAGTACGGCAGACTGGCAGGCGAAATGGATAGGTTATGATGCACCCCATTGGGAAGTTTTAGGCACAGAAGAGGCAAAGGCGATTAGTCTTGATGACTGCAAGTGGGTGTGGTTTGGTGAGGGTGATCCGCGGAAAAGTCCACCCTCCGCAGTGCTACGGAGGACGGGCGACCAGAAGGGCAGGCGGTTTTTCCGACGTAAAATTGAAATAAGCCGTGATAAAAAAATAAAACGTGCGCGCTTTCGATTAGCTGCGAACAATGACGTAATACTCTTTCTCAACGGCAAGGAAATACATCGTATTCCGGGATTAAAGCTTTCTCAGACGATTGATATAAGTGACAAGCTCAAGGCTGGCAGCAATACTCTGGCAATAGAAAGTACAAATGAGAATGATGCCGCTAATCATGCAGTACTTGCAGGCAAGTTACTAATCGAATTTAAAACCGGCCAGGCCCGCCTGCCCAAAGTCTGGTACGGCGGGCAGGAATCTATTTCAATTGACGGTTCCTGGAAGGCATCTGATACCAGGCAGAAAAATTGGCAAAAGCCGGCTTTCAATGATGCAAGCTGGCATAACGCCGAGGAAATTGCCAAAGTTGGCGATAAGCCTTGGGGCAAACTCTCAGCCGATGAGCTGGTTTTACCCGCGCTTGCTTATCTACGCAAAGCTTTTTCGGTTAAAAGACCTGTCAAGAAAGCTTTCGTTTATGTCTCTGCTTTGGGTCTTTATGAGCTGCATATCAACGGCAAACGCGTAGGCAATGATTACTTCACGCCCGGCTGGACCGATTATCCCACGCGTCTGTACTATCAGACTTATGAAGTTACCGACATGATTAACAAGGGTGACAACGCCGTGGGTGCAATCCTTGCCGACGGCTGGTACGCAGGGTATGTGGGTTTTGGCCAGAAGAGGGAAAACTACGGCAGCCAGCCACGGTTGCTCATGCAGCTTGAAATCGAATATGCCGACGGCGGCAGAAAGGTCATTTCGACCGACAAGTCCTGGAAGGCAGAATACGGCCCGATTGTCGAGGCGGACTTTCAGATGGGTGAAACATACGATGGTCTTAAGGAAATGACTGGTTGGGACAAGTATAGCTTCGATGATTCGACCTGGGATGCGGTAGCGGTGACGGAAAAGATTAGTGGCAAAGTACAGTCATTTCCGGGCGTACCGGTGAAAAAAATCATGGAAATAAAGCCCAAAAAGTGCACAGAGCCGAGCAATGGCGTGTACGTTTTTGATATGGGTCAGAACTTTGCCGGCTGGGCTCGCTTGAAGGTTAAAGGAAATGCCGGCACAGAGATAGTGCTGCGATTTGCTGAGATGCTCAATCCCGATGGAACAATTTATACCGAGAATCTTCGTGACGCCCGCTGTACCGACACGTATGTTCTAAAGGGCAAGGGCCGAGAGGTTTGGCAGCCGCGATTTACCTTTCATGGATTTCGATATGTGGAAGTAACCGGCTATCCAGGTAAGCCGGGGCTTGATGATATTACTGGCATTGTTGTACATTCAGACACGCCACAAGTCGGCTCATTCGAGTGTTCCAATCCAATGATCAATCAACTATACAGTAATATAGCATGGAGCCA
The DNA here is from genome assembly GCA_964593945.1 of uncultured Pirellulales bacterium. Classification (GTDB taxonomy): domain Bacteria; phylum Planctomycetota; class Phycisphaerae; order Sedimentisphaerales; family Anaerobacaceae; genus CAZRMQ01. The sequence continues at coordinate 4,087 of CAZQKO010000121.1, read as the reverse complement.
ACGGAGCAATTTTATCGAGGTGCCGACCGACTGTCCGCAGCGTGACGAGCGTCTGGGCTGGACCGGTGACGCTCAAATTTTCATCCGAACTGCAACGTATAATATGGATGTGGCGGCGTTTTTCACCAAATGGCTGATAGACCTTGAAGATGCCCAGAGCGAAGAAGGTGCATTTCCGGATGTAGCTCCGCGCAAGATAGCCGTGGGCGATGGCACAGCCGCCTGGGGTGACGCCGGTGTTATCTGTCCCTGGACAATTTACGATGTCTACGGTGACAAGCGAGTTATCGAAAGACACTACGACTCAATGAAAAAATGGGTCGCATATCTAAACGCCAACAGTAAAGACTTGTTGCGACCGGCTACCGGTTATGGTGACTGGGTTGCCATCGCTGAAGAGACGCCTAAAGACGTAATTGCGACCGCTTATTTTGCGTATAGCACGCGGCTGCTATCAAAAATGGCCTCTGCCATTGGCAAAAACCAGGACGCAAAAGAATATGAAGCTTTTTTTGAGCAAATTAAAGAAGCTTTCAATAAAGCATATGTCTCCGACGATGCTAAAATTAAGGGTGACACGCAGACCTGCTATTGCCTGGGCCTTTACTTTGATTTACTGCCCGAAAGCAAACGCCAGCTTGCCGCCCAACATTTGGTAGAAACGGTCAAAAGAAGGAACTGGCATTTGACTACGGGATTCGTAGGCTTAAGTTATCTTCTGCCGACACTTACTCAAACCGGCAATCTCAATATTGCTTATCGCCTGCTTAATAACAACACTTTCCCAAGCTGGGGCTACAGCATTAGAAATGGAGCCACTACCATTTGGGAGCGATGGGACGGCTGGACTAAGGAGAAGGGTTTCCATGACCCGGGTATGAATTCATTTAATCACTACTCTTTCGGCTCTGTTGGCCGGTGGCTCTTCGGGACTGTTGCAGGCATCGATACAGATGGGCCCGGCTATAAACATATTATTATTCATCCCAGACCCGGTGGTGGACTGACCTACGCTAAAACCAGCTATAAATCCATTTATGGCAATATTGTCAGCGACTGGAAGACCGAAGATGACTCGTTTATATTGAACATCACGATTCCTGCTAATACTATTGCCACTGTATATGTGCCGGCTAAATCTGCTGAAAGTATCACCGAAGGCAGGCGACCCATAAATGAATCTGAGCAGATAAAATTCCTCCGCATGGAGGATGGCTGTGCAATCTTTGCTGTAGGCTCGGGGAACTATCGATTTGTATCAAGTTTTGAAGTGCCAAAAGTTGGGAGTGACTAAAGTGCCTAAA
>CAZQKO010000121.1:0-2683 GCA_964593945.1 uncultured Pirellulales bacterium | reverse complement strand
TCCTCTTTTGTATGGGCGAGCGATACAAACATCGCTTCATAAGCACTTGGGGCTAAGTAGATGCCCTGCTTGAGCATCTCTGTGAAGAACGTTTTGAATTGTTTTATATTGGTAGCCTGCACATCGGTAAAATTTCTCACTTTTCTTTCGGTAAAGAAGCAGCTCATAATTGAGCCGACACGATTAATCGTAATCGAGACACCAGCCTGTTTCGCTGCGTCAGCAAGTCCGGCCTTTAATTTTGCAGATCTGGATTCAAGTTTTTTATAGATTGATGGATGATGGACAATGGATGATGGATGATGGACGCCTGTTTTACATCGTCTCTCGTCTTTCGTCCCGCGTCCCTCGTCCCTCGCATCAAGCAGGTCCAATGTTGCGATTGCTGCTGCGGTTGCGATTGGGTTGCCGCTAAGCGTTCCTGCCTGATAAACCAGCCCTTTGGGGGCAAGCATATCCATAATATCAGCTCGACCACCGATAGCACCGATTGGCAGTCCCCCGCCTATTATTTTGCCCAGGCATGTAAGATCGGCTTTAACGCCGTAAAGCTCCTGTGCCCCGCCTAAGCTTACCCGAAATCCGCTTATCACCTCATCAAATATCAGAAGTGCACTATTTTTGTTGCACAATTCTCGTAACGTCTGCAGATAACCATCGACCGGCGGCACAACACCCATATTTGCAGCGACCGGCTCAATTAAAACGGCAGCGATTTTGTCTTTATGTTTATCGAATGCGGCTTTTGCCCCTAAGGGGTCATTATATGGTATAACGATTGTCAGTTTAGCCAGCGCTTCAGGAACGCCGGCGCTGGCGGCGATGCCGGCTTCAGCAACACCGGAGCCTGCAGCCACTAACAGAGAGTCGCTGTGGCCGTGATAACAGCCAGCCATCTTTATAATCATGTCTCTTTTGGTATATGCACGGGCCAGACGAATCGCGGTCATTACAGCCTCTGTGCCGCTGCTGACTAATCGAATCTTTTGGATAGATTTGAATGCAGAGATAATTTTTTCAGCCAAGGCGGTTTCAGCCAACGTCGGTGCGCCGAAGGACGTTCCCTTCTTCGCTGCATTCTGAACCGCTTCTACAACCATCGGATGGGCGTGCCCAAGTATCATTGGACCCCAGGAGCCTACGTAATCGATATACTCATTTCCGTCGAGACAATAAACTTTAGAGCCAGCTGCTCGGTCTATGAACAGTGGCGTTGCATTTATACCCAGAAAGGCCCGTACAGGTGAATTGACGCCGCCCGGTAAAAGATGGCACGCCTCTGCGAAGGCCCGAATCGATTTGGTATTATTGCTTTTTCTCGTCACGAATTTTGCTCGATAAATCCCACGTGTAACATGGGGTTACATTTCACATTCATATTGCTTTGTAGAAAAGAAATTCAGAATGTCATTTCGAGCGGAGTCCGGTCCTACTTTAGACGGAACGGACGAAGTCGAGAAATCCGGCCACGAAGCCAATAAGGCAGATTTCTCCACTTCACCCCCGTGCTTTCTGCGAAAGTAGAAACAGGGGCTTCGGTCGAAATGACAAGCGTGGTCTTTTCTACATTTCACATTCATATCATAAAAAATCTGCGGTGAAATTCAATACAGAATTATTCCTTTAATAGTGTGGCATAAATGCAGATTAGACATGGACAAAAACTGCCTGGTTTTTCCATGCACGGAAATGTCCGGATACATCTGGCGTAAGCCATCCCTTAGCGGAGTACCAACGCGAGCTCAAGCATCCACGGATGTTAAGCCTTCTCGTATGGCATATTTTATCAGATGTGCGAAGCTTTCGATATTAAGTTTCTGCATTATCCTGCGACGTGTGGCATCGACGGTCTTAACACTTACGTCCTTGATAAGAGCAATTTCTTTTGAGGGTTTGCCCTCCGCCAGTAGTTTGAGGACCTCACGCTCCCGTTTGGTTAATGATCCATCCGAGGGGTAATCGGCCAAAAAGCGGCCTCGAATATAGTCATTTACGAGGACGTTTGTGGTCTTCGAACAAAGATATACTTCACCCGTCCGGACAGTCTCAATAGCCGTTACGAGGTGGTGGAAGGCACATTCCTTGGGGATATATCCTGATGCGCCCGCTCTTAGAATCTCTGAAATAAAGTTTCTTTTCAAGCTCGTCGAAATTGCAACTACCTTGACAGGATGATTTTCACAAGTTAACTGTCGAGTGGCATCAATGCCGTCCATTCCGGGCATGTCGACGTCCATTACGGCAACATCCGGTTTGAGCTGACGCGCGAGACGCACTGCTGTCGGACCGTCTGCTGCTTCACCAACTACTTCCATATCCGATCTGTTTTGGAGCAATGAGCGTAAACCTTCTCTCAGCATTGCATGGCGACCAACTAATAAAATTTTTACCGACATAAAATACCGTACATCCAAAAACTGATGTTGTCTTCAACCAACCTATGTCGAAAACCAACAAAATTCAATTAACCTTAGTTGAAAACCCGCTCTGATGAATTCCGCCTATTTAGGAGCAGTCTCCACCAGCATTTTGCCTATTTTGGCATTAGGCCAATTAACCAAATTGCCGATATTGTCGGAATTATACATTTTCTTTTCTTCAGGTCAAGAAGAATCACGGAAGATTATATCAAGATATTTTTACACAAATCCTTCGACCCGGTTCGTCACGAATCCGGCGTGCC
>CAZQKO010000120.1:0-8004 GCA_964593945.1 uncultured Pirellulales bacterium | reverse complement strand
CAGATTGTAATGTCTGGCATCTTGTATTAGGCCGTCCACTAAAGTTAAGTCGAACCTGCCCTCCTCCGGCTCAATCAGGTCCCAGTAAAGGGGGGCCAGGACAGTATTGAGGTTCATATTGACGAGCTTAGGCCAGATCGGCTTCATATAATCGAGACTGGAGGCGCTGGAATTGCCAAGCTCTCCACCTAAGATCAGGAATGGCTTGTCGTCAACGATGAGCTGAGTGGTGGTTTCGTGCTTGCGAAGATGCGGAATAACAGAGCCTTTGGATGGAATTGCGTACAGAGGCGAAAGAAAACATAGAAAGCATACTGTGAGTGCGTATGGTTTTAACAATCCTTCGACTTCGCTCAGGATGGTGAGCCTGTCGAACCATTTTGACGACAATATTCTACCCATAGCAGATCTCCTCATTACTTCGGCTTACCATCTTTCGTACATCCAAGACGGTCTTTTAGCCAAATGGAGCGACATTGCGAGAGTTATCTATGCTAAGTGATTATAATATTGATTAGCTCTCTTAGCCAAGCGTTTTTAAAGCAGGAGTTAATTGCTGTCTAAAGACAGGTTGTGTCTTTTGACCGTGGGTCGTCTATTGCGGTCGACCTATTACCAAGGACGCCGGCGATTGCCATATCTCTGAAATCGGCCATCGGGTCGTAGAATTTTTTTCTCATGTCAGCTGTATTGATCATCAAGCCGGACCGATTCGCTCTAAGCTGGCGAACGATTACACCATCAGGCTGAATGAAACACGATGGATAAGGGCTGTAGTAGCCGCTCGCATTTGACATGCTAATCCAGAAGTGATTCGTCGCTGCTCGGCATTGCATTGTCTGGCGCATAATATGTGTATGAACGCTTGGCCCTTTCTGCCGAGCGTTGTAGAAGGACTGGAAAACACAATTGACTTGCTGCCTATAAAGTTCTCGATAAATTTCCGGGAATCGCAAATCGAAGCATATTAGCAGCGAGCACTTCACCCTATTGATAGTAAAGTACACAAACCTATTGCCTGGTGTCAGCCGGCGCAGGTCGCCTTTGGTGCAGAATTTTTTGTCGTAACGGTCAACGATTTTGCCTTTGGGGCTAATTAAATACAAACTGTTATGCGGCTTGTTCGGCTCGGTCAATCTATGTGTACTGCCGAGAACAACCCACAAGCCGAGCCTGTTGGCAAGCGACATAATATTTTGTGTCGCTTCTCTGAGCAGGTCCCAATCATAGCCTTCAAAGTTCGGAAAATCTGTCCCTACGTAGCCGCTAAGGGCACACTCGGAAAAATGAACAATATCAGCCTTGGCTCTGCGAGCTTGCTGCATAAATTTTCGAATTTGTTGGGCATTTCGCTTTATGTCCCTTCCCACAGCAAACTGACTGGTTGCAATCTTAAGCACTCCGACACCCATTGTTGTTCCTACAGTAGCCCCATAGTTTCTTCAAGACCGAAGACGATATTCATATTCTGAATCGCCTGGCCGGATGCACCTTTTACCAAATTGTCAATCGCCGAGAAACTTACAATTTTACCTTTAACGTAAGTCGCGAAGAGATGGCAATAGTTTGTCCCAGCTACGTCTTTGACCCCTGGAGCATCTTTGCGTATCTGCACAAAAGGCTCCTCTGCGTAAAAATCCTCGTACAGCTTGGCAAGTTGCTTGCTATCGACTTTACTTTTAGGTCGGCAATAAACCGTCGAGAGAATTCCCCTGTCGAAAGGCCCTGCGTGTGGCTGAAATAGTATTTGCACATCGGCCCCTGCAATCTGGCTGGCGATCTGTTCCATTTCCGGCATGTGACGGTGTGTGCCAATTCCGTAGGCAAACAGATTTTCATTCATATTGGGGAAATGAAATTTGCTCGATGGATTTTTGCCTGCTCCTGATGCGCCCGTCACCGCATTGACGATAATCGAATCTGTCTCAATAAGACCCTCGGCAAGCAGCGGTGCTATGGCCAGCAAGGCCCCGGTAGGATAACAGCCGGGATTGGCCACCATCTCAGCACCCTTGATATGTTTGCGGAATAACTCCGGCAGCCCATACACTGCCTTAGCAAGATTGGCGGTATCTGTGTGCTTAACCTGATAGAATTTTTCATAGACCGCTACATCTTTAAGCCGATAGTCCGCGCTGAAATCTATAACCTTCAGTCCTGTATTCAAAAGTTTCGGCACAAAGCCCATAGAGACCTTATGCGGCAAACAGCAGAGAGCAACATCCGCCAGGCCAGCGAGCTTATCCAAATCCAACGGCTCAATTTGCAGATGGCATCGGCCCTTAAATTTCGGAAAGACATCCGCCGCTGCTCCGCATTCCTCGGGCAGAGCAGATAAATAAACCAGCTCCGCCTGATTGTGGCGTAACAGAATCTCGATTGATTCAGCCCCTGTGTAACCGCTCGCACCGATTATCGCAACTTTTATCATAGCTTGCTCCTCTTACAAAAACAGCCGCCAAGTTCGATTCTCAACGGCTATTGTAATACTCAAAAAGTAAACCATGTTAGAGAACAACATTCTCTAACGGCCTGCTCCGACGGTGGCTTTAAACCACAGTCGGCTTCAACTGGTAATGACCGCCGATTAAAGTCGATGGCTTTCTCTAACGGGGTAAACTTGCAAACTAACGTTTGGAGAACTGGAACCTCTTTCTTGCGCCGGCCTGTCCCGGCTTTTTCCTTTCGACCATCCTGGGGTCTCTGGTCAGATGTCCGCCGTCTCGTAGTATCTGGGTCAGGTTTTCGTCGTAGTTCTTCAAGGCCCTGGCGATTCCCAGCTTGGTGGCACCGGATTGGCCGGTGATGCCGCCGCCGCGGACGTTCACAAAAACATCGAATTTCTTTTCGCCCTCGATTGCTCGAAGAGGAGCAACAACCGCTTGTCTATCCTGTTCGAGCCTGAAATAATCGCTGAACTGCTTTTTATTTATCAGCAATTTACCATCGCCGGGTTTTATTCTGACCCGGGCTACGGAGCTTTTTCTTCTGCCGGTGCCCCACCAGTAACCGCCCTTCGGCTCGCCGGCCGGTCTTGGCGTCGGCTTAGGCTGACTGGCCACAACAAGGCGAGTTTTGCTGATATCCAGCTTACCAGTTTTTTCCGCCATAATTATTATTTTCCCTAAAACAGCTCTACCTTTTCCGGTTTCTGGGCCTGATGGTCATGTTCCGGCCCGCGATACACCTTCAATTTTTTCAGCATTTCTCTGCCGATCTTGTTTTTCGGCAGCATTCTCCTGACCGCTAACTCAATTACCTTTTCCGGTTTCTTTGCCATCATTTCGACAAAACTGATGTATTTATGGCCGCCGGGATGGTGAGTGTAATAATCATATTCCTTCTGCTGGGCCTTTTTACCGGTAAGCTTAACTTTCTTGGCATTGACCACGATGACATAATCGCCGACATCAACATTCGACGTATATTGCGGCTTATTTTTGCCCATAAGAATCGGTGCAATCTTGGCGGCCATTCTGCCCAGAATGGCCCCTTCGGCATCCACTAACAGCCATTTTTGCTCAATCTCGTTTTTCTTTGCCATAAAGGTCTTCATAGATAAACTTCCTTTGCTACCGGAAACCTAATATATTAGCGAGTTTATTAAAACTGTCAAACTATTTTTAGGGGCAAAAGAAACAAAAAGAGAACCGGATTAAACCCGTTCGGCTGACGCTCATTTCTTCTCAAACTCGCCGCACCAGGCGTTTACACCGACTTTAGGCCACTGGATGTCCGCCCAGAGGTCTCTGCCTTCTATCTGCATTTTTGGACGAGGACTTGGTCGGGGTGCGTATCTGTGGCATTGGCCGGTATTTTCATCCTCACTTTTACCTACAAAATACTTACATTCTCCACATTTGTCTTCCGAATTCATATTGCACCTTTAATGCACATTACTCTATTCTTTTATCAACTGTATCTACAATCGAAGGATTTCCATAGATTTCTATCTCGATAATTCTGAGGGTGTCTCTGTCTCTGCCCTTTGATGAATTGGCGTCGGTTGCTTGTTCTTTTTTGCCGGTTAGCTCTACAATATTGAAAGTGTCCTCGCTTTTACTCACGCCCTGCAGAGCCACGGTCAGGTTCTTGCCGATTGTTGGTTGAATGGGGAGCGTCACATAACCGAGACTGTGTGGCGTATCGCCTTGATAAACCTTTTTGCCATCCACGAACATCTGGATTGAATAACTCATAGTACGCCAGTTGTGCAGTTTCATCGTCACCTCGCTTACCGTGGCGGATTCAACAAAATCATATCGAATCCATCCCGTCTCCAATTTGCCATCGTTTGACCAGCCGGTGGTCTCATTATCATCGTAGCTAAGAGCTGCCTGGTCACTGTTTGCGCCCGCAACTGCATTAGCGATATGAATGGGCTTGCGGGACAATTTAAGAGGCTCTGCTCGCGGCGTTGGGCCACGTCCGAGGTATGATGGTAAGCCTTCGCCGGGCATTTCTAAAGAGAGACCGTCAGTCACCTTCACTGCTTTGGAGACAAGCTCAACGGACGCCAGCTTGAGTCCTCCAGACTCTGCGGTTAGAGTTATTTTGCCTGCAGTGGTTGTCGAGCGGATAAGAACTCGATTTACACCGCATTCGACCGGCAAACTCTTTGAAAGAATGTAATTGTCAGGCCCTTGAGCGATCCCACCACGCCACTGTGCAGGTCCTGAAAGTGAGAAATTAATCATCTTCAAAGCAATAGGACAGCGATTGCCTTCGGAATCCACCACCTCAACATCAATAAGTGCCAGATCGAAGCCATCCGCTAATAGGCCATTCGGACCTGTCTGAGCAGTTAGTCGAATAGTAGCAGGTTCGCCAGAGGTCTTTTTCTCACATTCGCAGAGCTTTTTACCACCTGCGTCATGGCCTACAGCTTTGATAACACCTGGCTGCCACTCAATGTCATTGAATGTAAAGAGGAACCGATGGCTCTGCAGGCCGAAGCCTTTTGATATTCCGTTGACGAACAGCTCCACCTCCTCGGCGCTGGAGACCACATAGATATTTTTTTTAGTGCCGGGTTCGTAATTCCAGTGTCCTATGATATGAATCGCAGGCCGTTCAATATCGACCCAGCCGTCCCACATCACCTTGTGAGCGAAGTAGCCGTCTTTGGGGATTCGCATCGGATCGACTTCTCCACTTCGCCGATAGTTCTCCGCGCCGCGATAATGCGTGTTTGTATCGGAAAAGATAATATTTACACCACCGCTACTGACTCTGTCCCCCGTACCCGGACGCTCACGCCAGTAGTCGTACCAGCGTATTACGTTCTCGATGGCATGAGAATCCTGGTTGCGGTTGTACTGCCTCGCAGGAGCACTTCGGTAAAGAGGGCCGTCGCCGTCTTTGTGATAAGGCGGAGAGAATTCATCCCAGTACTTACGAAGTCCCTCGTCACGCGAATACTCCATCGCCCACAAGGGGATGCCTGCGCTTTTGTTGATATAGAGCATTTCACCGCCATATTCAGCAACTTTGCTTCTGAGCATTTCTCTGCAGCCGGCAGCTCGTCCACCGTGAGGATCGTACTTATCGCGCAATTCTTTTATCTGCTGCATGTGCTCTTCACTTACGCCTTTATTTCCAGCTTCATAAAAGAGAATGCTTGGATTATTGCGGTTGTAGATAATGGCGTCCCGCATTAATTCGAGCCGCTGCTCCCACCGTCTGCCTTGAACGTCTCTTTCTGCATCTCCCGCAGGCATCGCCTGAATCAGGCCAACACGGTCGGACGATTCCACATCCTGCTTCCAGGGCGTGATATGCATCCAGCGGATGAGATTGCCGTTACCCTCAACAATCATTCGATTGCTAAAGTCACTCAGCCACGGCGGTACAGACATTCCCACGGCAGGCCATTCGTTGCTCGTCCGCTGCGCGTAGCCTTTCACTTGAATCACATGGTCATTCAGCTTGATAAGGCCGTTGCCGAACTCTGTCTTGCGAAAGCCTGTACGCGTCTTAACTACATCCACAGGCTTGTCATCAACATTTAAAATGGTGTACACGTTGTAAAGATAGCCGTAGCCCCAGCTCCAGAAGTTCAGGCCTGAAACATTCGAGGATACAGTAACCGTCTTTGTCTCGCCCGGGGCAAGGCTGTATTTGCCGCCGGGGATTGTTTTAATTATCTTGCCGTCCATGTCCTCGATGACGACTTTATAATCGAATGTCTTTGCCGTAGGGAACTCGTTTCTAACCTGCGATTCCGCGGTAATCTTTGCCGTCTTTGCCTTGACATCGATATCCTGCGCATAGATATACACGCCTGTTGTACCCAGCATCAAATAAAGCGGAAGTGTTTGATAGAGCTTGTCTGTAATGTGCAAATATACATTTTTGGGGATACCGCCATAGTTGGCATTAAAATTCCTGTCGGCCCACTGGTATCTTTGCCCTGTTGCTTTTTCCTGGTAATCCCAGGAACTATCCGTCCTGACTGCCAGCACATTCTCATCGGAACCAAACTTCACCAGCTCGGTAATATCGAAACCGACGGCCATTACGCCGTTCTCATGCCTGCCGATATGCTGATCGTTAAGGTAAAATTCGCCTCCCTGGCGTATTCCTTCAAATTCCAGAAAAACCTTTCGACCCGCATACTCAGCCGGAATCTTAAAATGCTTTCGATACCAGGCAACACCGGTGGATAGACTATGTATGTCCTTCTTAAATGCTTCATCTTCATTCCAGGCATAAGGTAGTGTCACTTCCTTCCAGGCGGCATCTTCAAAGCTGCTCTTTTCCGCGCCGTTCGGATCGTCGACCATTAGCTTCCATCCTAGATTAAAGTTGAATTTCTGCCGGATGCTATCCGGCGAATTAACATTTGCGTTTGCAGTTAATACCGACAGAAAAAGCACCACAACCAAACATGACAACAATCTTTTTATTTGCACAATCGTTCCTCTTTCGTTTTGATTACATTCATCTCTGCTATACGGTTTAACAAAACGGCCCTATTTTAACCGCAGAAAGTTTATTTAAGATTCTATGTTCTGACGTGTGTTGTTTTCAAGAATAAAAATGCAGTAAAGATGTTATTGATGCTGTCGGACGTGCCCATTACCTTTTCATTTGTTTTTTATTCAAATTTAAACCAATCGAAATCAGCATATCCTTCACTGTCCGTGATATTGGGATTCACATTAAATAACCCAACTTTAGCACTTATCCACGTTCCTTTAGCTGCTGTGAATTTATTGCCGATGTGTTGATAATTTTGGCCATCAAAACTATAGGAAAAGGTACATGTCGCCTGATTATCCACATGGACTTTTAGATAACAGCAGTTTTGCTGAATGTCAATCGATTCAATTAGTTGCGTTTTGTCATAACCCTGAAAATAAGTGCCGTTGTACATCCCTAATTGCAAACCGTCGTTAGTTTTAGTTAGTGCAATGAAAGCCCATTCTCTGCCCATGATTACCAGTCCGCTTTTTTCATTGGGCTGGTCAGGCTTAAAAGTGATCTTAGTTGTGACTGTAAAGGAAGGAGCAGAAAATTTTTGAAGTAACAGATTGGGAACAAACCATAAATTGCCGTTTTGAGTCAGGTTTTGCACGGCATATAATCGCAGATGGCCCGGATTCTTTGTGAAAGAATACCAATCTTTTCGAGGATTGCCATGCCATTGCCATTGTAAACCTAATTTGTCCGTATTAAATTCATCCGTTGTTTGAGGAATGGAAATTGGAACGGATTGACTGACATCCGGTTTTTGCCACTCCAATACAGGTTCTCCGATACCATCATTATTGATATCAACGCCAATAATAGGCCAGCCGTCTTTCCACTCTACCGGCTGTAAATGAACAATGCGTCCGTATGCGCCTCTGTCCTGGAAATGTAAAAACCACCACTCGCCTGATTTTAGATGGACAATCCCACCTTGATGTGGGCCGTTGATATTGGTGCCTGCCTGATGAAGGACAATTTTGTCTTCGTATGGCCCATAAATATTTTTGGACCGCAGTACCGTTTGCCATC
>CAZQKO010000119.1:0-8026 GCA_964593945.1 uncultured Pirellulales bacterium | reverse complement strand
AGGCTACGGAGAAGATGGCTGCTGGGGTAGCTATGGTATAAACGGCTGGGTGGAAAATCCTCCCCCATCTAATACGACGGTTTATGAGGGTTTTGAAACTAATAATAACTGGAGAACACCAAATGTGAAAGGTGCCGGTTATGTACCTCTATTTATGGATGCCCTCCGATTCAATGTCTGGCCGCTACCTGCGGACACACCACCCCAGACAGAGGATGCAGCGTGGGAGAGCAACGAGCATACGAGGCGTATCTGCATTGACCGACACAACGGATTCATAAACATGGCCTTTCTGGATTGGTCTGTCAGAAATGCAGGACTTAAAGAGCTATGGACACTTAGGTGGCATAAGACATATAACAGAGCCGGTCCATGGACTACGGCTGGAGGCGTCATGCCAACTGATTGGCCACAGTGGATGAGAAAATTCAAAGACTACTAAGAAAACACCGCTTCATAGAGTGGTTACTAACGTCCTGTCCAAAGGTACATTATTTGCGGCGTACTAAACTCGTAAAGTGTATCTCGATTGATCTTTAAAATATTCTGACTGCGGTAGCTCAAAAAACTTGCTAAGGACAATGATTTGCGATACTCAACTACCTCAGCTTTTTCAATCCCGGCCAGTGACTTAACCAGTTCTACAGCCTCATCGAGATAGCCGATTTTGTCTATTAGCTTCTCCTGGAGTGCTTCTTGGGCACCGAAAATACTGCCATCAGCAAGCTGCCTAAGCCGACTTTCTGAAAGTACTGCACTTCTCTCCTTGACAACAATTTCAACGAACCGCTCATAAGCAGGAGTGATTAACTTATCCTGGAGATATTGCAGTTCCGGTTCTTCTGGTTTTCGAAACACACTGGGCCAATCCTTTTTTTCGCCGGATTTGACAACAACCGGCAAAATGCCGAGCTTATCTTCAAGCAGCTCCTGAATCACAAAATACAAACTTATTACGCCAATCGAGCCTGTGATTGTAGTTGGTTCTGCTATAATTTTTTCACATGCAACCGATGTATAATAACCGCCGGAAGCAGCAACGCCCTGCATAAACGCTACGACTGGCTTTTTTTCCTCGTCCCGGTACTTCAAAATTTCATTATAGATTTGGTCGCTGCCTGAAATAGTGCCGCCGGGTGAATTGACACGAATTATCAGTCCTCTTACATACCTATCCTGTCGGGCTTGTTTTAACTGCCTGTAAACATCTTTAGCTTGCTCGCTGTTTATTATACCTTCCACAGCGATTACTGCTATCTTGGTTCTTGTCGGCCCTTTGCGTATTACTTCCTCGGTAAACAGTCTTCTTTGCCCTGTTGTAAAGATAGCCACCATCCCAATTAACATCAAAACCAACGCAATATTCGCCAAAATCGACAACACCAAAATAACGCCAAAGAACACCTTCCAGCCTGTCCCTTTCTTTGGCGGCTTTACCGCCGGTCCAACTGGACCTACAGCAACCATCGGCTCAGAATCTTGCGGCTTTGCTGATCCTGGAAGATTATTCTGCTCAAAATCCATCATAAATCCCTTCTAAAAGTTCCTTGGAAAATATTTGCTGCAGAATTGTATATTAGGCAAACTCTGCCGTCAATCCTCAAAGATAGGTAACTATTCGATTCCTTGACAATTTAGGTTAATCGGCAGTCAAGGTCTGTAACAAAGCCATTTCCGGCACAAAAGCCCACAAACAATTATTCCACCCGGTCGATTCGATTAGCTTTTTATAATAAAAACCTAAAAAATTTGTCCAAACAAAAAAATTTACTTGATTAATATAGCCAAGACCGATAAATTGGATAGATAACATAAGATAGGCAATTAATGTTTTATCTGTGATTATATTGGCAAGAACGCTATATCTAATAACAAAGGGATAAGCAAACAACTGGAAGGGCTTGAACTACGTGCGGTAAGTGTTGCTTCTGAAAATAGGTTACTTGTGCATTTGAAGCTCATCTGGATTTCATATGTGCAATTCCCACAATAAACGAGAGGGTAAGTCGGCTTTTCTGACAAATAACGTGTCGATTTTTACAAAATACCTATTTTCCTTAATTTATATTAACTTTGGAATTCGGTAACATTTAACCTTTGGGAACGAGAAGGGATGAGAAGTCAGTTAAAACATATCTGAAAACGTTTCTGTAAAGGAGTGTATTGGTCATTGTGGGGCACATACTAAATATGCACAATGCGAAAGGAAACGTTACTTCGATTCAGATCCTTCTCACCTATTGGACTCGGGTAATAGATTAACATAAAAAGGTAAATTAATTTGCTCGAGAAAACAGTAAATTAACCAAGGTAAAAGAATGTTACCTTAAAAGCAAGAATTTAAGTAGAGGGTTTACTAACCTGTTAAGAAAGGAGGTACAATAAGATAAAACTTGTCATTTTTAAACAAAGGAATGATACGGTAATTGAGAGGGAGATACAAAAAACCATATTAGGAGGCAATAAAAATGAAAACTAATTTCAGGTTAGCAATAATCTTGATAGTAACTGTCACGCCTTTACTCCTATTTGCAAATGCCAGAGGCGTAACTTGTACCTATGAGAGTGAAGACGTACCCATAGATATTCCGGATCAACAGACGATCTCTTCTTCTTTGACAATACCGGATTCGGTTACAATTCAGGATGTTGATGTTGTAGTTAACATCACTCATACCTGGGATACCGACTTGGATGTGTATCTCATCGCACCCGACGGTACACAGGTAGAGCTTTTCACCGATGTGGGTGGAAATGGAAATGATTTTATAGAAACACATTTCGACGATGAAGCTTCCATTTACATTGGAACACCACCGCCGGATGATCCGCCACCATTTACAGACAGCTATAAGCCCGAGGGGATGCTGTCCGATTTAGATGGCAAAAACGCCCTGGGCACCTGGCAGCTCAAGATTAAAGATGATGCAAATTTTGACAGTGGTGTTCTGCTGTCCTGGCGTTTGATCATTGACATCGGTCCGGCCCCGGCTGAACCGTCAAATCCCAACCCTCAAAATGCTGAGGTAGAAGTAGCGGTCGATGCCTGTCTGTCATGGGATGCAGACCCAGATTCAGCTGATACCACCTGGGACGTTTATATGCCGGACCCGAATGGTGTGCTGCAACTGGTAGCATCTGATTTGACCGAACCGAGTTTCTGTCCGGGTGAGTTGAGTAAAGAAACCGTGTATTCATGGCAAGTCGTGGCTAAGAAGGCCTGCCAAGAAACACCTGGACCAATCTGGATGTTCAGATCAACTGTTCATCCAAAGATCATCTTTGTCGCGAGTGTCAAGGACAATGACGAGGATGGCGTCCAGGACGACCAGAGCTGGGTTGACTGGCTCAAAGCCGAAGGCTACAACGTGGATGCACGCCCGGACAACTGGGTTGACCCGCTGGATGACAACAAGATCGCCGAACTGGAAGCCGCGGACCTGATCATTGCCGGCCGTGGTATGTCCACCGGTAGCTATGATGGAGCAGAGACCGACAAGTGGAACTCCCTGTCCACACCGATCCTCTGCACCAATGCGTGGATGATCAGAAGCAGCCGTTGGAAATGGATGAATTCCGGCAGTGCGAACAAAGATGCCGGTTCTCCCTTGATGCTGGTCTTGGACCCCACCCATCCTATATTTGATGGCGTGCCTGTTGATTCGGATGGTCTCGTGGATGTTTTGGACCCGAATGTCGCTTCAGGTAATACGTCATTCCTCAACGACATCCTCGATGTGGGTAACGGTACGCTACTTGCCCAATCATTAGGTGTCTACAACACCATGTGGATTGCCGAGTGGGATGCCGGAGTGGAGTACTACGAAGGCGCCGAACAGATTGCCGGCGGTAAGCGTATTCTGTTCATGGCCGGTACACAAGACGATCCATACACCGTCGAGAGCGGCCTGACAGCCCCAGTCGGCGTATTCAATCTGAACGAGGCGGGCCAGCAGCTACTCCGCAACATAATTGCATATATGCTGCCTGCCATGCCGGTTGATCCCGGTACCGCAAATCTGGTTCACTCTTACACGTTCGAGGATGGCACGGCCAACGATAGTGTCGGCGAGGCACATGGTTTCTTGGTTGGAGGTGCAGAAGTTGTTGATGGAGCAATGGTTACAACTGCTCAAGATCAATGGATGGAGATGCCAGGCGACATGATAGCTATGAACACCTACCCAGAGGTTACAATCGAAGCCTGGTATACGCCCGAGGCTGGTGCCAACACGGGTTGGTCCATGCTGGGCTATTTTGGCGATTCAGTCAATGACCTCGGCTCCAATGGCTACTTTATGACATCAGCTCGAGGTGACGACAAGAGTCGTGCTGCTATCTCAATCGGTGATGAAGCAACGCCTTGGGCCTCTGAGAGCGGTGCTGATGGCCCCGAATATGACGATGGCCTCCTGCATCACATGGTTAGTACCCTTAATGCCACGGACATCACCTTGTACATTGACGGCGTACTTATTGCCAGCACACCACTGGATCCAAACAACATGATCAGCGGGATCAGCCAAAACTTTGCCTATCTTGCAAAGGGCGGCTATGAGGGCGATCCGGAGTGGATTGGTGCTATTCATGAGTTCAATATCTACAACAAGGCTTTGTCTGCGGGTGAAGTAAGGTACCTTGCAAGCATCACGGAGCCGATTATGCTTGATGTTGAGAACTTCAGCTTTGAGCTGCCTGGCACCGGCAAACAGAAGTGCTGGGATGGTGAAAATCTGAATTCGGAGACTGGGGATGATCCTAACGATTACTTCACAGATGTACCTGGCTGGAGCAACGATTCTGCGGCTGCGGATTCGGGCGTAGAAGGTCCTGATGCCTGGCCGGGTAACACCGAAGGTGTCTGGGCAGGTTATATGATGGGAACAGATCCATCAACGTACAATCTGCTGAACTATGATATTAAGGCTGGGGATAATTACGTTCTGTCTGTTGATGCGAGGGACAACTGGACCTCTGATGCAGCACTACCGGCGCAATTACAAATGACCCTTTACTACGAAGCTGATGGTGTGAGAGTTCCGGTTGCGACACAGACAGTGGAGCTGATTACAGAATGGGCTACTTTTGTACTGCCATTCTCAGCCAATGATGTTCCGGAATCTATAGGCAGCATGCTCGGCATTGAGATTAATAATGCAAGCAATGCAACTGCTGATAACAACAGTTGGATTGGTATGGATAATGTGCGTGTTTCTGTATCACCCAACTGAGCTTTTTGATCCTGATATCAGTCTCGGTTAAAAAAGAGATGAATCAGGAGAGCATTGTTTTGTACCAAGTTCGGGGCCTACGCCGATTTAACGCGGTGTAGGCTCCGATTCTTTTATGCCGGATTTATTCCCTTCGGCTTGAGACATCCCTTATTTCCAAGCGTTTGCATTCAATATGTAATGCAACACAGCTTTCTAAAACTTGACAGCGGCTATCATAAGCCTAAAATCAACAGCCGATGTCTGACTCGACGCCACGAAAGAAGAAAAAGAAAAAAAGCAATCTCGTCACGGATTGGCTGCTCTATCTTTGCCTGCGGATTCTTGTAGTTTTCCTTTACTTATTTGATGTCGAGACCAATCTTAATACTGCGTGTTTTCTCGGCCGAGTTCTGTGGAAATATTATCATCGCGGACGAAAACGCGCTTTGGATAACCTGCGTGCCAGTTTCCCCGAAAAAAGCGAACAATGGATATGGCAGACCGGCCAGCGAAGCTTCGAGCATATCGCGATGTTGGCGATTGATGTGCTGTTTACGCCACGATTAGTGAAAAAATACAACTGGCGAAATTATTCGCGATATAGAAACGTCGAAAGAGCCAAATGGCTGATGCAGGAAGGCAAAGGCATACTAATGGTTACCGGCCATTACAGCAACTTTGAGATAATAGGCTACCTAATGGGCCTTTTCGGCTTTAATATTTACAGCGTTGCCAGACCTTTGGATAACAAGTTTATTAACAAGTACTTATACACGGTTCGCCAGCAGGCCGGCCAGAAAATAATCGATAAAAAAGGGGCTGCAGAGTTGATGGGAAAAATATCTTCAAACGGCGCAACGTTGTGTTTCATCGTTGACCAGGATGCGGGCAGAAAAGGGATATTCGTCGATTTCTTTGGCCGAAAAGCCAGTACCTACAAGAGCATAAGTCTTGTGGCTATCGCCAATAATATCCCAATTGCAGTAGGCTACAGTAGAAGACTTGACAACCGATTTTACTTTGAATTCGGCATTAACCGCATCATTTTCCCCGAAGAATGGGCTGAAAAAGACGATCCGCTCACGTGGATTACCGCAGAATACACTAAAGCAATCGAGCAATTTGTCCGCCAAGAACCCAGCCAATACTGGTGGCTGCACCGTCGATGGAAGCATCGACCAAGAGAAGATACGCAAAAAACATAGACAGTATATACCCTCCCCATTTTCAAATTATTGTGCTGATGGCCAAAAAGGGAATAGAATTAGCCAAAGATTTCGCAGACGTTGTTCTGAGCAACAGCGAAGAATCTATATTTTAGTCACGGGCGACGAGCGACGAATTTGTTTGGCGGGAATTGCGGGTTTTGTTGAAGAAAAAATGATTGTATGTCCATAATATTAATGAACAGCACAGATATTAAATACACACAGGTAAAACTTGAATGATCTTTATCTCTTCCACGCTATAATTCTCTGGCTTTTTGAGGGATTTTAAAATGAAAAAAGCTAAGTTGGAACCCTGGATTTCGGTAATCGCGATAATTATATCAGGTATTGCTCTTTGGGTCTCATATAATAGTAATAGTATCGCTAAGAAAGCATTAAAAAAATCAACTGAGCAATTTTTAACAACAAATAAACCTCAAATAGTAATAAGACCGTATATGAAGGAACCTAACGACTTTAATTTGTCCTTAAATGGCTCAGAACTGCATTTTAAATTTGTTTTTACTCTTAAAAACGTAGGAAATGTAACGGCTTGTAATATTCGTTTGCCACATACTACAAAAAGCGACCCGTGTGAGCCTAATATTCCAGTTCTGGTATTCGATGAACCATCTTTAATTCTTGCGCCAAATGAAACTTACTATTTAGGTTTCGATGGAACATCAAATTTTAAAAGTCTTGAAAAAGCAACGGAATTTTTCGAAAAAGAACTTGCGCCGACAGGAAAAGGCATAAAAGTCGAGATTCCTATTATTTATTCAAGCGAAATCTGCCCTGGTAATTTTTATGGTTCATTCTTATCTGTTCGTATAGTAAAAGATGGCGCTCATTATATCAAAATGGATTATTCAGAAATATCGGATCAAATGCACGAATTTGAAAGAATTAAGGAAAAAGCCCGGAAATCTGGCATTAAATATTTGGTATTCTCCGGAAAGGGAAAAGCATCTGAATAGTATTAGATGTAATAGTTATTTCTTAACCTGCCAAAATGACTTTTTCTCCGCCGCGTGAATACGCAATTAAATCCATCATTCTCGAAACCTTCATTCTCAAATCCCTGGTTCTTAAAAACTCCATAAGTATATACGCATATACTTATATGGATGAATCAATTCCTCAAATCTGGGGACGCCATACTTTTTTATCCGCTGCCTTGTCCTCCGTAGCAAGTAGCTTGCTGCTGAGAAGGATGGAAGCCGAATTTTGCATTTTAATATTTAATTTTCCTTCTGCGTAACACTACGAAGGATGAATCTTTTCTCTGCGTTCTCTGTGGCCAAATGCCCATCTAACCAGTTACCAATAACCAGTTCGTTAAGCGTCGAAGATGATTTTTCTTGCGTATTTTCTAAATTCGGCATACAAATTGGTTAAATGGTTGATTGGTAATGGGCCATCTGTCGCGGCGAGGCGGGATTTAGAATTAATGCTTGACTCTTTTCAGGGGAGCGAATAACATGACAGAAGGTAAATATTGAACGCCTGTAGTTCCGGCAAGAGTTTTCTTAAAAGAAAGGGAATAAACATAATGAATATTTATGCAGGAAATTTGCCGCATGAGACAACCGAGGATGAGCTTCG
>CAZQKO010000118.1:0-8323 GCA_964593945.1 uncultured Pirellulales bacterium | reverse complement strand
GCATAACCAAATGCTTCAAGAGCACTTTTTACATCAAAGATAAATCTTTCAGTAGTTTCTGCCCGTCCTGAGTCCGTCGATTCGGCACGCCGGATTCGTGACGAACCGGGTCGAAGGATTTGCTTTGGCTCATCTTTATTCTCAAAATCCTCTATCCCCATATCCAAGACAATAGCATTGCTCAATCGTCCATTTTCAGCCAGACAAACTTGTGTGCTTCGTGCCGTCAAATTCACAACTACTGCATCTTTTGCATCTCCGCAAAAGAGCTCTTTCCATGCTGTTACTGCCCCCTCGCAGTCTAACATTATTCTTGCCGGATTAAGCCCGCGCACATTTTCCACAAACCTCTGCAGGTTCTCTCTTCTTGCAGCCGCTACAGTAACAGCCACTTGGCCGTTGCGCACTCGTCCGGCTCGCCAGGCCAGCTCCATTTGCTCAACCGGCAACGGAAGCAACGTTTCAGCCTGCATCCCTACCATCGCTTTGATTTCAGACTCTTTTGCTGCCGGCAAACCAATGTGGTAAAAAGCTACGCCTATCGAGCTAAAACCAATCACAGTCGTCTTATCACCATCGGTTTTCTGCTGTTCTGCCAATCCAACAGATAAACCACACTCGGCTGCAAAGAGCTGCCAGTTTGCAGAACTATCCTGACTGCTTTTTACCCAGAGTACCTCAAGAGCATCGGCCAGTTTTACAACCTCTACAGCTTTAAGCCCGCTTTCCTCCCGGGACATCGCAATTGCAGATAGTCTTTTATAAGTGCTATGTTCGATACTACTCATCAGTGACCAGCTCCCTGATACCGGTAAAGTATCTCATAAGGACTCGAAGCTCTATCCACCACCGCCTCCGTCTGAAGTGACAGACCATCGGCCCCACTTCTGTCGGCCGTCGCAACACAACGGATGGTATAGACGTTCGAACGTGTGGTTATATAATTTGCAATTCTCCTAAAACTATCGGTGCTCACCGCTGCCGACTGTAACAGCTCTCCAATACTCTCCATTCCATACAACAAATTTTCTCTATAGTCGATTATAGCCTGAGCGGTTGAGACAGCCATATCGCCGCCACCCAGTAAAGCTGCAAGAACATATTCCGACGCCGTATTGATGCTCACTTTGCCGGTTATCCTTTGCTCGCTGCTGACTGTTATCTTGTCCGCTATCTGTGAAAATGTCTGCGTATCGATGATAGGCTGAGTCTGCGTAGATCCGCCGCCGCCTAATAAATCAGCTATACTCTGGTATCCATTGTTCGGCGGACGGCCCTGAACTATCGAATTGGCATCGTTCCTTGTTATACTAAGAGAATTTACCAATTGGTTTTCATCGGCCTGATTGATATTGACCCTGCTGTTGCCGGCGGCATCGGTATTATTGTCGTATGAGTAGCACGTCAAATACGCAATCCAGCCCGGATCCAGCTCGCTGTCTTCATCATCATGTGGTGGGCTTGCATCACCATCTCTCTCATTGTAGTCCAACTGGCCGTTGAAGTTTGTATCTTCACCGAAAAACAGCTCTTCCGTAACGCCCTTGACCAAGAGCAGCTCACGTAACGTTCTGAAAGGACCGTTCCGCGCCATATATCTATATTGCAGATTCTCATAATACCCTGCTTCAGCACCTGTCGGACCCGGTGTGTCATCCGTGTCACGCCAGTCAATTATCGCATCGGCCACCTCCTCTAACATGTTCGGTAGCACCATGAGCTGTTCTTTGGTAGCAGTGTTTATATTCAGCTTGCTTGCTTCATCAACGACCTGGACGGTAAACCTGCATCTTTCCAGGGTGATATCATTAAAATCTTCGTCGTTATCACTCCACAACTCCGCCAGGCTGTCACTCTCCCTCGGATCTTCATAAAGAATACCGATAGCTTTTTCTATTCCCGCCCGGCAGGCCCACTTGCATCTAAGCTCCTCCATCGTTGAGAGGCTGACCTTCATATCGAGCCTGCTGTTGCGTCCGACAGTTGCAGCAATAGCTATGAGCATGACCATCAGCCATAGCACCGCTACAAGAACAAGCCCTTTTTTATCAGCTTTAATACTCATAGTATCAACCAAATCACCCGCCTGCCCATAGTGCCCTGCGAAGGTCAATTTTGCTTTCGGACAAGGTACGGCGGGCAGGCCATCCGGATTTGTTGCTTATCTTCCTGCACCGCCTTGGGTTTCTTCTTGACCACCTTCCGTCGTAATACCTGCCATACTTGCGGTCCTGACGAAATTCACCATAAAAGATTCCGAAATCGGTTTTGCTTTTCCTTGTTGTCTTGCTGCTATATTTACCTCAACCAACTGAGGCAAAACCTCCATTTCTTCCGGCCACTCATAAGACCATTCTTCTCCGTCGTAGTACCTAATCTGAAAAATATCAATATCCTCGGCGAGCACAGTTAAAACCCCATGCAGTTCGGTTTCCTCCTTGTCTGGATATGGCCAGTACCGCCTCATCAAAACCGACTTCTCTTCCTCTGTTACTAAATTGTATCCCACCTCGTAAACATCGCCTTCAGGCTGACCATTCCTGGCTTTTATCCTGCTGACAGTGTAAAAAATCAGATAACTAATATAACCCTGTTCTGATTCTTCAGCCAAACCGATGAATCTTGTATTGGTGTAGTTCGGATCACGGTACAGATTCATCAGGTCCCGAGAAATCATATTTGCTGCAAACCGTAATTCGGCTGCTGCGTTAATATTGTTTTCAACCAGCACTGCGCTGGCCGTAACAGCTCTTAACGCACCTACAGCTACCAAGGCAATGAATGCCCCTATAGTCGAGGCTACCAACACTTCTACCAATGTAAAACCGGCTTTTCTCAAATACATTTTTCTTAATCCAAAGGCTCAAGCTCACTCTGCCGCTGTACTAACAGTAGCATACGTGCTTATCCCATCGAACATGGTTTGCGCAACCATTTTGTAGGGACGATTTCTATCCATCCATGTAACCGTTATAGTCACCAGATATAGACTATCGATACCCTGATACTCAGTAGTAATTTCCCAGTGGTATCCCGGCTCAACCTCCTCAAAAACGCCTTCTGTTTGCCCTGATTCTACGAATGCATCGATACCGATATAATCCACCAAAGCGAGCTGTTTATCAATCAATGACGCTGCAGCCTCATATTGTCTGTTGAGTCTCGTTCCGGTCAGAGCTTTTGAACTTATTGTCGCAACTGTTAAAACAGCACTTGAAAGGATGATACTGGCCACCATTGTCTCAACCAGATTAAAACCTTCGCTACTCTGCGAAGCAGCGTTTCGCTGCGAAGTACGAGTTGTGCATCTTCTCGCGCACATAGTTATTCCGCATCCAAATCAATAGTCCCAGCCGTCACATTCTCGGTTGTACCGAAAGTAATTTTTGCCTTGCCTGTTGCACCACTAATAGCTATGGCGTAATGTGTTTGGCCGTCACCTATCTGAATTACCGCCGGACGAACCGTTCCATCGGGCGAAAAAGTTATCACCTGCTCACCCTCTTCCGTCTGCTCGCTTTCAAACGTTTCCTCCGTTCCAACCGGTGCAATTCTAATATCCTCAAATCCAACCTCACCCTCGAACGCAACCGGCCTACAATAAAGGTCTTTAACAATTACCGACTCAAACTGTTCGGTCTGCTCACTCCATTGCGAAGTGGTTAAAAAGAACCTGCCATTAACGACATCCAAGCTCAATTTGTATGGTTTTTGCTTCTCTATTGCCATTATTCTTGCATATTTGGCGGTCAGCACAAAATCACGTGCCGCCCTTTCGACTAAAATTCTCTTATATGTCCCTACATAAAGCCCACCGCCGACACCACCAATAAGCGCAATGATAACAACCACCATCAGCAGCTCCGCGATGGTAAAGCCGTATTTCGTATCTCGTATATCGTATCTCATATATTGCTTCTCGGATAAATCCGAAAGTATAAAGTGACTAAAATTTGGAGTGACTAAAGTGCCCCCTGCCTTCGCAGGGGCAAGCCTGTCCCCGCGGAAGCGGGGATTATGGATTATAACTTTAGCTCACTTTAGCTCACTTTAGCTCATTTTTGTATATCCTGTACCCGCTAATCGTTATATATATCAGCGTTGTCATCTTCGCCACCATCCATGCCGTCGGCGCCTAAACATACCAAATCGAAACTGCCTGGATTGAGTTGGCCTTCTGCGACATAGATGTACGGATTATTCCACGGATCGATTAAATCACTTTGTTTCAGATACGGGCCGTTCCACCTGTCCTCAGCATCCCCAGGTGGCACTAACAACACTCCAAGACCCTCTGAGTCGTCAGGATATCGACCACAATCAAGATAAAACCTGGCTAGCGAATTCTCAATAATTGCTATCCTTGCTTTTGCTATGTCGGCCTTAGCCTTGCCAAGTCCCTTGAACATCCTTGGTGCCACGAACGCAGCGAGCATAGAAATGATCAAAATTACTACAAGCAGTTCCACAAGGGTAAATGCTCCTCTTTTACTGCTCTGCGAAGCACGAGTTCTCTCCTTCTGTTTCATTTGGCCAGCCTTTCCTAAAAAATCGCTTTACAAATATTGTCTCCTGTCCCGACAGGTCGGGACAAATCGCCTTTAAAATCCTCCGCCACCGAGTTCCATTACCACAATCGGCAGTAAGGTCGCCGTTATAATAAAACCTATCACTAAAGCCAGCAGCAATATCAAAACCGCCGGAAAGATTGCCATAAATCTGTTCATCGCCGAGTCCGCCTCCGCATCAAAAGTATCCGCTGCGTTGAGTAACAACTCATCGAGTTTACCGGTCTGCTCGCCAATCGCGACAATCTGCACAAGCAAAGGCGGGAAAAAACCCGATTCGCCCAAAGGCTCAGCCAGAGACTTGCCATGCTTGACTTCTTCAGCTACGTTATCTATTTCCCTGCCTAAAAGCTCATTTCCAAGTGTATCGCGAACAACACCAAGAGCCTCCAAAATAATCACACCTCCTTTGGTCAGAGCACCAAGCGTTCGAGCAAATCTACCTACTGCTATTGTCCGTAAGACCGAACCCAAAACCGGCACTTTCAGCTTGAAAGCATCCCATTTGATCTTACCCTCAGACCTTGTCCACCTGATCAGGTAATATAAGCCGGTTGTAATCAAGGCAATAACAACCCAGCCGAAAAACGATGTAAACAAACCTCGCAGGAAACTGCTCAATCCCATCAGTATTCTGGTCGGTAATGGCATCGCCGGCATTCCGCCTCCTATCGTTTGTATAATCCTCGGCAATATTGATGTCAGGACGATAACCACCGACACAATGCCAAGGCAGAGGACAAAAATCGGATATGCCGAGGCATTTTTCATGTTTGTCTTTATTTTCTCATCCCGTGTTAATATCGCTGCCAACTGAGCTGACGTCTGTTCGAGAATCCCGCCCGTTTCGCCGACCTTTATCATCGACAAATACAATGGACTAAAAATTTTCCCGTGTTTGGCCATAGCTTCTGAAAGTGATTGCCCGGAGCTTACCGCCTGCACAAGATCGCCAAGCATTTCTTTCATTGCTGTCTTATGCTGCTGCTCGCGAATAAGCACAAGTCCATTCAATAGAGGAAGTCCTGCCTGCAAAGCGGTACTTAATTGAGAAGTAATAGCCAAAACATCTTTGCTGGTAACCCTTCTCGATCCAAATCTCAAAAAGCCGGTCAAATCCAGTGATACTTTCTTCTCGTCAGTGATGCGCCACATCTGAGCCTTTTCGGCAAGCTCTATCACAAATCGGCCTTCACCAGTTAAGGCAGCAACGGCGCTTCTGCGGTCAGCCGCTTCTATTACGCCTGTGACGTGCTCACCAGCCTTGTCAACCGCCTTATAGAAGAACTCGCCCAAAAAATACTCCTTCCAATTAAAACCTAAGCTCTGCCACCTCAGCTCTTATCATTCGTCACCTATGCTCTTGGCCACTCTGAAAACTTCTTCAGGAGTTGTAATACCGTGCAACACCTTGGAAATCCCATCATGTACCATGCTGATATGGTCTGATGGTGCTGCCCTTATAATCTGGTCGGTCGTCGGTTTTGCTGCTATCAAGTCACGCAGTTTACTGGTCATTCTAAGCAGCTCAAACATTCCCACTCGCCCACTCATGCCTGTCTGGCTACACTCATTACAGCCGACACCATGATAAAACTTAGTGTCAGGCTTAATTTCCCCTGAGCCATTTATGTTACTAATTATGTGCTCGTCTGGTTTGTAAGGCTTTTTGCATTTCAGACAAATCTTACGAACCAGTCTTTGAGCTAATACCGCTTCCAACGAACTGGCTAACAAGAACGGCTCAACTCCCATATCAATCAGTCTCGTAACCGCTCCTGCTGCATCGTTTGTGTGAAGCGTAGAGAAAACAAGGTGCCCGGTTAATGCAGCGCGAATCGCTATATCTGCGGTCTCTCTATCTCGAATCTCGCCAACCATTATAATATCCGGGTCATGTCGCAGTATATGTCTCAGACCCGTAGCAAAGGTCAATCCTCTTTTCGGATTAACCGGCATCTGATTGATACCCTCAAGCCGATATTCAACAGGATCTTCGATTGTTATCATTTTCACAGATGGCAAATATATCTTGTGTAATGATGCGTAAAGTGTCGTTGTCTTACCGCAGCCTGTCGGCCCTGTGACAAGCACAATTCCATGTGTTTTGTGCAGGCATTTAGTAAAACCATCCAGGCTCTGGGGATTCATTCCCAAATCCTCAAGTTTAATCAGCGATGCGGACCTATCCAAGAGTCTAAGCTGCACGGCTTCGCCATACACCGTAGGAACAGTTGAGACACGAATGTCAATCTTTCCATTCTTACCCATAAATTCGATGTGCCCATCCTGCGGTACAAAACGCTCGGCTATATTCATATCTGCCATAATCTTGATGCGGGATATAATCGCTGCCTGAAGTCTTTTCGACGAAGGCGTCTTCTCCACGAGCATGCCGTCAATCCTGTACTTTATCTTTACTGCGTGCTCAAACGGCTCGATGTGTATATCGCTTGCACGTGCCTCAATCGCCTCGAAAATTACCAAATTCACAAGATTAACCAAAGACGGCTCTCTGGCCAATTCATGCAGCTTGGCAGGTGAATAATCGCCATTGTCCATTTTATCCTCGGCTTGCTGTTCAGCCGGTACGAGGTTATCCATCATTCTCGCCACACTACTGCCGTAGAATTTCAATATCGAATTTTCCATTTGCACAGGTTCGGCGTAATACCGTAGCACTGATTTGCCGGTTACGAGCCGCAGATCCTCAATAATCCTTGGCTGGAATGGGTCCGTCATGGCTACAGCCAATCGGCCATCGTCTTTCCATAATGGTAGAATACTGTATTTACTTACCAAATCGGCTGGTACTAAAGAGATAATATCAGAGCCTATTGTAATGTCGGTTAAATCTATCTTTGCTATCCCTGCCTGAAGCGCAAGTGCTTCATTCAACTGAGCTTGCGTTATATAACCAAGCTTAAGCAAAATCTGGCCCAACGGAAGACGCTCAACCTTTTGCTCCGTGAGCGCGAATTTGAGGCGTGTATCATCAAGATATGCTCGTTCACAAAGCAATTCCCCCAGCCTTTTCTTGTTGCTCCTGCTCTTACGTGCGCGTGTTTTCATTTCCGTCCGCCTATATCAGAACAAAATCCATATATACCACTAAGTATAGATAAAAAAGTAAGTTATGTCAAACAAAGTGCTATCTGCCGCTTTTATCTACCTTTTGGCCCCTCAGAGAGCCTTCAAAAACGATATTGCGACAATAGGAACAAGTAATAACACAAAATCTATGCAGAATAAGCATACGAATTCCCATGAAACTCCATATAATTAGACGCTCAATAATCATATTTTATTACGAAAAAATGCTTTTTTATCAACCATATCCCGTAATTATAGGCCTTATATATGGTGCCCGACTGTATAGATGATTTATCACTGTTAGAGGCAGTTAATCTGTCGATAAAAAGGCCGACCGTAATAAAAAATGTTCTGAGACAACGGATATAGAAAGGAAAGGATTAAATTAACGACAGCTGCCAAGGTAATCAGTCTTTCTGAAGCGATGAAAATTTAAAAATAAAATGTGGCGTAATTATTACTGCTTACAATTAAGCTGCTGTGCTGTTTCTTTCCATTCCGGCTGGAACGATGTTTAAGATTTGTCAGCTTTTGCAAAAAAATTATTTGACAGGAAAATCGTAACGTATCAAAATACATCATGGAGCAGGAACACCGGTCTGTATATGGGGCAAAAAGGATTGTTATGCTGGGGAGATCGGAGTTAAAAAGCAACAAAGGTT
>CAZQKO010000117.1:0-8484 GCA_964593945.1 uncultured Pirellulales bacterium | reverse complement strand
CAGTTTTCTGATTGTGTGATACTCAACTCAAAAGCAATATCATCGATTGTTTTATTTGAGCAATTGCCATGCCAAAATACACTATATCTGTTAAACAGTTGTAATAGCTTATACCTCAAGATGTTATGGATGTCGGTTGTTTAGGGAGAAAAATGAGGAAACTACAAATAAGTAGTTTTTTTAGATATAATCTACAAAATTGTATGCACTAATGGATTAGATATACTTCGGATAGATTTTGTACTTCTTAATCTTATAGCCGAGGATGCGTTCTGTGATACCCAGATCATGAGCGGCTTTGCGCTGCTGGCCGCCGGACTTCTTCAGAGCATCAACAATAAGCTCTCTCTCGGTATTTTCAACTATCTCTACCAAAGACCTCTTGGCTACAGGGCCTGTCTTTTTTATCATTTGAAGCGATGGCGGCAAATGCTCGGAACGAATGACATATCCATCACATAACAAAACCGCCCTTTCGATGCAATTTTCCAGCTCTCTTACGTTGCCCGGCCAATGGTACCTGGTGAGCATTTCAATTGCAGGAGTTGAAATCCGGCTGATTCGCTTATTGTTCTCGGCTGCCAACTTCTCAAGGAAACAATCCGCCATCAGCATGATGTCATCCTTGCGCTGCCGCAGCGGCGGCAGATAAATGGGAAAGACATTTATTCGATAGTAGAAGTCTTCGCGGAAAAGACCCTTCTCAATGTGCTCTTCAAGATTTTTGTTCGTCGCGACGATTATTCTGACATTTGTTTTAAGAGTTTCCATCCCACCAAGTCTTTCAAACTCTTTGAACTGAATAATACGAAGAAGTTTTACCTGCAGATTCAGCGGGAAATCCCCTATCTCATCGAGAAAGATTGTTCCGCCGTGCGCTCTTTCGAACCTACCTAATTTTCGCTCGGTAGCGCCGGTAAAGGCGCCTTTTTCGTGCCCGAAAAGCTCGCTTTCCAACAGTGTCTCCGGCAGCGCCGTACAGTTCACTTTCACGAAAGGCTTGTCTGCCCTTGGACTGTTATAATGAATTGCGTGAGCGACGAGGTCTTTGCCCGTCCCGCTTTCGCCGCGGATAAGCACCGTGGCATTACTATCGGCAACCTGCTCGATAAGCCGATAGACCTCCTGCATCGCGTTGCTGCTGCCGACCATATTGTGTATATTGAATCGAGCTTTTAATTCCTGACGCAAACGCACATTCTCATCCTGCAATTGCTTGCGCTTGGACTCAAAAAGTTTATTCAGTTTCACCGCCTGTGCCACCATCGTAGCAATAACGTTCAGGAGCCTGAGACTATATTGAAAATCATCTTTACTGCCGGCCTGCTTATCAACGCTCAACGCACCGATGGTTTTACCTTCCAGCTTGATGGGAACACAGAAAAAGGCTATTTTCTGACCCTTTCCACGTCCTCTCGGCCCGGTTTTGTACAGAAAGCGAGGGTCTTTAGAAATATCAGGAACAACAATCTCTTTGCCGCTTTGCACCACCATTCCCGTTATGCCTTCGCCAACCTTGTAGCTACCCATTTTTTTTGATTTTTCACTAAGGCCGTGAGCTATCTTAATATTAATTAGCTCAGTATCCTGGTCGAGCAAAGTGATGGTTCCCCTGCGTAGTTTCAGGTGCATGTCCAGCGAGTGGAATATAGATTTTAATGTTTCTTCGAGATTAAGCGATTCGGCAAAAGCCTTCGATATATCGCTTAAAAGCTTAACTTCTTTTGCAACTTTTACCTTCATAATTTCTGCTCTCTCCAAAAACCGCAATATCATAACAAAATCGTAGAATAATTGCAAAAAATTACAATTTTGTAGATATAAATGTGAAATAGTTACAATATGACGTGGTTCTGCAATAAAGGAAATGTTCTGCAAGCGAGATGCGTAAGCAACCTAAAGTTTACTATTGTTGTAACGGCGGACTCACCGGCTGCTCTTTCAGGCCGACCGAGTTAAGTTCCTTGTTATGCAAATTTGCTCTGGTAAGCGGATACAATATCAATGCCATTACAGCTCCTGTAAAGAATCCTAAAAAAGCAATATTTGATTTCCCGGATCACCCAGACGCCGGAAAGGTATTACAGTGCAAAAACCAAGACCTACTGCACTAAACAGTGTATACAAGATGATGTGACTTCTAATAAACTTAATGCGTAATACCACAAATTCCATTATAAGGCTGTAACCTATGGATCTTATCCCTACAAGCCAATACCCCAAAAGAATCATAAATAGATAGAAGAAAAGCAGGGCAATTATCCCATGACCCCAGACGCTTTCCCAGCCAATTGAAACAACCATTGCGGCTATAGGAACGGGAACCAACGCACCGATGATAAGCCTTATAATCCTTTGCTTTTTCTTTTGCATAAAAACAAACTCACCAGCGGCTTTTAACAAGGCCGGTTGGATTCACTTCTTTCGTGCGATGGCCAGAGAACGTTCCGCCCATCTGGCCAGCTCATCCGGATTCTCAAGGACATCTGCAGGAATTTCATAATAGGACATGATGGCTGTTTTTACTTTGTCCGGATACGGATTGAAGGGAGATGAACCAGCCTTGACGAAATCTTCTCGATTGGAGTCATCGGCCTTCAGATAGGCAACATCGTCAGCGATGAGCCCAAACATCGCCCCATCACAATATAGGCCAGCACCGCCGAACATCCTGCGAGCAGACACGTCGGCCCAGACCGCAAGCTGATCAATTACATAGTTTATGAACTCGTCTGATACAGCCATTAGTCCTGTTTCTCCGGATTTCCAATCACCGTTGGCTAAAAGCCTACACTACAAAGATTTACAAAAGTCATTGCGAGGCCCAAAGGGCCGTGGCAATCTTCTGTGTAACATTTTAAGATTGCTTCGCTTCGCTCGCAATGACAAAGAAATTGTAGATTTTATCTACGATATTATTTTGGCAATGGACCATCGAGGACGGGTTCGCCGAAGCTGGGCGTGCCATCGGGCTTCCAGTGGAGTATCTGTACCCGTGTATGGCGGTCGGGATTGTGCAGTGGGTCGCCCACGATATCCTTATAATTGCGTGCGTGATAGACAAGCAAATCCGTCTTGCCATCCTCAGCAATAGTGAAACTATTGTGGCCTGGACCGTACTGGCTGTTGGCTGGGCAGCTTTTAAAAACCGGAACCGGTGACTTTTGCCATGATTTTGCATCTAGCAGGTCCGCATCTTCATCAGCAGTTAGAAGCCCCATGCAGTAGTTATGATTGGTCCCACTGGCTGAATAGCTGATAAAAACACGTCCGTTACGGATAAGGGCGGCGGGGCCTTCGTTGACCCAGAAAAGGATTTGCTCCCAGGGATACTCCGGCTTGGTAATCATCACCTGCTCACCGGTAATAGACCACGGTGTATCCATCTTGGCGATATAGAGGTTGGTATTGCCCTGAATTTTGGGATCCTTTTGAGCCCAGACGAGGTAGCGGACGCCGCGATGTTCGAAGGTG
The DNA here is from genome assembly GCA_964593945.1 of uncultured Pirellulales bacterium. Classification (GTDB taxonomy): domain Bacteria; phylum Planctomycetota; class Phycisphaerae; order Sedimentisphaerales; family Anaerobacaceae; genus CAZRMQ01. The sequence goes on along the minus strand of CAZQKO010000117.1, from coordinate 5,010 downwards.
GTGGCATCGAGGGAGAAGGATTCCCAGTTGGTCTTGAGCTGGCCTTTTTCGACCCACTCGCCTTCGAGCGGATTGGAGGCGGAGCATTCGAGGACATATATACGGATTGCCCATATATCCTCAGCCCGGCCGGCTGCGAAGTATATATACCATTTGCCGTTGATGTGATGTATCTCCGGAGCCCAGATGTGGTAGCTCATCGGGCCTTTTTCGTGCTTACGCCAGATGACCTTGGCCTCGGCTGTGGCAAGGCCAGCAATGGTAGAGGCGCGACGCAGCTCAATGCGGTCGTATGCAGGAACTGTTGCGGTGAAATAGTAGAAACCATCCGTATGCCGCATACACCAGGGGTCGGCACGTTGTTCGATTAGGGGATTGGAAATTCCGGAACCAGCAGCTTTATCCGTAGGCGTAGAGTTTGCATCTGTTTGAGCTAAAGCCAGAGCAGGCAAGCAAAACACAATTAGGAAAAGGCCAAAAAAGGTTGTCATAATTCGTATAACAAAATATTTGTGGTCGTGTTTTAATAACATGTGTTTATCTCCTTGCAAGATTTTATCAGTTTACTCTCCGTTCCGAAAAACCAGGGAACATCCGCTACAAGAAAGATATACTAATAAATCGAATATTCAAGTGGAAATTTGAGACATGGTGATCCCTAATCCGCCAGTACTGCCGGTTTGAGGCTACCACCAAAACGCAATACGCGGGGCGCAATAAGCAAGACGAACAAAACGGAGCAGGAGGGATTCGAACCCCCGTTACCCGAAAGGGTAAAACGGTTTTCAAGACCGTCGCTTTAAACCACTCAGCCACTGCTCCAAATTTTTCGTCTATCCTTTTTTTATATACGAACGGATAAGCATAATCATCAAGCAAATCCTGAAACATTTTATGGCCAAAATGTTACTTTTCAAGGAAATTAAAACCATAAAGGTATTAATCACCCCCTATCTGCCTATAGCAGCTTACTCCCAAAAAAATTTATAAATTTTTTATTTTTTGATTGACATCACATGGTATGTATAACATAATATGTAAAGCAAAATAAATAATATAACCAATAACAAATGCTAAAACAAATAAACGCAATACGATATACGCAATACAAAAATAGGAGGTATTTATGAAGTTTGAAAGTCAATTGTTAAAAGGTATAGCTCCGGTGGTTGTCTTGGAAATTCTCTCTCGCGGCCAAATGTATGGTTACGAGCTGAGCCAGGCTATCGAGCAGCGAAGCGGTGAGGTCCTGACGCTCGGCAAAGGAACGCTCTATCCACTGCTTTATAATCTCGAGGCCAGAAAGCTCGTAAAAGGAAAGTGGGAAGATGCGGATTCCGGCAGAAAAAGAAGATACTACTCAATCACCAGCAAGGGCAAAGATGAATTGGCAAAGCAAAAGGCGCAACTTAAAGAACTGACAGCCGGCCTGAATCTTGTCTTCGGCGGAGCACTCACGCCGGCGTAAACCATGTTTAGCCCCCAAATTTATTTGGGGATTCTTACCCGGTGATATACAAGACGAAAACCGAGGTTATTATGGCAAAGGAACATAAAAAAATAGAGTCGCAAAATCTTCCTGCATGTGCTGTTGAGTTTATAAAGCTGGTGATTAAAAAGATGCGATATCGCAGGAAAGTGCGGCAGGATGTACAGGCAGAGTTGGCGGCGCATTTTGAAGATGAGCTGAAAAGTTGCGCCATCGACCAGGAGAAGGAGCAAAAAGCTCAGCAGTTAATAGCAGAGTTTGGCGATTTGGAGTTGCTTGCGGTTTTATTACGCCGAGCAAAGAAACGCTGCAGACCACTCTGGCGAACCGTCGTTGTGCGAACTCTTCAGACCATCGGCATCCTGATTTTGTGCTTTATTGTTTATACTGTCTGGTTTTTAACCGGCAAACCGGCAATTAGAGTTGACTACCTGGCACTGTTTAATCAGATGAGTCGACCACAAGTTCGAAATGAAGATAATGCCTGGCCTTATTATGAAAAAGCCATCAATCTTTACATAGAGCCTGTCAAAGGTGGAGTTGTAGAGGAGTTTATTTTCTATCGTGATAGACGGGGAAAATTGGAGGAGGTATTTCGATTTACAGATTTAAGCGAAGATGAACAGGCTCAGATTCTTGAATGGATTCAGAACAACCAAAAGCACTGGGACAATCTTTCTGCTGAGCAGCAAGCCGTAATTTTCAAATGTTTCCGGTACAATTCGGTTCCCGTTTTCAAAGGGACGTTAGCACCGTTATATACCACATTTGGATCAATGACGAGACATATTATCGAAGCCGTAAAGCAGAATGGGCCGGTGACGGAGCCTGGCTACAATACTGTGGTTCCAGTAGTTACCGGCTTTCCAGACGCCCCGTTTACGGAGTGGGTAAAAGAGAACAAGGTTCCGCCTAATTTCTTTGAAGCTGTTTCGGTTGCGGTGCTTCACGAATGGATGAAGCGTTATAACAATTTGCCAAAGACCGCTCGAATTGCGCTATCAAATCCCGAATATGAATATCTCAGCCCCTGGATTAGAAAAAACGAAGCCGCTTGGCGGCAATTTAAGGCTGGCAGCTCGAAGTCATATTGCTATAGAGAATATGAATGTGATCCAAACAATGAGAAAAAAAACTTGTGGGAAATCGTTTTACCGAACTTTAGCAGGATCAAAGATCTCGCCAGGCTCGGTATATGGCACTGCCGCATCAATCTAAGAGAAGGAAAAACACATCAGGCACTTGAAGACTGCGTTGCTCTTGCACGAGCCGGCAGTCATTGGCAGGGAAAAGGAACGATTATCGAACAGTTGGTGGGGTTGGCTATCAGCGCACTTGCTCACGAGCAAATCATGAATATCTTAGCAACCACGGATATTCCGACAACCGACCTAAAGCAAATCCAGCAGCAGTTGTCTGAAGTTTATCAACAAGGTTATCCACTGATGAACATGGAAGGTGAGAGGCTGGCATTTCTGAATATAGTACAGAACGTATTTACCGATGGAGGTCCTGGCGGCGGCCACCTGATTCCTCAAAGATGGAACTGGTTGATGGATAATGAAAATGATTTTGAAATGTGGAAGGATCTCAGACTGCTCACGCCTCTTTCAACTGCTGTAAGCATTATACATGCAAGACGTGATGAAACAGTGTCTAAGGCCAACGAGTTTTATAATAGATGTGCCAAAAATGCAAAAATAACCCCATATGAAAAACATATTGGCAAGCTTGGCAGCGCTGACAAAATGCTCTTTTCCCTGCCTGAATACAGGTACTTTTTATTACATTACTTTATGCCTGCTTTGGACCGGGCTTCTGAAATAGTATATCGGGCTAAAGTCACACATGAATCGACAGTAACGATTTTGGCACTTAAACAGTATCGACTGGAGAAAAATGAGTACCCGGCAAACCTAAATGAACTGGTCACGGCAGGGTATTTAAAAGAATTGCCGATGGATTCTTTCAGCAATAAGCCACTGGTTTATAAAAGGACAGATGACGATTTTATCCTCTACAGCTTTAGCTATAATTTTACCGATGATGGCGGTGAACCTGGAAAAAATAGGGACGGACGAGTTGCCAAGTGGAGAGATAATGGCGATACGATTTTTTGGCCTGTCCAAAAAGAAAACGAGTAAGATTAAAATTGCCTCTTTTGAGGAAATATCTTCGCAGGAAAGATTTTTATCCGCCGTAGGCGGATTAATCTACTTAAAGAATCGATGATGAATTGTTCTTCTGAAGGTTAATCCTCAGATTCTCACGAAGCCGTCTTTTTCGATTTTTTAGCTTTTTTCTCTTTTTTGGGCTTTTTCTCTTTAGGCTTTTTCGGCTTTTTTTCCTTTGTGCCGGCTGTACTGATGCCGCCACTAAGCATAAAACTTACGCCGAATGTTAAAAGTGCCGCTACTGAAAAGCCAACCATGATGTATAAGCCAATATACGGCGTTTTTATCTTACCGAGAATTGTAGGCATTACATCTCTAAGCGCAGCGACAGTTACTATCCCCGCATAAACAAGTGCCAACAGCGGCAGAAACAACATAATGCCCAACGAGTTGCTAATGGCGTCCGGCTGAGCCTCGATATATGGCTGAGCCATCGTCGCAACCATCGGGGCCACGCTTACGGGGGTTGGACCGATCAGATCTTCTTCCGGAATTCCGCCCGCTGCAGATTCGGCCTCAGCAACAATGTCCATTGCTGAAGCAGGCTCGTCTGATTCCTGACCTTCCTCCCCACCCTCAGCTGTGTAAATTTCGTCAAGAATACCACCTAATGAGGTGTCATCGGCCTGCAGCGAAAGGTCGAGCAGTCCTGAGCCGCTGCCGAAAGAATCCAGGCTAACATCATCTTCAATCTCTTCCAGCAAGGCCTCACCGGTTGTGCCGCTTATGCCTGCGGTGCCGCCTGTTCCCGGTGCGATTGTTGTTTCAGCCAAAGTATCGTCTGTAAGCTGATAATCACGGTCCGTTTCGCCAAGTACGTTGACTCCTTCACCGGTCAGGGCGGTGTCAGCACCGGTTAAATCACCCTCCGCTGCCGGTGCCCCGCTTTCCGGCGCCAATAAAATTTCTTCCTCTGCTGCTGCTTCTGCTTCCTCCGCTGCTTCTCCTATTTCTTCTCCTGCTTCTTCCTCTATTTCTTCTCCTGCTATTTCCTCTTCAGGCTCAATAGGCGGCTCGAATGCTTCTTCTTCCGCCTCTGGCTCCGGCTCAGCTTCTCCCATTTCCTCCGGCTCAAATGTTAGTTCGGATTCCGGAGCTTCTGCAAACTCTTCAGGCTCTTCCGATGGAAGCGGCTCACCTTGAGATACTGCAATACCTGTATCAGCCATCAAAGCTTCTACTTCGTCAACCTTAAACAGTAAATTGGAGCCGTCACGAAACTCACGCAACTTGCCCTGCCTGGCTAACTCTTTTACTTCCTGCTCTGTCATGCTGAGCTTCGCGGCTGCCTCCTTCAGTGAATAAAACATACCAGCCATAATCGCTCATCTCCAATTCGATAACAAC
>CAZQKO010000116.1:0-8540 GCA_964593945.1 uncultured Pirellulales bacterium | reverse complement strand
TCTCAAAAAGGATTAGTGAATATTCAGGACTTGGTTTAAGCCACGTCGTGAAGCAAGTAATTCTACTTTGTTTTTTATGAATGTCAATGCACAACCGCATAATGTTATCGATAAAAATGCACCTCACGTCTGTTGGTAATCTTAGGTATTGCTTGGGGACGGCTGTCAGCAATCTAACTGAAAGAGCCCTCAATGTAAATCCAGGACTAAATATAGCTTGACGGATGGCCTGACTATCAATAAACTTCTTATTTTCTTAAACGCTGTTTTAAGGAGCTGTTTGAGGTGCAAGAAGCTATTGCAAAAGCTGGGGCGCTAATAGAAGCCATGGAATATATCCGCAGCTTTCGCGGACGAATTATGGTGGTAAAGCTCGGCGGAAGCGTGCTCGAAGATGCTTGTCTGCAAAAGAAGCTGCTGACCGATGTCGCCTTTATGGCTACCGTGGGGATGCAGCCCATCATCGTTCACGGCGGCGGAAAGGCTATTACCAAAGCGATGAACGAGGCTGGGCTTGAGCCGGTTTGGGTCCAGGGACGCCGATATACCGATGAGCGAACCATGAACATAGCAGAGCACACCTTAGTGCACAAAGTCAATGCTCCCATCTGTCAGACCCTTACTGAGCTTGGCTGTAAGCCTATGGGGCTGCATTCGCTGAGCAGTTGTGCATTGTTTGCCGAGCCTTTGAGATTGGTCAGCAAAGATGGGCGAAAACTCGACCTCGGATTGGTTGGCCGGATTTCCAACGTTAATGCCGACCTGCTGAAGACCCTCTGCGGGTCTGGTACCATACCGGTTGTCGCATCGGTGGCAATAGACAAAGCCGGTGGAAAGCTCAACGTTAACGCCGATAGCGCCGCGGGCAAGGTAGCAGCAGCGGTCGTGGCTGAAAAGCTGGTAGTGGTAAGTGACACGCACGGTATCCGAACCAATATCGATGACCCGGAAAGCTGGGTCTCCAGCTTAGATGAGGAGCAGATTAAGGATATGATCGATGCCGGCGTTATCACCAATGCGATGCTGCCTAAGGTCGAGGCGTGTCTGACGGCTTTGGACGGCGATGTTAAAAAGGCACATATTATCGACGGCAGGATCGAACACTCGCTGCTTCTGGAAATCTATACCGTAAGAGGCGTCGGTACAGAAATTGTAAAAAATAGACCATAACAAAGATTTGTTAAAACGAATTACGAGTCAGGAGATACGAGATACGAAAAATGACAACAAAGGAGACAATTGAATTGTTTGATAAATACGTTATCGCTAACTATGGCCGGCTACCGCGAGTTATAGTCAAGGGACAGGGCTGTTACATGTACGACGCCGATGGCAACAAAATACTCGATATGTTTCCCGGCTGGGCAGTCAGCAGCATAGGGCATTGTCACCCCAAGGTCGTTGAGGCTATCCGCAAGCAGGCCGGTGAGCTGCTGCATATAGATAATACTTTCTACTCCGAGCCGCAGGGCAAGTTGGCGAAGCTCTTAAGCGAGCGGGCTTTCGGTGGGAAATGCTTTTTCTGCAACAGCGGCGCCGAAGCCAACGAAGCGGCGATGAAATTAGCGCGTCTGTACACTCCAAAAGAAAAATATAAATTTATCACCGCTGAGGGCGGCTTCCACGGTCGAACCTTCGCAACTCTCACAGCGACCGCTCAGCCAAAGCATCACGAGGGCCTTCTACCATTGCTGCCGGGTTTTATCTACGTGCCTTTTAATGATGTCACCGCTCTGGAGTCGGCTTTTAGCGATGAGGTTGCAGCGGTTTTAATCGAGCCGATACAGGGTGAGGGCGGAATCAATTTAGCCACTAAGGAATATATACAGGCGATACGCGAGCTTTGCGACCAAAAGGGAGCGCTTATGATCGTAGATGAGGTCACGACCGGCATCGGCAGGACCGGTAAATGGTTCGGCTACCAGCACTTCGACGTTGAGCCGGATATTATGACAATGGCCAAAGCCCTTGGCGGCGGCATGGCAATAGGTGCAATGATGGCTAAGGAAGAGGTCGCCGCGTCACTTGTCCCCGGCAAGCACGCCACGACCTTCGGTGGCAACGCCATTGCTTGCGCAGCAGCCATCGCTGTTATAGAGACAATAGAGGAAGATAATCTTATGGAAAATGCCGCCAAACTCGGCCAATATGCTAAAGATAAGCTCACCGAGCTGAAGCAAAAGCATTTTATTATAGATGGTGTTCGCGGTATCGGCCTGATGATAGGCGTGCAATTGACAGGCCCCGGCAAAGAAATCGTTGATAAATGCCTGGAGAAAGGATTGCGAATAAACTGTACGCAAGGTACAGTGTTGCGGTTTATGCTGCCGATGATTGTCACGAAAGAGCAGATAGAACAGGCCGTCGAAATCTTCGATGCCGTTCTAACAGAAACTGGAAAAGGTTCAGATTAACACAGTTTAGCCGTCGCCGATACGGTGATGTAAAATGTTTAGCCCCCAGGCCTGTCCTGGGGGTTATTAATTTCCCAATTTATTGCGGGGTTGTGTAAAAAAATGGAAAATTTTCTTTGCATAAATGATTGTTCGGTTGATTTGCTAAAAGAATTGCTGCAACAGAGCAGCACCCTGAAGAAACTATATAAGTCCGGCGGACGTGACTTGTGCCTTGCCGGCAAAACTTTAGCGATGCTTTTTGAAAAGCCGAGCCTGCGAACCAGAATTAGCTTTCATGTCGCCATGACCGACATCGGCGGCTCCGTCATTTTTGTCAAGCCCGAAGATATAGGTGGCATAGGAAAACGCGAACCTATAAAAGATATAGCCCGCGTGCTCAGCCGATACGTCCACGGCATAGTAGCACGCACTTTTGAGCACTCCGCCGTTACTGAGCTGGCTGAGTATTCTTCGGTACCAGTGATAAACGCTTTGACTGACTGGGCCCATCCATGTGAAGCAATGGCGGACGCACTCACCATTAGCGAGCACTGTGGCCGATTGGAAGGCATCAAAATCGCGTTTATCGGTGACGGTAATAACGTGGCCCGTTCGCTCGCTTTTGCATGCAGCAAGCTCGGCATGAAAATGACTGTAGCGTCACCAAGTGGCTATGAGCTTGATGCCGAAACTATTAGTGCAGCTAATCGGATATCAGCAGATTGTGTGAAGCAGACTAACGACCCACGCGAGGCTGTTGTTGGAGCCGATGTGATTTATACGGACACCTGGGTAAGCATGGGCCAGGAGGAGCAAAAGAAGAAACGCGTAGAAGCCTTCAAATATTTTCAGGTGAATACTGAATTATTGAAGTCTGCACCGGCTGGCGTGAAGATTATGCACTGTTTACCTGCTTATCGTGGCTTTGAGATTACTGATGAAATCACCGAATCAGAAAATTCAATTATGTTCGACCAGGCTGAGAACCGCCTGCACTTCCAGCGTGCACTGCTTAAGAAACTAATGGCTTGATGCCTCGATACTAAAAAACAGGGCCTATACTGATGTATAGGCCCTGAACCTATGTAATATCACCATCGACTACTTAGCCGAACCACCAAGGTAATGCCGCTGATTAAGGTCGATTCAGTCTGATATCATCAATGTACAAATCACCTGCACCGCCAGGCTGTGTATTTGCCCTGTCACCAACACCAATTGACATTTTACTAATCGCCTGCAGATTCACACCGGTAAAGTCCGTCAGCGGAATATTCCACTCCGTCCAACTGTCTATGGTTGATACATTCGGATCCGGATGCTTGACTACCACACTATTGCCTGCGCTATCATCCAGAACCACATAAAGCGGCTCAATATCGTTACTTCGTATGCCAACGTCCTGCGATTGCCAATCACCTGTAATCGTGCCGTTCAGATTAACATCAGAGAATTCGGCTGTGCACATTTCGTTGGCGTTATGGCTGGTCAAGCACAAGCCTATATAAATTTCCGGAAGCATAGGCATAATCAACGGGTCACCCAATGTTTCCCAGTCAGATCCATTAGATGAATATTCGGCTGTAATTGTATTGCCGCTGCGAGTCAACTTCACCCATTGTGGAGCGGTGATTCCTGCCTCTGTAGTATCCTCGCTACCGGCATCAGCAATAACACGGCGCTGGAAGGAAACTCCCTGACCGGGTGTGACGACCACCATAGCGTTCGCAGAACCAGGGTCAAGCGAATCGCGGATCATAACTCCCGCTTTTGACCATGGGTCAGTGTCACTGACGCTGACCACCTTTGCCGTAATACTTCCTACACCGGAAAGCAGCTTGTAGGCATAATGGAATTGGTCAGCCGTACCCCAGATATCTCCACCAGCAGCGGTCATCACAATCGGCGGCCCGATTGTAAAGCTGCCAACGGAAGCTGGAATACCTCTGAACCACAGCGTTAAAGACTCAACGCCTTCCGCTGTCCAATCCTGCGGATCTGTCCACTGGCGTTCAGTCTCAGAATAAAGCAGAGTCCCGGCCTGCTCATAGTTAGTACCCTCGTTCACGGTACCATCGTTATCGTAACGCATGTACATAGATTGACGACCACTGTGAACTACACTCTGCTCTGCAAACGGAGGTTCAAAATGCCCCACAGTCATGCCGGTATTATTTATGAAGTAGTCACCCCAGGTTTCGTATATCCTGTTACTGACGTCGTTGTAGTCTTCAAAGTCATCCACAACAAGAAAGTTACCTACTGTAAAGCTCCAAACGTTGCCTTTCCACAGCTTATCGGGATGAGTATCATTGACCTCATCAACACGCCAATAGTAGGTTGCGTTGAATTCGAGGACTCCTGGCTCATAAGTGTTGGTGGATTGGCCTTGGCTTACGAGAACACCGAGCGGATCATTGCCTCTGGCAGCATCGCTAACAACATCAAAATCGGTGCCAAAATATACATCGTGTGTAGCAGCAAATACTCCAGATACCCAGCTAAGGACAGTGTCTTTGCGCACATCCGTTGCTTGGTCATTCGGAATCGGGCCTCCAGCCCCCACCAGTGTAACATCCTCAAATCGTATCAAACTGGTGCCGGGAATAATCTCTTGTTGACCATTGCTGTCAGGGCCCATCCAGGCTACTGACAGGTTATCGTAGCCGGAGCCTTTCTTATGCAGCACCATGATGTAGTACAGCGTACCACCGCCTTCCAGATAAATTGGATCGGACTGCTGTATCTCAGGGTATTTATCCCACTCGCGAGGTTGTGTCCAGCCTTCCCTGCCTTCCTCGCTGTCCACGAAGGCAATTATAGATGCCGTGGAAGGGTGGCTGCCAAACCATAGTTGACTATTCTCGCCACTGGCGATCCAGAATGTGTACTCGCCAGAGTTGCGCACATAGAGCCATCCGTGTATGCGAGAACCATAATTTACTATCGCCATGTGCGGAGCTTCAAAGCTGGTGGGATACTCGGTAAAACTTGGATTATCCGGATAATTCACATCGCTCGTCAGATCGGTAACAGCGAGGCCATCGATATCCTCCCACACGTCACGCGTGATACTACCGAGTCCTTTTATCGGTACGGTTGTAAACTGCCAGACCTCGCCCTTGTGTATCGTTTGCGGCGCAGTGGATTCGACTTCATCAATGCGCCAGTAATAAGTCTTGGAAACTTCAAGGGTGAGATCGGCTTCTTCAGGAGCCCAGTTTGTGTCGGCTGGATTCGTCAGATATGCTCTGAACGGGGCTGGACCAGAAGTACCTACAGCAGCATTGTTTACCTTGTCAAAATCGTCACTGAAGAATACCACGTGCCCCTCAAGCGCACCAGAACCGGCCTTCCAGCTAAGAACCGAATCCAACGGCACAAATGTGGCGTCAATACCCGGATTGGGATTGAAGGCGATCAGTGGTTTGGTTACGAAGCTCCAGATATTGCCTCGATATGTATCCGCTCCAACGACCGTATCAACTCGCCAGTAGTAAGTTACGTTTTTGACAAGACCTTCAATCAGATAGCTCGCCGCGTTAGTCGAACCCTTGTGTGCATCAGCAGAGCCGTCATTAACATCGGCCCAATTTTGGCTAAAATATACCTGGTAGCTGTCCACAGCAGGTACATTAGGGCCCGGCACCCAAGTAAGAGTCACACTTGTATTATCGTATGAACTCTGATGCTCCGGGAAGGGATTCTGAGCTCTCATAAGAGGTGTCAGAAGAATCAGATCAATATAGTCAATGCCGGCCCATATATTATCGTCAGGCGTCAAGCCCGGCACATATTCATGTATGAATTGGATTCCAATCTTGTGATCTGTCATAGCATGACCAACAGCGTTACTGTCAACGAAAAACGTCCCATATACAGATTGTTCCGACAAATCAACAGTTGTAGAAGCGAATACTACGCGGTTTCCTTCATCATCATAATATAGCTGTCCTAACAGATGGTTACCCTGCCAGGTGGATCGGGCGTCAAATATCAACTCGAACTGATCTCCTTCCATCATAAGAAAATCAGTAAGGTTGAAAATAAGGGCATTTTTACCCATAAAGGCAGTATAAGTTCCATTGGTGGGTGTCCAGCCTTCTTCCACGCCTGCCGAAGTGGTCAGGTCTACTCTTGCCCAACCTGGAACTGTACCTTTTTGGTCTATGTCCTTTTTGCCGGTGCCGGGAAGCTCAAAACTGTAGTTCTCAACCTCAATCGATGTAGCAGCACCAACCGGAATCCCAGCGGCCATAATCAAAAATAGAACAGTACAAACCAAAAAAATCGATTTTTTATACATAATAATCCTCCTTTAAGAAATAACTTAAAACGATAATCAACAATGTCAAGTGCCTAAAATGAGCTAAAGTGTCTAAAGTGAACTAAAGTTACAATTTTAGGCACTTTAGGCACTTCAAACTTTAGGCACAAAGCATAGCGAAGGAATGACATCCGGTCTGATTCTCTACCTCCTTCCTTTCCAACTCCGGCACAGTCCTCTTATTTCGGCTTTTCTCTGCCCAGAAAAGCCCTCCGGACGAGGAAAAGCCCAATAGCTCTGCCACAGGTACAGACAGGAAGCTTTAATTAAAACCTTGATCCCGATCATGTCGGGATCAGCACTCAACATAATACATTATAACTCTCATCCCTGCTTAAACATTCGTCATTTTGCGCAAAATTAACGTCATATTGGGAACATCCGTTATTATATACAAAATTAAACACGCATGCTTCAATAAAATCTTTAATTAACTCGTTCTTCGTAGCACTTCGCAGAGTAGCATTGTTTGGTCAAAACTAAGCAACAGACCTAATACAAAAAAAACAGGGCCTATACCAAATCAAGTGGTATAAGCCCCAAACTTGTCCAACTTCACCCTGATAAATCGGGATTTATTCTTCTGGCTCAGTAAATGTCAATCCAATATCATCGATGTACAAATCACCTGCGCCACCAGGCTGTGTATTGGTTCTGTCGCCGACACCAATGGACAGCTTCGTGATAGCCTGTGGATTCACTCCGGTAAACTCCGATAGCGGAATATTCCACTCCTGCCACGTATCTATGATCGTTGCAGCCGGATCTGAATGTTTGACCGCCACACTGTTGCCGGTATTATCCTCTAAAACTACATAAATTTGCTCAGCAGTGTTACTTTCAATGCCAATATCCTGCGACTGCCACTCGCCTGTAACTGTGCCGGTCGTGGCAACATTAGAGAACTCGGCCACGCACATTGCATTAACGTCGTGGCTGCACACTATTAAGCCCACATAGACATCCGCAAGCATAGGCATATCCACAGAGCCCAACGTCTCCCAGGAAGAACCGTCAACTGAATACTCACCAGTAAAAGTGTTGCCGCTGCGGGTCAATCTCAACCAGTGTGGAGCGGCGATATCGGTTTGTGTATCTTCCTCGCTAGCAGTGCCCGCAATAGGACGTCGCTGGAAGGAAACTCCATTCTCAGGCGTGACGACCATCATGACGTGTCTGGAGCCAGAGTCCAGCGTCTCGCGGATCATAACTCCCGCCTTTGCCCACGGGTCGGTGTTACTGATGCTGAGCACCTTTGCGGTTATGCTCCCAAGGCCAGAGAGACGCTTGTAGGCATAGTGGAACTGGTCAGCCGTGCCCCAGATATCGGCGCCGGCGGCGGTCATCGTTATCGGTGGCCCAACCGAGAAGCTGCCGACAGATGCCGGTATGCCCCTGAACCATAACGCCAATGATTGGACGTCGTTTGCAGTCCAATCCTGCGGGCCCGCCCACTCGCGTTCGGCTTCAGAATAAAACAGTGTCCCCTCCTGTTCATAGCTAGTACCCTCATTCACAGTACCACCGTTGTCGTAACGCATATACATGGCTTGATAGCCACCATGAACTATATTTCTCTCGGCAAACGGAGGTTCAAGGTGCCCCACAGTCATGCCAGTATTATTGACGACATAGTCTGCCCACGTATCATATATCCTATTGTCGGAATCGTCATAATCTTCAAAGTCATCCATCACGATATAGTCAGCTACCGTGAAGTTCCAGATGTGGCCTTTGTTTATCGTCACGCCATCAGTCAAGGCCTCATCGATTCGCCAGTAGTAAGTCTGGCCCATCTGAAGAGGAGCTTCGGTGGG
>CAZQKO010000115.1:0-8694 GCA_964593945.1 uncultured Pirellulales bacterium | reverse complement strand
AAAATGGCTCGTGCCGAACAATTAGCCTCACTGGGCACTTTAGGTGCAGGTTTGGCCCATGAGCTAACCCAGCCTCTGACCGTTATCACATTGTTAATCGAAAATATATTGGCGGAGCTTGAAAGAACACCATGTCCGGGGACTATCGATAACAAGCTTAAGGATGTGCTGGCCGAAGTCTCAAAAGTTACATCAATTACGAAGAAGTTTCGCAGTGCTGTCAGGAAATCATCAGAAAGAGTCGTAAGGCAGGTGGATTTGAAGGCTGTTGCTCAGAGAACAATAGAGTTGTTTGATGAAAGTGCCCGGCAAGCAAAGATTACTTTGGATATTACGGGTCTTGACAAGCTCCCAAATATATATTCGAGCGAGGAAGAGATAGAGCAGCTATTTTTTGCCTTAGTTGAAAACGCCATACAAGCAGCCGACGTCGAAAAGGATTGCCGGCTTGTTATTAGTGGCACAGTAAAAGATAACTACGTTGAGCTACAGTTTTCTGACAACTGCGGCGGTATTGCTCCGGAGAATCTCGATAAGATTTTTGAGCCTTTTTTCACTACCAAGCCGATAAGTGCATCAACAGGTCTGGGCCTCTGCATTGCGGAGCACATCGTCTCGCGGACCGGTGGAAAAATCCATGCCGAAAGCAAACTCGGCGAAGGAACGACATTTTATGCTACATTGCCCATTGAGAGCCATGCAAGGTTGTATCCCAAATGACGGTAACTGCGACAGAACAACGCATTTTCCCACTGAAGGTTAGCCTACGGCCATCGAAAGGAACCATTAGAGCTATGTAAGCTCAAATAGGTCAGTAGTTTGAGAACAAATCTTTCAGTAATTGCCGGTTCTAATGACAGAGTTCTGGCAAGAAAATAGCAGCAGAAAATGTACGAAGAGAGGATTAAACAGTCCTATAATGACTCAATTTTCAGGTTAATTAACCCGTTTTTTATTGTAATTTTTTACTATTTTAAATAATTTTTTTTAAAATTACTTCATATTTTAGCAGAAAAAGCCCTATAATCAGCGGTTAAAACCACCAAGGTACAGAAAATACCCACTTTCCCCAATATCTTTTAAGGGCAAAAAAACTAAAATGAAGAGATAGACCATCTGAAATCCGGTGTAGTCAAAAGCCTTGAGAACTGTGGAGGCGTGATACATCATTTTTAGATCGTTTAAGCTTGAGGCGTTAAGGACGGCTCGTTATTTTAGTATAAAGGCCCGTTTGTGACTGACGCAGCAATGACTAATATCTCAAAAAACCACATTTTTTTTGTTGACGATGAGCCAAAGGTACGAGAGCTCGTCGGCGAAACCCTTGAACAAGCCGGTTTTAGAGTTAGCTGTTTTGCCAGCGCTGCTGATTGTCTTGAACAACTGCGTGCTGACAGGTGCGATTTACTTGTTACAGACGTGAAATTACCTGGAATGAGCGGGATAGAGCTATTAACCGAAGCTAAACGCTTTACTCCCTCCTTACCGGTTCTGGTTGTTACCGGCTACGGTGATATACCGATGGCTGTCAGAGTCATGAGGGCAGGGGCTGCTGATTTTATCGAAAAACCTCTCGAAAGACAGATTTTACTCTCGGCTGTGGAATACGCATTAAAAGAAATCGCTCCAACTGATCCACTTTTGTGCAAAGGGCTTACCCGTGCGGAGATGAGGGTTTTTAATATAATTTTGGATGGAAAAACCAACAAGGAAACAGCCCATTTGCTTCACCGTTCCATAAGTACTGTCGAGGTGCACCGCAAACATATTATGCGCAAGCTCGGCGTGGATAATATAGTCGACTTAGTCAAACAAGCTACTGCGATGGGATTGATCTACCCGCAGGCAATCAATTAATAGGACAAGGTTCTTTCATACCGCCGGTGTAAACATCTGTTCACTTCCACTTTATTCAGCAAAAACATAGGATAAGTTTGGCATATAGTGCTCGAAATTTACGTTACACAAGAACTCAAAATTCCTGTATTGTAATTAATGAATGAAACTGAAGATGAATCTATTGGCCGAGCGAGACTGACATAGGAGAGTCAATGAGTGACCCTCCTACTTTTATTATATCGGCTTTCAGAGCCAATACTAAACCAATTTTGAGCAACTACATCAGGTATTTCCGAAATGTTCTTCTGTCTCTTTGGGGTAATTATCAGAACATAAGTCATTTGACAACCTTATTATGTCTTGTTAGGATACATTTGGCAGCGGAGAGGACCGGTCTGAATGCCAAGTTTAATAAGTTGTTGATAGCCTTTTGTTGGCGTTGAGAACAAAAATATGTCTGAATTCGACCAGGACAAATTTAAAGAGTACTGGAAAAGAACCGAGGTAATCAGAGAATATCAGCGGATGCTCTATACCTTCGGCGATATGGACCTGCCTTATGTATTCGTTGCTGAGCACCGCCGATTTAGGGATAGAACCCTCGTAAGAAGGGGTATTATCCTGTTTCAGAAACCCCAGATACTTTTGCCGTATTACTATGAGGGGCTGGAGTTTAAGGAAGGTTTTGAGCACGCAAATGCAATTCCTGCTGAGGCTGCTTACCTTTTTAGAGCGATGAAGCTCCCCTTTTCTCACGTAACCAACAAGCTGATCGCTGAAGAGCTGATCGAATATGGCGGGCTGCAGGATGTATTAGACAGATTTGATAAAGAAATGGATAGCAAGGAGGACTCAGAGACAGGCCTTATAAAAGGTGTCCTGGAGGGTGCGGATATCTCGTTAATGAGATATTCATTAGGCCTGGTAATCAAATCAGCATCAGGAAATGTAAAGGAGTTTTTTGAGCATATCAGAAGACAAAGAGGAGAGCCGATAAGGCCTGATGAAAGAATCACGGACGAGGATATAAGAAGACTGTTTGGGTAATATTATTTAGTTTGGCTATGGCCGGGCTTTGCATACCTTTTAAATAAGTTTCTTAGTCAAAGAAATCCGATAAGTTGAGTATATTACAATGGGAGAGAACCAATGACTAATGGAGCAGCGGGAGCGGCTGCAGCTATTGCTAATGCGATCAAAGCTATGGGGCCGATTGTTGTTGTGGAGCCCCAGGTCTTCCTGGACATTCTACAAAGGACTGAAAAACCGCTTGTTGTTCATTCGCCGGCCGGCCTTGTGACTAAATATAAGTACCTCACAAGTTATAAGGGACTTATCTTTTTTACCAAGTCAAAGGATGCGCTATTGATTCCTGCTTCTGTGGAGACAATACCAGCGAAGAAGATCGAGCTGCCGATGTAACCGCAAAGAACTACGCAAAAGCTACTCGGCTTGATGATAATAACGATATAAGAGCCAACACTTCCTCTTAAGAAACCCGGTTTAGCAACGTTGTTTTAACCACCGATATGTGAGAGTGCCTGGCATGATTGTAAAGCTTGTGACATGCCGCAGGTAACAGCGGAGATTTTGTGTAGCTCATCGGCTGTTAATTTGTTTTCTGACGAGCGATAGACCAATATAAAGCCAATCGCCTGGCCGAGATGGCTAAGCGGAACTGCACAGGCTGAGATTTTATTTAGCTCAACCAGGTTGCCCTGCAGACCCATAGCGAACATCTCGTCGATAGAGCACATTTTGTTGGACTTGCAGATATTTTCTATGACCTCGTTAGTGAAATACTTTTCCAAACGTTTATTTGCAGAAGCAATTGACTTGTCACTTTCAGGCGTGTCCCACAAACTGCTCGGGACAGCGGTGCTGTTTGTATTACGCAAAAAGAAGCTGATATTTGCATTGGCAAGCTCATCTTTGATAAGTTTTCTGGCAGTAGATAAAAGCCTATTTAAATCGGCAATCCCGATGATAGATTTGTAGAAATCCGCCGCGAAACTGATGGTATTTAGCCTTCTGATAAAGTCCCGTTGCGCAGCGATGAGATCGTTGCAGAGCATGTCTATTTTTTTTGCCTGCTTTTTTCGTTCTTTATTGAGTTTGCTTATAAGCAGTCGTAATCTTCTATGTCGCTGGTTTTGGTTCATTAGTTTCTGTTTTTCAATAACTGCGTTTGTGGTCTCCTCTGCATATTAGGTTCGGCTTAGTTGCGGGCCGGCTTTAGGCATATGTGGATATTTAATCTGCCTTTGGGGGGTCAGAAAAGTAGCCCTATAAACAACCGGTTATCAGCTTCCAAGGTGTCAAGACTAATTAAAGGTGGATACTAACTAAATTGTGTCCGGAATTGTCAGAGAGGATTTATTTGTATTTTCGGACTTATTGTTTGCGATACTATATACTCGATTCTTCGATGCTCGACGGGTGATTGACGAGTATCGAGAATCAAGGGAGCAACCCTATTGCCTTTTATTTTCTCTTACAGATTACGATCTTGCTTAACGAATCACTGAAGGCTTTTAACGGTTTTTCCATCACAGCAAGAGGGGGACTCGTAAATTCCAATCCGCCGCAGGTTGCCTGCCACAAATCAAGCAGTGTCACAATCTTGGCCCTTAATCTGACGCCGCCGATTCTTCCCCGCTTGCATTCTAATATGCCGTGTCTGCTGAGTGTCTGAACAACTTTTTGCAGATACCCAACAGAGAAATTCAGAGTCTTTGCGATTTCCTTAGCCTGAATAAAGTCGTTAGGCTTCCGATCTTTAAGATAAAAGATTGTTTCAACTGACATTGCAAAATCATGATTAAGCTTCATGATTATTTTCTCCTTGTTAGGCCGGCAGGTACGCGCGTTACCAAGAATTCGTAACGTTTTATTTCCATCGCCGGCAATTACTTATTTGAACGTACATATATACAATTATTCTATATTCTACACATTCTTACTCAATTTATTAAATACTACGCAGAAAGGAAGTTATAGTGCGAAGATATTTAGCCGAAATCCACAACTAAGCATATTCAGACTGCTTTTTTCTACTTTTATCCAACCTTTCTGCGTGACGGATGCTTAATTGCACCCCCTTGTTAGTAACCCGCCACTTGTAGACCAAAATACACAAATCCTTGTGTTAATGCAAGCTCTTTAATGGATTTTTACTCAACTTATTCGTTATCAGGCGGTTAGCCATCGTATTAATTATGAAAAAAGGGCTGAAAATTAAGAACCATAAAGTATTCCTGCCTGAATTTGCGAACCAGGTTTTCGGTTAAACGTATTATAAATTAAACACACATCCATGCTCCTCCTTCAATAATAAAGGGGGCGGGTTTGACTCGTCCCCTTTATTTCTTTAAAGTTTAGCCGTCGCCAGACTCCCGCCTTCGCGTCCCTAAGGGACGGCGGGCGAAGAAAGGTCGGCGAGCTCTGTCGAGCCGCACGGCGACCGCTTACGAGGTTATTTGCGGGGCAACATAATTGTAACCGTGGTTCCGCTGCCGGGCTGGCTTTTCGTATCCAATGTGCCCTTGTTTAATTGAATCATCCTCACCGCATGGGCAAGACCCATCCCCCGTTTGCGACCGGCCGGCCTGGCCGAGAAAAACGGCTGCATTGCTTTTCGCAATGTCTCAGCGTCCATTCCACAGCCGGTGTCACTGATTTGCAGCCTCACACCCTCATCACCTTCAGTATCAGCAGCAATTGTTATTGGTCCTGCCTCGCCTGTGTATGACTCAATAGAATTACTTATGATATTTGCAATGGCAGATGCAAGCTGGGCTGAATCTACAAAGACATTCCCGGCATCCTCTGCAATCTGAAAATGGGCGTTGATATTTTCTACATTTGTTTTTTGGCTGGCTAATTGTATGGCTTCATCGAGTATCTGCTTTATATCCGCCTGGGTCGGCCTCGGCTGAGAAGGCTCAGCAAAGCCCATCAGGTCCTCGATAACTGCGGAGGCTTGGCGGACGTTTTCCTGAATTTGTTTCAAAGACTGTTTCTTTCGAGGACTGGCCTCAGCATCAGCGAGCAACTGTGCCCGCCCGGATACGACCGATAGCGGATTATTCAGCTCATGCGCTATACCGGCTGCCATCTCAGCCAGAGCCTCAAGAGAGGTATCGGAGATGGCCTTTGCTTGCGGCGTCACTGGTTCTGCGGACTCGGACAAAGCAGGACCGCAAATAAGCTGGGCAAAACACTCGGCAAGGTGCTCCTGCTTCTGCCGTTTCAAGGCAGAATCCAAAACAGACCCGGCAATAGAAACCACCTTTCTGAATTTTTCCTCCAGTCCACCTGTGGTGTATGAATCTATCGGCCAGTGAAGCTCAAAAACCATAGCGCCGACCGCCCTGCCGTCCGAAAGCAGCGGCACTAACTTAGTTTGCCGCTTGTTAAAGTCAGCGTCCAATTGCTCAAACAGCCAATCGACTTGCTCGTCAGCATCTAAAATCGCAAAGTTGTTTGCTATAGTTTCAGGTATAGCTGCAGAATCCTCAGGAACATTTACAAAAACTATCCTGCTTTGCCCAAGACTTTCCACAACGACAGCTTCGAGAGATTGCTCCGCTTTTGGCAGGCCCAGAGGGACTAAATAAAGACAAACCATACCCGTTTGATAAAACCTTTGCCAGCGAATTGCAAAGCTCTCTGCTATATCAATGGCTGAGGTGCTCGAATTGATACTGAATAAAAAGTCTGTTGCAAAATCCAGATGACTTGAAGCGGTCTGCAACCGGCGATTTTCGAGAGAGAAATCCATTTGTTTGCGAGCGAATTGAGCGGCGGCGGTGTGGATGACCTCGCTGTAGCGTGACGCGGCATCCGGTAAATCCAGGCCTAAGACTGCGGATTTTTCCGCCACTGCTTCGGGCAGCTTCTGTTGGATTTGCCGCAGTTGCTCAATATCGATTCCAAGCGATCGGGCAATTTTCTCCAGCGGCGCTGGTAAATCGAAGCTGCCGGACTGGCCAATGCCACAGTGCCGAGCTATGGAATCGGCTGAGTGGATGATTTGAGCTATTCGTGCTTCAGGCACGTGCCAGGAAATAGTCGCAGCGTCGCTGTGATGCAGCCAGATAGCGAGGACAATTTGACTCGGCAGGTGCCACTTTTCAGCTAAATGCTTGCCTAAGATCGTGTGGTCGGCTCCAAGATTCTGTTGTTCGATGGTACAGGAACATTTTTGCTCCTGACGTGCCTGCTCAAAAATGCGGGCAAAGCTTTTTGGCATTGCCTCCTCGAGCGCGAGTTTTCCAATATCGTGCAGCAGACCTGCGCAGTAAGCTATGTGTGGATCAACTTGAGGCAACGTTATTTCGGCGATGTCTCTTGCGCAACAGGCAACACCTAAGGTGTGAAGAAGAAGCTCTTTTCTAAGCGGGATTCTCTGCCCCGCTTGATGGCCGGCTTCAAAAACCGGCAGCACTTTAACCGACAAAACGGCATTGCGAACTTCGTCAGCAGGCAGCCTGTCAAGTATATGGCGAAGCGAAAACCTCTCATTAGGCAATCTGGTACGTTGCTTACTACTAAGTGAAAGAATTTTAGCGGCAAGAGCAGGCTCTGATTCTATAATATCTGCTAAAGCCGCCGGCGAAAATTGGCTTTCCGAAAGCCGGGGAAAGAATCGTACGGCAACGCAGGGCAGGGTCGAAAGCGAATCAAGCCGACCAATAGCCAGCTCTACCTGTTGGGCAACAGTTGGGTCAGCGCTCATTGCCTGCATATAGTCTTCCTTGCCTCTTAGAACCGGCAGAATATAGCATTTAGTTAATTAGTTATTAGTTGATTAGTTAATTGGCTGTGTAACAGCACCTAATTCGCTAATTCACTAATTATCTAATTCGCTAAAGGGTCCGAAATGCCCCAGGCAGTTGCAGCATTTTCATTTTATCTGCAAGACAGTGGTAATCTTGCTGATAAGCTCATCGACGTTGAACGGCTTTTTTAGAAAATCCTCGGCGCCGGATTTCAACAGTTGGTCGATTTCGTCCTGCTTTACCACGCCGCTTACAATAATAATCTTGATGTCTTCGAAGTCGGCGTTTTTTCTTATCGTCTGGCAGACTATGTTGCCGTTGACATCGGGCAGCATATAGTCGAGTAATATAAGATCAGGCCGAAACTGCTGCGTTGATATCCCCGCCTCATAGCCGCTCGTCGCAGTTTTTGTTTCGAATCTGCCGTCTCGAGACAAAATCTCAACTATCAGCTCTATTATTTCGGCGTCGTCGTCGACTACAAGGACCTTCCTTTTGCCGGAATCGATCTGGTCCAGAGGGATACTGTTTTCCTTCATAAACTTGATCAGATTTCGGCGTGGAATTCTGCGGAATTTTGAGCCGGGAACCCGGAATCCTTCCAGCCGACCGGAATCAAAACAGCGAATAATGGTTTGTTGACTTACCCTACAAACTTCCGCGGCTTCGCCGGTCGTAAATAAATCCTTCATTCTCCATCCCTTCCTTTTTAGCCAAATCCTTTTGGTAAAAGGCCGCCATATTGCCTTTCTGTCCTAATTTAACTATAGAACTTTTAGTTGTCAAGTGTAAAAAAATGAAATTCCCCATATTAGCGTTGATAATCTTTATATTACCAGCCTTTGTGAAATCAGCGTAAAATAAAACGGGTAATTTAGGTAAATTAAAGCTAATAAGAAAATAAGGTAGAAAATTTAGTACTACAGCGCAAATAAATCAGCGTGTGATTAATTTCTCTAACATTGTGTAACAGTGTTACATAGGGGGATATTATCTGCCATTGTCATTGAGAGGGAGTCCTTCGACTTGGTTCGACTCTTTCGACTACGCTCAAGACAGGTTCGCTCACCAC
>CAZQKO010000114.1:0-8722 GCA_964593945.1 uncultured Pirellulales bacterium | reverse complement strand
AGCTAAAGTTTGGAGTGACTAAAGTGCTGCCGTAAGGCATCCTGTGGACTAAAATTGAAATTATAACTTTAGCTCATTTTAGGCACTTTACATTTTTCGTGCTTCGATTTTCAAATTTACGCAGGATATGTCAATTAAAGCCGTTATATTCGATCTTGACGGGACGATAACCCAGCCCTATTTTGACTTTGATGCCATTCGCGAGGAGATGGGTTTGGCTAAAGATTCTGGGCCGGTTCTTGAATCTATGGAGAAAATGAGCACAGAGCAGCGTCGGCGAGCAGAAAAAATATTACATTTTCATGAAGAAATGGCAGTTACAGAATCCAAGCTTAATCCTGGTGCCAAACGAACGCTCGATGCGATTCGCCAAGCCGGTATAAATATCGGAATTTTGACGCGTAACAGGCGATGCAACGCCCTGGCAATCACTCGCAAGCACAACTTGAGATTTGACGCTATTGTTGGTAGGGAAGATGGGCCGGTCAAACCCAACGCCTTCGGTGTGCTGCAAATATGCCTGCAATTCGGCGTTAAACCGGAGGAAACCTTCGTGGTGGGCGATTATCTGTTCGATATACTGTCTGCAAAAGCCGCCGGTGCAATTGCTGTGCTCCTGACCAATCATAAAAGAGCCGATGAATTTGTCATCCACGCAGATTTTAAGATTGAAAAAATCGACGAAATTCTACAATTATTAAATATAAAAAATATCAACGAAACGAAATTTTAGCGAGAACCCGGCAATTTTGAGAAACCAATGAAAATGAATAAGAATATAATCACGATAATTCTTCTGTTGTCGTCGGCAACGGCTTGTTCCTTACAGGGAAACACATGCACAGAAAGCGCAGCAGACAGCCGATCCGGAGAAAAGGACGCCAATTCAGTCGAAGCAATCCTAACACAATTAAAACAAAAAACCACAAAGCTGACGTCCTACCAGGCAGAGCTTGAGTATAGATTCAAACAACCACTGCTCGAATCGGAAACTCTAAGGAAAGGTTTTTTGTATTATCAGAAATCTGATGAAAAGTCGATGTTGAGGGTAAATTTTCAAACGCTCAAACAAGATGATGAAAAAGAGCGAAAAAACCCTGAGCACTTTATCTTCGACGGTATTTGGCTCACGCGCATTGACTATCAAATCAAGAAAGCTGAACGCCGTCAATTGACTGAACCAAATAAGCCCGCGGATCCGTTTGAATTGGCCAGCCGGGACCTGCCGGTAATAGGCTTTACGCAAACAACCGACTTGAAAAAACAGTTCGAAATAAAATTGGCTCAACAAAATAAAAACGAAGCAGAAGCATCTTTTCATCTGCATCTGAAGGTTAAGCCGGATTCCACATACAAAGATGATTACACTGCTATTGATTTATGGATAGATAAGAAGTCACACCTGCCGGCGAAAATAATAGCCATCACGACCGAAGAGGACATCTATGAGATAAAATTCCTCAAGCCGGTGGTTAATAAAAAAATAGATGCAAAGGTATTTAAGTTTGACATTCCCAAAGACTTTACGATAGAAATAATCCCCTTAAAGAAAAAGGAGGCAGAAGCCCGTCCTGAGCGACCTGTGGTGAGCAAAGTCGAACCAAGCCGAAGGGACAAAAGTTAGGAGACAGCATTCTAAATTCTGTATTCTGACTTATATCTTATGAGTCCGGTGAAGATTTCAGATGATGATTTTCACGAGTTAATCGCAAAACGAACGATAAGGTTGCTCGGTCTTGCAAGCCATTTGTCCCACTGCACTACAAACAGCGAGTTTCTTATACGCTCGTTCTTGGGTGAATTTTTTTCACAATCCATGCAGATTGAGGAGCTTCTTGATGCTTATGACGCACGTAACAATTGCAAGTGGTGTCCGTTCAGATTCCTCATAGCTGCTATCAAGCTTTTTTCCGACGTAAGCTATGAGCTGCTTCACATCAGTCACGCACTGCCTGCTTATCGGCTTTTGCCTGTTGAAGGTGACTTCGTAGAGGCCACGAAACAAACGCTTAATTTCGCTGGCGACGTCTTAACAAAAACGGCAAAGCAATTACTCCTCAAAGCTTGCAAACTTAATTTGCCTGTTCCTGCAGAGACCGAACGTGAGCAATTTTACTCCGAAGAGCTGCCTCCCGGGCGCCTCGTGCGTAACTGTAAAGCCCGTGGAACTGAGACCGTCTCTGAAACGGTTACTCTCCTTGCTACAGCCTTTTTGAATCTTGCCGCTGAAAGTAAGGATGTCCGAGCCGCCAGCAGAGCAAAACCACAAGAATATCTTTCTTACGCCGAAAACTCTATTACCGAGGAAGGCCTGCGAGCTCTGGAGCTTCGTTTCCACAACCTGCAATCACAATATGATACATACGTCTCAGGCACTGAAGCTGAACAACAGGACAAGGATTTGCTTGTCCTAAGAGGCCACGTGAGCGTGGTCTTTCACCTTTTAGGAACCGCAACATCGTTTGCACATTATTACGAACGGCATGTAAATAAACAAACATGCAAAGAAATGGGCCTGCAGGAACCCCTGGTAAAGCCGGACGAGCTATTGGCCGTACTAATGAATTACTCCGTTACATATATCAGCCTTTACATCAACTGTGCTGAAAATCTATGCCGGCAGATGTTAAGACGATATGCCGAAATCGGCCGGATCGAGGTCGGCGTCCCGCTATACCGTGGTTTTCATGTAAGGCCAGCCACTCTGATTTCAAAACTTGTTTTGCATTACGGCAGTGAGGTCCATATGCAATTGGACGAAGAGCTTTATGACGCCAGCTCAGCACTTGAGCTGTTCCGGGCAAACGAAAAGATAAACGCACAAAAACGCAAGTTTTTAGCCGCTGAAATCGTTCGATTAAAGCTCATCCCCCGATGGGCAACTGGAAAAGACCTTAAAACTATTATTCGTGACACTATTTCAATGCTTGCCGAGGAAAGTAAGCTGATTTTGTATGAGCAACCCCTGCAAATCTCAGATGTACCTGCACAGCAGGAAGGGACGTTGTTTGAAAAAGTCATAGATGAAATAGCTCAGCTTTTAGTTTTGGGTAAAATAGATATCGTCACCGATATGACAATGACATTTATTGGCGACAAGCGAGTCCTGGCAGACATAGAGCTCCTTGCAGAAGCCGGCTATGGCGAAGACAACCTCGGTAATAACATCCCTCTGCCGGAAAAGCTGGCGTACTTACGGCGATGATATTAACCTGCGGTAAAACTGCAAACTAAATATTTAGCCCCCAAATTTATTTGGGGTTTTTTACAATAAACCTCAACTAATAAGAAAGGACATAAAATGGCTAAAGGAATTGTCGTTTACTACTCAAGAAGCGGTAACACCAAAGAGATGGCTGAGATAATAGCCAAGGCCATGAATGAAGCGGATTTAAAGACGGAATGTAAACCGGTTGATAAAGTTAAAGCCGACGACCTACCCGGCTACGATGCAATAGTAATCGGCTCACCGACCTATTATGGCCACATGGCAGGTTCTATAAAAACGCTGATAGACGGCCTGTTAGGCAGACACGGCCAATTAAACGGCAAAGTAGGCGGGGCGTTTTCCAGCGCGGCTAATATCGGTGGCGGCAATGAAACCACAATTATGGGCATTATAGAAGTCATGCTCATCGCCGGCATGATAGTCCAGGGCGACCCCCAGGGAGACCACTACGGCCCCGTATCCATCGGCAAGCCAGATAACCGAGTCAGGCAGCAATGTGCAAGACGTGGCCAAAGAATCGCAGAATTAACTAAAAAACTTGCATCCTGACCATCGGAATCCCAATTTATCGAGGTCGATTTTTTTAGCAAAAAAAGCGTTTTTCTTTGACAAATCCAGACAAGGTCGTTAAGTTTCTGTCAATTTTAACGCCAAACTGGAGGTTATTTGAATGCAAGAGTATGAAGATCTGAAAGCATTAGTGGCTGAAATTGAAGCTGATATCAACAAGGCCGAAGGTGGAAACAAAGCAGCAGGCACACGTATCCGTAAGGAAATGCAGAAAATCAAGCAGGCCGCCCAAAATGTCCGCAACCGCATCCTTGAAATAAGATCAGTCCCCTAAATAGGCAATTACAGCTGCTTCTATCGCAATATTCCAGCGTGGCTCTAACTGGTTTAATATATGCCAGGGTGAGTATGCTATAGGTTTTTCTAACGTGAATCGTGTGTTATAGAGGTTGGTAATGCCTCCACCATTATTGTTAGATTTATCGCAAATAGACCTGAAAGGCAAACCTCTCTTCAACAGAGAAGCGATTTGCAAAATGAATCCGCAACGATTTGAGATGCAGCAGCTTGATGGCATCCTGTGGTACGATAAAGAAAAATATTTGATTCTGGGCTATAAGGACGTAACAGAGAACGAATTCTGGGTACGCGGACACATTCCAGACCGACCGCTGATGCCTGCGGTAATCATGATTGAGGCTGCAGCTCAACTTTCAAGTTTTTTTGTTAAACAGGTTTATGAAGTCCAAGGCTTTATCGGCTTTGCGGGCGTTGATTCTGCTAAATTTCGTGCAACTGTTGAGCCGGGAACAAGATTATATCTGCTCGGCCATATCACAAATTTCAAGAGAAGAAAATTCACTTGCAATGTCCAGGGAGTAGTTGATGATTCGATGGTTTTTGAAACGGTCATATCCGGCTTGAATCTCTGATTGCGATTCTAAATTATCCACAATTACTCGATGACTCACCAATAAAGTAACCGCCTGGGGATGGGCATGTGCTTTCGGCAATCTACAACTATATTTGGTATAAGCTCAATATTAAGACAAATCCACCACGGGCGGATTGGGCAGAACTTTTCTCTAACTAAACACACACTGTTACATAAACTGCAAGGACTTCGACTAAGCTCAGCCGAACGTCCTACTCTTGCTTTTTTGTTTTGAGTAAGCCCTTCAGGCCTTCCGTAATTCCCTTGCCAAGGTTTTCTGTATCTTTTAAGACCTTTTCGCTGGCGTCTTTACCTTCTCCAAAGATGCTTGTGCTCAAATCTAAGGCCTTACCCAATGTTGATGTCATCGTATCAATCATGTCCTTGGGCAAAATGCCGATGCCTTGTTCGGCTATCCCTTTGGCTATCGCGAGGATTATTTGTCCTGTAAGTGTAGCCAAATCGAGCTTGTTATCGCTGCCGAGGTTGGTCATTTTTATGGCGGACAATTTCAGCGTAATGATATCAACTTTTCCCGGCAGAGGTAATAACTTCACATTAGCCGTAATATTGGTAATCTCAAGGCTGTCAATATGCAGCTTTTTGCCGGTAGGCTTGTCACTTGAAGGCATCGACTTTATCAGGTCCTGCAGGTTATTCGAAAGGCCTTTCTGCTCAAGGAAAAGATTGGCGCCATCGAGTTTAATCTCTTTGATTCTGACTGTGTCGCTAAGAAGAGATTTAGCCTGGACCACAACGCCGGCATCTTTGAGCTCGAGAAGTTTAGGTTGCTTATAGCCGGGCAGATTGTCGATAGTGAGATTTTTCAGGCGGGCCTTACCTGCCATTATCGAAAGGTCTGCACTTTCCACCTTTACGTCCACGTTGAGAGCTTTGGACCCGGCTGACTCGACGGCGATTCTTAAGGCACTGTTGGCAAATAAAGCTACCGCCACCATGACTATAACGACCACAATTACAACCACCAAGACAGCTATATATATAACTTTCGATGTTTTCTTCATATCTTAATCCTCTCAAAAATTCCTTTTTAAAAGCTCATACCAAGGCCGAAGATGTACTTCACATCAGTGCCGCCGGAGCCTGGTGCTGGTGTCGCATCGTAGTCTAAAATCGCCTTGAAATTCGCAAAGAACCGCTCGGTAAAATATGCCCGGACCTCCGCCGTTGTTGACAGGTAGTAATCCGAGAATTCGTCAAGGCTCGGAAGATACGTCAAATCATGCACTAATTTAATTTTTTTATAAAGTTTCTTGTCGAAGTTATAGCCGAGCTGCATCGACAGCTCGTTGTTGCTATCGCCTGTGTTGTCGAATTTCTCATAAAGAGAAGCTAAGCCTGCCTCGGTTGAGAAATTCATATCCTCCGACTCGACCCATTGATAGCCTGCACCGCTGCCAAATACAATTCTTCTGTCAAGCTCGGCAATGCTGTCCTTTTCGTATCTGTTGTTAAGGTATCCATAAAACTTCTTCGTGAAAAAGTAATCGTATTTTGCCTTAGTCCGCCACCAGTCTTCGGTCTTTTTTTCCTTGCCGGTATCAGGGTCTTCCTGCTCGCCCCGTGCATAATCAGCATTGAGAGATATTCGGTCTTTTTCCGTGCGTCTATTGAGATTAATACTTGCGTTTCGCTGATCTGTCTTTGTATTTCCGTGTGTTGAGGTAAGACCTACAGAAATATTGCCGGTCCATTTCGGCTTTGGTTTGTCCGGTGGATTGATCGAAGAGACAGCCGATAGGTCGAATTCCTGAGCCTGCAATGTGTCGGTTTCTTCTATTGAGAAACGATTCGGCCCTGCCTTTAGCAATTTCTGTTTTAGGATGGTTCCGTCGTTCAGGTGGATTTCGACAGGCTCATCGCTGCTGAGCGTCTGTACCTTAGATACATCTACGGTTATTTCGCCCGCAACATCGGACTGGAATACCAGCTTTTTATCGACGAGCTGTATTATTTTTCCGGTAAGGCGGTCGCCGTTAGTAAAAATAATCTCATCTGCAGTTGCCGGCTGAACAAGTAAGGTCAAATAGAGCAGCAGGGCCGGCAAGGTATATGAGATGTCACCATATTTCATCGTGAAAAATCCTTTCTTGTACTATTGCATACAGGCGGTCACCCCCACGTTTATTGGTGCTGTCATGTCAGACAACCTGTGTTTGCTCACGTTTGATTTTTGCACCGAGCGGATTCAGTCTCACTTCAATTTTTTCGTAGCCGCGGTCGATGTGATAAACTCTGCTGACAGTTGTTGTCCCCTCAGCGGCCAAGCCTGCCAGCACCAAAGCTGCTGATGCCCTCAGATCCGAGGCCATCACCGGAGCAGCAATTAGTTTTTTTACGCCTGCTACGATAACAACCGAGCCTTCCTTGCGCAGATCGGCTGCCATGCGATTCAGCTCAGCAACGTGCATGAATCTGTCGGGAAATATCTTTTCGATTATTATGCTGTTGCCTTGGGCAAGTGACAACAGGGCCATAAACTGGGCCTGCAGGTCGGTCGGAAAACCAGGAAACGGCTGAGTTGTAATGTCGGCGGGTTTGATGCCGTCACTGTGAGTAACGACACAGCCGTCTTTTGCCGCCTCAACTGTTATGCCGATATGTCTTAGCCTATCGACGACAGCCATCATATCGTCGAGCCAGCAGTTCGTAATTTTAAGCTCACCCTTTGTAATGGCGGCGGCTACCATAAATGTCCCCGCCTCGATTCGGTCTGGAATTACCTCATGTTGAACGGGCTGTAACTGCTTGACGCCTTCAATAATCAGCCGGGGTGAGCCGATACCGCTTATTTTTGCGCCCATTTTGTTAAGGCAGTTTGCCAGGTCTGCTATTTCCGGCTCGCAGGCTGCTGATTCGATTACTGTTCGACCTTTGGCCAGCGTTGCCGCCATCATCACATTTGCGGTACCCAGAACGGTTGAGCCGAACGGACCACCGAGAAAAATGTCTTTGCCTATCAGGCCGTTTGGTGCCTCGGCGACGATGTATCCGTTCTTAAGTTGAATTTGAGCTCCAAGCTCCCGCAGACCCCTTATGTGAAGGTTGACGGGCCTGTCGCCGATGGCGCAGCCGCCGGGCATTGAGACCTCTGCATAGCCTTTGCGGGCAAGCAGTGGGCCGAGTATACAAATGCTGGCTCTCATCCTGCGGACGATTTCGTAATCACCGACCGGATTGTCAATTACCGTCGAATCTATGCAAAGCTGTCCATCGTCACTTCTTGTTATTTGGCAGCCCAATTGCTCAAGCAGTTGGCTGAAGATTGAAATATCAGAAAGGTCGGGCACTGCGGAGAGAGTTGATTCACCGCCGGCCAAAATCGCGGCAGCCATAATCGGCAGAGAGGCGTTTTTTGAGCCGTTTATGCTGACAGTACCGCAAAGCCGCACCGGTCCTTCAATGCGGAATATATCCATAGTCCGTTTTCCTAAAACTTAGGCCCTGCCTGTGCACTTTATTTAATGAATCGGATGGTCAACGGATAGTGATAGTGATAGCCATCATTGGCCTTGACCGCTGCAATCAGAAGAAAGATCACATCCAGCACAATGACTGCCGGCACAAGGACAAAACCGATACACGCAAAACAAAGAAGACCGGCAACAATTCCATATATCAGAATCGAGAGCTGAAAGTTAACCGCTTCTTTGCCCTGCTCATCCACGAACGGATAATCATCTTTTTTGATCTGCCAGATTATCAAAGGCGCGATAACATTGCCGATTACAGGCAGAACCGGAATGAACAGCGCCAGTCCCGACAAATGGCAGAACATTGCCCACATACGTGCATCTCTATTTGCTTCTTTGCTCAGCCCGCTAACGGCGGTTTGAGTAACTACGGTTTGCGCGGCTTCGGTTTGGCCGGCGGATTTTTCCTGCTCTTGTGGTGTTTCATTTATTTTAGTCATATTTAGCTTCCTTATATTGAGGTGCATTAGATTGATTATTGGTCAATTATCTACATGCTAATTTTTTTAGCGTAGAACCGTTAAGCCGTCAAGAATAAAAACTAAGCCCGCCTGC
>CAZQKO010000113.1:0-8800 GCA_964593945.1 uncultured Pirellulales bacterium | reverse complement strand
CAGAATATCGGCAAGACAGCATAAATTTATTCAATATTAAAAGGACACAAGGAAATTTTCAATATGCTGGCTTATTGCTACCTTTAGGCACATTGCGTCTTCACTGGTAAAGCCCGTTTTTTTTTCCGAACCACTTGGGCCAGGCATCAAATGGAAGAACAGCCTCGCATACAGCCTCGTATACTGTTTGTAGAAGTGACTCCGGGGGTTTCCGTGTATCTTCTTTGGATCTGTTCTTTACCTCGAAGAATGTGTCTTTTCCGTTGAGTTTGGCTACGATATCACAGTCGTTCTTAAATCCAGGAGGCGATTGGTCAAGGCCTACAATTGTCAAACCGAGGTCTTTAGATATCAGAAGCATTGCCTTAAATTCAGCGAGTTGAGCAGCGAATTCCACTTCACGGGAATTATTTTCCGGAAGGTTTTTATGTCCCTGTAAGAACTTTTTCCTTTTCGAATCAAATCCGGGAATACCATCTAAAGAGAGAAAATAATTAATTGATGGTAAATTTGGGTCATTCTCCCATACCATTGAAGCACAACTACCAGGCTGGATTTGACCTTGAGATTTAAGCTTTTCAAATAGATTCATTTATCAATATTTACAAAATATCTACCCAATTCATGGCAGAGTTTTACTTTGCTCTGCACGGTTCTTTTAATCATAATCGAAACAAACCCCAAAATATAATACCAGTCAAATAAAAACTCTGAACTAAAAAACCAATCAAGCCTCACTTTAGTTGTTTCTTCAATTCTTCTGCTTTCTGGATTAGCTCCTCTCAGCTCAGTTGTTGATTGGTTGTGCTTAGCCTAATTGTTCGCCTTCTAATCGTGCGATGACGGCTGCACCGCAGGAATCGCCCCAGACATTCACAGCTGTCCGCAGCATATCTAAAAGTCTGTCAACAGCTAAAATCATCCCAATTCCATCCAAAGGCAGATTCACCGCCCTTAGAACAATGACCATCGTTACAAGACCCGCTCCCGGAATCGCAGCAGCCCCTATCGATGCAAGCGTGGCTGTAGCCATAATGACTAATTGCTGCCCAACGGTTAATGTTATGCCATAAGCCTGGGCGATGAACATAGCCGCCACAGCCTCGTATAAAGCGGTGCCGTCCATATTCATCGTCGCACCTAACGGCAGCACAAAACTTGTCACCTTATTGGATACGCCGGTGTTTTCCTGCAGGCAGTCCATTGTAATCGGCAGCGTAGCAGCACTACTGGCTGTGCTGAAAGCTGTCGCCACCGCGCTAAATACATCTTTTATCAATTTAATGGGTGAGTATTTGCCGAAAATACCAACGAGAATCGGCAGAGTCACAAATCCATGAATGCTCAGGCCCAGAATAACCGTTGCCATGTAAACCGCCAAAGGTCTGACCACCGACAGCCCCATTGTGCCGATAGTGTAGGCCATCAACGCAAACACTCCCAAAGGTGCCAGGTGCATAATCCAGCCGGTTATCTTCATCATAACCGCATTAAAGCTCTCGAATAAAGAAACCAACAGCCTACCTTTCTCGCCGATACTGCTAATGGCAACGCCGAGAAGCAGAGAAAAAAATATGATCGACAATACCTTGTCCGCTGCCATAGCTTCGAGCAGATTTTCCGGAATAATATCCTCGATAATTGAAACGACCGAGATCGTCTCTTGAAAATCCGCAGCCGATTCGGCTTCCAGCTCTACGCGGGTGCCCGGCTCGGTTAAGTTGACTAATACAAGACCCACACTCACAGCTAAGATTGTAGTGACCATGTAATAGATAAATGTTTTTAGGCCAAGTCTGCCTAATCTGCGAATGTCACCGATACTGACGATGCCGGTTACCATCGAGGCCAGGATCAAAGGTATAATGATCATCCTTAAGAGACGGATGAACATATCACCAATGATTTTAAGGTGGGAAGTTTTCTCCCCCAATAATAAGCCGGTCAGCACCCCCAAAACAATTGCGGCAAGAATTTGTGTATGAACCTTCAGTTTCAAACGCAACAACCTCAGTTTAATTACCCGGCCCGGCATTTTTACAATTTCAAATGCCCAAATCCCCCCTTAATTAGTGGAATCTGTGGTCGAGAGCTGTTCTTTAAGTTTTTCAGCGTTCTGGATTAGTTCTTCCGTTGTTGGTTGCTTTTGCGGAGCAAGTTCGAATGTCCATTTGTATGAATCGATGATTCTACGAGGGTAGATTATTTGAGCAAAAAAATCGAACGGAAATCTATCATACCAAGGCCCTTTGAGCTTGCGGTGGGTGTCCAAAGCTTCATAACCCTCCTTGCTTATCCTGACCCAATAGTCGCCGTACCATTCAAACGAAGTCGTGACCGGCGAGACACCTATTTCCTCATCATTCAGCACTATGAGTGCTCCCTGAGGTTTCGTGTTGATTGTTAGCCTGCGTTCCACACAGCCGGCAAGTAGAAGGCTTGCAAACAGAACCCAAATTAACAGCATGTATGAATTGTTTATTCTCATATTTTGTTCCCTCAAACTATTCATATCGATTAAACCGCCATATTATAGAGAAATGATAGAAATATAGAAATCCAAAATTTGCCTAAAAGTCGTTTTTAAGTGCTTCAAAATCATTGACAGTGATACATCAGGCGATTAAGTTATCGTTGAATCTGGATTATTATCTTTTTATGGTGCTTTACTTATGAAGATTCTTTTAAGTTGGTTAAATGATTATAT
Organism: uncultured Pirellulales bacterium; assembly: GCA_964593945.1. Classification (GTDB taxonomy): domain Bacteria; phylum Planctomycetota; class Phycisphaerae; order Sedimentisphaerales; family Anaerobacaceae; genus CAZRMQ01. The sequence goes on along the minus strand of CAZQKO010000113.1, from coordinate 6,093 downwards.
AGAAACAGGAGTTCCCGCAGAGCAAATCACAGAAATTCTGAGCGATTTAGGACTTCCCTGTGAAGGGATTGACTATCTCGGTGATAACACAGTAATTGATATTGAAGTAACCAGTAACCGTGGTGATTGCTTAAGTTATATCGGAATCGCCCGCGAATTAGCTGCTGCGACCGGCAAAAAATTAAAGATACCAGTCGCTGAGCTGGACGAATCGAGCAAAAATGTAGCGGAATTTGCTTCTGTTGAGATTCTTGAGCCGGATTTGTGCAGCCGATATACCGCTCGCATTATCGAAAATGTCAAGGTTGGTCCCTCGCCGGTTTGGCTCCAAAAACGGATTGAAGCCGTCGGATTGCGGAGTGTAAACAACGTTGTCGATGCAACTAACTATGCAATGATGGAGACCGGCCAGCCACCGCACGCCTTTGATTATGACAAAATCGCTAATGGTAAAATAATCGTCAAAAAAGCAATTGCCGGCCAACGTATTGTCAGCATTGATGGCACTACGTGTGAACTGGATACTAATATGCTGATTATTTCTGACCCACGAGGGCCTGTAGCTATAGCCGGGATTATGGGCGGCCTGGATACCGAAGTCAGCCAAGCTACTACAACTATTCTTCTGGAAGATGCATATTTTGACCCGGTGAGTGTGCGCAGGACCTCCCGCAAACTTGCTTTGCCCTCAGAGGCAGCTTTTCGATTTGAACGAACCGTAGATATCGAGATGGTAGACTGGGCTTCAAAACGTACCGCGCAATTGATCACACAAGTGTCTGGAGGTAAAGTGGCCAGAGGTGTAGTTGATATTTATCCTAAAAAGCCGAAGCCGAAAGAAGTAACATTACGTCTTTTGCGCTTGGGCAAGCTGCTTGGTATTGAAATACCTTCTGAAGAGGTGGTGAGAATCCTCTCGGCTTTGAGCTTCAAACCGCAAATTAAAGGTGATTTGATAATTTGTTCGGTGCCTTCATGGCGTAGTGACATTTATCGTGAGATTGACTTGTTTGAAGAGGTCATTCGCGTTTATGGCTATAATAAAATCCCGACAGAGCGTAAAATTGAAATTGAGGCGTTACCGTTAGATGCCCGTCAGAAGTTTACCCAGTCGCTGGGAACATACCTAAACGGCTGCGGCTTTTATGAGACGGTTACTGTAGGTTTTGTTGACAATTCAACTGCCGAGCTTTTAACAGGCCGGGACGACAAGCAGTATTTGAGCGTAAAGGATGAAACCAGAAAAAGTGCGAATCTGCTTCGACAAACCCTGTTAGGTTCATTGCTGGGAGTTTTGAAAACGAACCTTAACGCAAAAAATCGGCCGTGTAAAATTTTTGAAATCGCTGATACTTTTCTGCCAGCCAGCCGAGAGAACACCTTACCTGTCGAACAAGCCAAATTAGCTCTGGTCTGTGACAATGACTTCAGGGAGCTACGGGGTGTGATTGAAGGTCTGATAAAAAGCATAGCAAGAAACGTTGAAGTTAAATTTAAGCCTTCGGATTTGGTCTGGGCGGAAGTGGGTGCAGAAATTGTAGTAAACAGCAGCCTGATTGGTATTACAGGAATTGTTTCACAAACGGTCATAAAAGGATTTGATTTCAAAGACCTTATTCCTTGTGGTGCGGAATTGGATTTTGAGCAGCTTATGACTCTGCAAAGCGGCCCCGTAAAATTAAAATCGATTCCGAGATTTCCAGCTATAGAGCGTGACATTTCGATTGTCGTAGATGAGCAAATTCGCTGGGCTGACATTATTGAAGCGGTCAGGAATAAAGCTCCCGCTGAGCTGGAGTATACCCAGTTTGTTGGCATATACCGTGGCAAAGGTATCCCATCAGGAAGAAAAAGTGTCACGCTTTCGCTGCGGTTCAGAGATCAGGACGGTACACTAACTCACGAAGCCGTTGACTGTTTTCAGGCTGACATTGTTCAGAGCTTGTACGACTCAATTTCAGGTGAGCTGCGAACCGTTTAATTTGTGTAGCAGCGAGCACCGTTGAGTTTTAATACAGCTAAAATAAAAGCGGTAACAAAATAATATCCCACTTTTTCATTTAAAGCGGTATATTCCCTGCGTTTAATTATTCGCATATATTATCGGTATTTTCCTTGACTTTTGGTTTGATATTTTGTATAAAATCATAGGATGTATTGCGGGCTAACCCCTGCGGTGTACGTAAAGAAAGTTGTACGTTTGAAAGAACCGATACCCTTACTAAGGGAAATCAGGCCTTGACGGATCGGAAACGCCTACTCGATAGGACTTTCGGACGCGAGCAACGGTTGCCCACTTGGATGTAATGGGTTCTTTTCAAAATCCTTTCTTTACGGCATTCGTGGAGTAAGGCTTGGCAATTGAAAAAAGGCCTGTCTAAGCAAAAGCAGGCCTTTTTTATGCGCTTAGTTTATCAGTTAATGGGGATATATCGGACCGATCAGAACCGGCAGAACTAACGTTTACCCCGTTAGAATGCCCATGGCTTGCCATGGGGATGAAAATATTTAATTCCTTTATAGTGAACACAACCTTTAATGCCCCCGTGCTAGTCCCGTTAGAAGGGCGAAGGGTTTCTAACGGGGTTTACTTTGGGTTTTGAGCTTAAGCCAGCGATTACATTTGCCGATTAAGTAAGAGTTGATGGGAGATTGTTTCTTAGACTATTAGTGTTTGATATCAAAAGACTTACGGGGTGGAAAGATAAAAATGCCGACTGTACGTAACTTCACGGTTCTGCCAGCACTGCCGGATTCTTTGAAGGACCTTGATACTATCGCTAAAAACATGTTTTGGTCCTGGAATCCTGAAATTGTTGAGCTTTTCAAACGCATTGACAGCAATTTATGGACATCCTGTGGTCATAATCCTGTAAGATTTCTTGGTAATGTCTCGCAGTCTCGATTGGAAACGCTGGCGGAAAACAAGAGTTTTCTGCGTGAGATGCAACGATGTGTGGAAAAGCTAAAATCATACCTAAATGGATCGACTTGGTTTGACAGTATTTGTTCAAAATCTACCAAACCTATTATCGCCTATTTTTGTGCCGAGTTTGGGATAAATGAGTGCCTGCCTATTTATGCAGGTGGTTTGGGAATCTTAGCCGGTGATCACTTAAAAAGTGCTTCAGACCTCGGAGTGCCTTTAATCGGAGTTGGTCTTCTTTATCAAAAAGGCTATTTTCGTCAATATTTGAATATTGATGGTCGGCAGCAAGAGGTATATGTGGACAATGATTTTTACAATCTACCTGTCGAGCTGGTTTTCAAAGACAGTGGCCGACCATTGATAATCAGTGTCGAATATCCGGGCAGATGCGTCTCTGCTCAAATTTGGTGCGTCTCTGTTGGGAGGATCAAGCTATATCTACTGGATACAAATATACCTGCTAATTCGCCCGCTGATCGTATGATTACAGCCAGTCTTTATGGTGGTGACATCGAATTGAGAATACGGCAAGAGATTATGTTGGGTATCGGTGGATTAAAGGCATTGGCTGCTATGGGTATTACACCTTCTGTCTGTCACATGAACGAAGGGCACGCTGCTTTTATGGCTCTGGAGAGAATCCGACAATTGAGAAGCACTAAAAATATGACCTTCGATGAGGCGCTGGAAGCTACAAGGTCAAGCAATGTTTTTACAATGCACACACTTGTAAAGGCAGGGCTTGATGAGTTTCCAGCGGAACTGATGGACAAATATTTTGGCAGCTTCTTTCCGCATCTTGGAATAAATAGAAATCAGTTTTTAGCTTTAGGTAGAATATTCCAGGATGATGATAACGAGCCGTTTAAGATGCCGATCCTGGCAATCAGGCTGAGCGGTTGTACAAATGGCGTAAGTAAATTACATAGCCAAATATCACGCCAGGTATGGTCGAGTCTCTGGCCCAGTGTTCCTCTTAAAGAGGTGCCTATAATAGCGATTACAAATGGCATCCACGCTAAAAGCTGGTTAGCTGATGAGATGAGCTCTATATACGAAAAATACCTTGGTCCTAACTGGTCTGATGGAACCTTTAGTAACTCTGTTTGGAACAACATCGAGGAGATTCCCGACGAGCAATTCTGGCAGGCGCATCAACATTGCAAAGATCATCTGGTTGTTTTTGTTCGCGATTGGCTGAAAAATCAATTGCAGCGTCGAGGCACCTGCCACGCTGAATTGAACCAGGCCGAAGAGGTACTTGATCCTGATGTACTTACCATTGGTTTTGCCAGAAGGTTTGTGGGTTATAAAAGAGCTAATCTGCTGCTTAGAGAACCGCAGCGCCTTATAAAGTTACTTACTGATCCTGATAGACCTGTCCAGATCATTTTTGCGGGCAAGGCTCACCCTAAAGACAATGAAGGCAAAAATATCATAAGGCAAATTGTTCGTTTTGCAAGTCGGCCTAATGTTAGACGCCGCGTAGTCTTCCTGGAAGATTATGATATCGACATGGCCAGAGTCTTGGTCAGCGGTGTTGACGTCTGGCTGAGTAATCCTCGCAGACCGATGGAGGCCAGCGGTACAAGCGGCATGAAAGCAGCTCTTAATGGTGTATTAAACATAAGTACCATGGATGGTTGGTGGTGCGAAGGTTATCAACGAGAGGGTGGTTGGATTATTGGTGTCGATCAGGGTATCTATGATGAAAATTATCAGGATGAAATGGATTCACGGGCACTTTATAACATACTGGAAAACGAGGTTATTCCATTATTTTATGCCCGCTCAGCCGATAATCTGCCGCGTGCATGGATACGCAGGGCAAAAAATTCCGTAAAGTGGATAGCACCCCGATTCAACACGCATAGAATGGTTGCGCAGTATACACGAAGGTTTTATAATCCTGCTGCAACCAAATGGCGGCTTTTAACCGCGGAGGCTTGTGCCAGGGCCAGGGCATTTGCCAACTGGAAAGCAGATATAAAAAAGGCTTGGCCAGAACTTGCCGTCGAAGATATCATGGTGGAAGTTGGTAACGGCGATGGTTACACAAGCTTAAATCCCAAGAGACCTCAGCTCAAGGTCGGCTCACAGTTGCGCGTTAGGGCGTTAGTTGAGCTGGGTAAGCTCACCCCGGCTGATGTATCGGTGGAGCTTTACCACGGTCCCATAGACGGCAACGGTAATATTAACGATGGCTTAGCGGTAAAAATGGATTATGGCAATACTGCCGAACAAAATAGCAAACATTGGTTTGCTGGCCTAATGCCTTGCAGGAGAACCGGTCAACAAGGATTAGCTGTGCGGATTTTGCCAAAACATCCCGACTTGGCTAATCCCTATGAACTGCAGCTTATTCTTTGGGGGAATACGGCTGCAAAGTAATAGGCTTGAAGCAAAAAAAGTGAATTTGGTAATCATCCCTTAAAACAAGAGTGGCTCAGCATAAGCCGTGTTTCACTCATTTTCCTTATTATTTAATAAATCGTAAACATCCTCGGCGGAGCTGGCTTTTTCAAGTGATTGCCTGAATCGTTCGTCAAGCATTAATCGGCTTATTTGGGCAAGAGCCTGAATATGTGGCCCTGTCTGATCCATCGGCGAAACCAGCAAAATAATGATTTTTACCGGTTTGTCATCGACGCTCTCAAAATCAATCGGCTCACGTGCTATTCCGATCGCCATAACGAGTTCCCTGACACCTTTACACTTGCCGTGAGGGATGGCAATTCCAGAGCCGATTCCGGTGCTGCGAGTTTGTTCACGCACAAATACCGCATCTAAAGAGGCGTTTCTGTCCTGCAGGAGTCCGTTAGCGTCAAGCAAATCCACCAATTCGGTTATTACGGCGTTTTTGTCTTTTCCTTGAAGCGGCACTTTGACGCATGCCGGCTGTAATATTTGTGTTAGTATCATCTTTATTCAACAATATTTAACATCTTGGAATTAGAACAAACCCAAAAGTATATTTAATTTCAAAACAATTTGCAATAACTTAACAAAAATTTTGTGGAGTTTGGGTGCACCTGCTGTTTTCCGCCCTCTGTCCTCCGTTTTCCGATTCGATAAACCTGTCCTGAGCGAAGTCGAAGGATTGGCTTTGAATTGGCTTTGTTTTTCCGTGGCCCGAAAACGGAAAATTTCTCATATTCTTTTTA
>CAZQKO010000112.1:0-8842 GCA_964593945.1 uncultured Pirellulales bacterium | reverse complement strand
TGAGTTTCGGGTCGAACCGGTTCAGGACTTCTATTGCGATGTCACGTGCGGTTCTATTTTGTTGATTTGTCATATATGAAATATGGATCAAAGGCTATATTATTTTTTGCGGGGTTTGCGAATTGAAAAGACCTGCCGTGGGTAATCAATGGTAAGAATAAATTTACTCAGAAAATTTCCTACCCCCAAAAGAAAGGCGTCGCATCCTTGTACAAAATCAATCGGCATTGTAGGTATTGTGTAATATACCTTACTGCCAAACATACCATTTGGGAGCATTTCCAAGATATCTACACGGCATGCATGCGAATAAGCATTCGTGGTTCCACTGGCTGTTTTTATTGGCTTGGGTGGTACAGCTTTAAGATTATGGCCCAGCTTTGCAGCGACCTTGGCAGGAAATACACACTCATCGGCACCCGTATCCACAATAGCGAGTGCAATAATAGCAAGCTTGGCATCTGGATTGGTTATCCTTATCCACAACATAGGGCGGCTGATACCAAGCATTACAGGAAAGGGATGATTTCTGATAGGCATTTGTAATTAGTAGATATAAGCCAAGTCTTGCTTTGGTACGAAGACTATAGCGGGAACACTTACGCCCATTTTACGAGCCTTCCTGATAACGGTACCTGGATCCCGGCCAGAAGCAATGATCTTCTTACCCATAGAAGGATCGAACGCTACATACTGACCTTCGTATCGCTTTTCCGTTACAAGCACTGGTTTGTCTTTGACCTTTTTTTTGGTCATAATATATAAACTTCAACTTTCCAACAATTTAAAAATTATACACCCTTTTATACTCTAAAGGGAGAAATTACGCTGTTTCTGACATCTGCAAAGCCATTATATATATTATAAGATATCTCGAACATTTGCAATTAGAAAACCAGCAAGAAAGTTGTATTCTTCAAGACTTTTTTAAGGTCTTTGCAGGAGTTTTGAATACATCACCTGGAAGAGTTCGTTGGCCGTTGACGAAATCAGCGAAGTCCATAAGGCGTGAGCTGTCCGGCTTTATCTTTGTAATCTTTAGGCTGTCCAAACCACAAATTGTATTCAACTTTTCATCGAGTGTCCCCGGCGGCAAGCCAGACGGATTAGAAATTTTAACGACCTCGACCATTGCTATCGTTACGCCTATATATTTCGTCGTTTTTTTTGAGGTGTACACCGCTGATGCTCCGGGCCAGGGCCAAAGGCCGTGTATCTTTCTGGCTAAGGTTTCAGCCGGCTCGTTGAAATTCAAAAAACCATCGGATTTCTTCAGCTTCGGTGCAAGGGTAGCTTTTGAATGGTCCTGCTCGGTGTAAGTGATGGTGCCGTCGGCGATGCGGTTTATGGTTTTTATCAAAAGAGGTGCTGCTATTTTTGCCAATCTGTCGTGTAACTGGCCGGCGGTTTCGTCTGCAAGAATCTCGATTTTTTCCATCGAAAGGATTTGGCCAGCGTCCATTTTTTCAGCTAAGGTTATGATAGTGACGCCGGTCTCGGTTTCGCCGTTGATTATGGCCCAGTTTATCGGCGCAGCGCCGCGGTATTTGGGCAGCAAAGAAGCATGGACGTTTATAGCACCTTTGGAAGGTAGATTTATCAGGTCGTTTCCGATTTTCTGTCCGAATGCAATAACCACGATCAAATCCGGTTTGAGACCGGCGATTTCACTGACGATTTGCGGCGTGTTTACGTTCTCTGTTTCAATGAATGTTCTCGAATTGGTGCTCGCCCATTGAGCAACCGGCGTAGGTACAGGCTTTCTACCTCGGCCTGATGCTCTTCTCGGCTGAGTTACGATAAACTGCAAATCGTGACTCGACTCAGCCAGGGCATTTAGGCTTGGAATACCGAATTCACCGCTGCCGAGATATACGATTTTCATCTTTTCATATCCTGCAAGGCGGGATTTGTTGAAATTCGTATTTTGGATTTATTTTGTTTCGTGTTTTTCTCTAAGTTTTTTCAATTGTCTTCGGTGTACGATCTTAGCTGTTGCCGACATACGGTTGACGATGGTCGTTCCCTCGATATGGTCGTATTCATGCTGCAGGCACCTGGCATAAAGACCTTCAGCTTCTTCGGTGAATTCATTGCCAAGAAGATCGGTGGCGGTGACTGTGCATTTTCTATATCGCCGGATTCTCGTATAAACGCCCGGCACCGATAGGCACCCTTCCTCATTTTCCTGAAAAGAAGCACTGCCTTTCTCGGCGATTGGTGTAACAGTGGGATTTATATAAACTCTGACGTTTTCTTTACTGCCGTCCAACGATACGATAAACAGGCGCAGCGGCACGCCGGCCTGTGGAGCCGCAAAGCCGATGCCTTTGTTGGCCCGCATAATTTCCGTCATTTTTTCAACTAATTGCCGGATATTATCGTCGATTTTTTCCACTAACTTGGCGGATGTTGTCAAAACATCAGCTGGGTAGTGTGTGATTTGACATTTGTCGATATTTATCATTAGCCTATATCCTAAAGAGGGCGGTTCATATAGGTTCGTATGTACATGTCTGATATTTATCTGTTATCAAATTCGTGGCCGGCGAAGGTGGTGCCAAGGTAAAGCTCTCTAACGGTGTGGTTGCGAACAATTTCAGCCGGTGTGCCGGAGCCAATTACCCTGCCGTGGTCGATTATATAGGCTTTATCAACCACCTCAAGCGTCCTCTCGACGTTGTGATCAGTAATAAGGATGCTGACACTGGTCGCAACGAGTCGGCGAATCTCCTGCTGCAAATCCTGAACCGTAATGGGGTCAACTCCGCTAAAAGGCTCGTCTAAAAGAATCAGTGAAGGATCAGTTACCATGGCACGGGCGATTTCAAGTTTCCTTCGCTCACCGCCGGATAGGAATCTGCCCTGGCTGTCGGCTACTTCGGTTAGGCCGAAACGGTCAATAAGCGCATTAGCCTTGTTATGGCGCTCGGTGTTAGTGATAGACATCGTCTCCAGAATGGCACAAAGGTTGTCTCGAACGCTGAGCCGCTGAAATATGCTGGGCTCCTGCGAGAGATAGCCGATACCTAAGCGGGCCCGTTTGAACATGGGCATTTTAGTGATGTCTTTGCCTTCAAAAATGACCTGCCCGCTATTGGGCTTAATCATACCCATAATCATTCTGAAGGTTGTGGTCTTGCCGGCTCCGTTTCGACCCAGAAGACCTACGATGCTGCGTTGACCAATCGTGACGGATACTTCATTAACTACAGCCCGACCGGAATACTTTTTTATCAGCCCACGTGTTTCAAGCAGTGTTATATCTTCCATTTTCTTATCTCATATTAATATTGTGTTGCGACATTATAACAGCACATGCTAATGAAGTAAACAAATTGCTTAACTTATGAATTTTGTGCTACTCCCCATCGCCGTACCGGCGACGGCTAAACGAAATATTTAATCCACGGTTTAACCAAATGTTATTTTTTCTGGCTTTTTTGTGATAATTTTGCTATTAAGTAGTCTCTTTCTAATGGTAATGTGCTTGTTTACCCCGTTAGAATACCCCGTGGCCTGCCACGGGGATGAGAATATTTAATTCCTTTATAGTGAACACGGGGTTTACTATGGCGAATTGATTTATTAAAGGTAGTTTATGTTTGCGATTCTGAGCGATATACATTCGAACATTGAAGCTTTATCTGTGGTTCTGGCGGATATAGAGAAACGCGGCATCAAAACGATTTACTGTCTCGGCGATGTGGTTGGCTATGGGCCAAATCCCAAGGAATGTCTGGATTTGATTATAGAAAAAACCGAGTGGTGCGTCCTGGGCAATCACGATTATGGGGTTTTTTATGAGCCGACAAATTTCAATTATGGCGCGGAACAGGCAAGCTTCTGGACCCGCGAGGTTCTCGAAACCGAACAAGGCAGGCTAAAGAGCGACAAACGCTGGGGCTTTTTAGGCAATCTGCCGATGCGGCGGTCGCTGGAAATAGAGATATTTACAAATAAAGTGACCATGGATTTCGTTCATGCTTCACCAAGAAGGCCGGTCAATGAATACATCTTTCCCGATGATGTTTATACCAATCCGGCAAAGGTTCGTCTGCTTTTCGAGCGGGTCAAACATATCTGCTTTGTAGGCCATACGCACATGCCCGGCGTATTTCTGGATGAGCCGGATTTTTATCCGCCAGATGAGCTTGGCAATGTTTATCCGATAATTGAAGACGAGAAAGCAATCATAAATATCGGCTCGGTCGGTCAGCCAAGAGACAGGGACAACCGGTCAAGTTATGCGTATATGGATGGAAACAGGGTGCACTTTGTGCGGTTGGAATACGATTATAAAGCCACCGCGAGAAAGATTTTTGCAGTCGAACAGTTAGATAACTTCAATGCTGAGCGACTATACGAAGGAAGATAGACTCGTCTCTCGATACTCGTTATAGGAGATGAAAGACAAAGGACGATTAATAAGATGCGATACTTAATTTTTATTGTAATTTGTTTTGTTATCTTTTGCAGCGGGCTGATTGTTGAATCCGGTGTTTTTCAGAGCCTTCCGCGGGCAGAGCGGCGCTGCATAACTTTGCAACAAATGACCAATGCCGAATTGCAGGATACCGCTGAGTTACAAGGCCGTGCGGCGGAAAATGAGCCTAACAAATCCATGGATGATTTAGTGGGGTCTGAATCGCGTCTTACGCGGGGTTCGGCTGATTTTGATGCTGTCGGTGGCCCTATAAAGGTCGTTACCATCGGCTCGGTAGATCCTAATACCGGCTATAAGTTTCAATTGGTTTTGACTTCCCGGGGCGGAGCTGTCGAAAAAGCCACCTTTAGCGAATTCAATGACCGCAATTACAAAGACCCCCAGCCTTTGGTTTTTCTTTCGCCTGTTTCTTATGGGAATTCCTCTAAGACAGGGCAGTTGCTCTCGATGGCCGTAAAGAAATTTGTCCTCGTCCGGCAACAGCGGCAATTTCCCTTAGATAAGTTAAGCTGGATAAGCACTGATATCGAAACAACAAGCAGTAGTCAAACGGCTGGCTTCGAGGCACTTATTACTGATTCGACTGGTCAGCCGATGCTAAAGGTAGAGCGAGCCTATACTGTGGCCGTAGACAGTTATCTTGCCGAGTGCAAAATAACGGTTGAGAACCTTACAGACAGCGAACAGGAAGTGCGATTCGGCCTGCTGGGACCCCTCGGGCTGGAAAAAGAAGACTTTAGATCTGATTGGAGAAAGGTTGTCGGTGCCTTTCTGACGTCAGATGGGCAGATAGTTTCGTCTCGACACAATATTCACAGCCAATTTCTTAGTAGAAAATCGGGCTTAAAGAAAGCCACCATCGAATACGAAAGAGCTGTACGAGGCGGTGATAAAGCACAAATCGCGGCAGCCAGGGAAAATTTACGAATAGGCAGCAATCTTGCCGACCGCTATCGTCAATCTAATTTTTTATGGGCGGCTGTCACAAATAAATATTTTGCTTCGATACTGGTGCCGCAGCCGGATGAGGGCAAAAACTATTGCGACTGGATCGCAGAAAGAAACGCCTGGTACTACAATCCGGACGGTGACCAGCGTGGTAACACAGGCGATGAAACTGTAGGGCTGGACCTGCAGATTGTGCCCGTTACCTTGGATAAGGCCGGCCAGCAGGGCGCCTCGAAAACATATAGCTTCCAGCTTTATATCGGGCCGAAAGACAGAGACCTCTTCCATAAAAATCCGCAATTCAAAAAGCTGGGCTTTATTCAGGCGATAGATTTTATGCCTTGCTGTTGTTGTCCGAGCAGCATTATACGTCCGCTGGCATTTGGGATACTGATTATAATGAAGTGGGCGTATGGCTTCATCCGCAATTATGGCATAGTGATCATTATCTTGGTGTTTTTGATGCGTTTGATTTTGCATCCGGTCACCAAGAGAAGCCAGGTATCGATGAGCAGGATGAGCAGACTCGCCCCCAAGACGGAGGAAATAAGAAAAAAATACGCCAATAACAAACAAGAGATGAACAAACAGATGATGGCTCTTTATAAAGAGCACGGCGCCTCGCCTATTATGGGTATGCTGCCGATGTTTGTGCAGATGCCGATATGGTTCGCTTTGTATAGTGCTGTGAACACCAGTATCGACCTGCGAGGGGCTGCGTTTCTGCCGGTCTGGATTACCGACCTTTCGGTTCCGGATGCCCTAATTAGATTTTCAACGGTGACCATACCTTTATTAGGATGGAAAATAAATTCATTTAATCTGCTGCCGATATTGATGGGCGTGGCATTTTATCTGCAGCAGAAGCTAACGCCCACTCAGCCGGCTGCATCTACCAATCCGCAAATGGCTCAACAGCAGAAAATGATGATGATTATGTTTCCGTTTTTGCTGCCTTTGATGTTTTACAGTCTGCCTTCCGGAGTGAATTTGTATATTATGACGAGCACCTTTGCCGGCGTTTTTGAGCAGCACGTTATCAGAAAACACATCCGTAAAAAAGACGAGGATGAATCAAAAGGATTAGTCGCCACAACGAGCAAAGCCGGCGGAAAAGTCAAAAAGAAAAAGCCAAAACCGTTCTTCAAAACTTAGGCATTTGGTAAATGGTAATTGATTTTACCATTTAACCAGTTACCAGTTACCAGTTACCAATTACCGATTACCAACAATGTACAATCTTAATGACACTATCGTGGCAGTTAGTTCGCCAGGTTTGGGCGCAAGGTCGATTGTCCGCATTACAGGTCCTTCTACAATAGAAATCTGCGAGCAGATATTTGAGCCGGTCATTTCGTCCCTCGCCTATCGTCTGATAGCTGGCTGTGTTTCTATTGATCATGAGCTCAAGGTTGATGCGATTCTATACTTATTTTTCGCCCCTCGTTCCTACACCGGTGATGACGTTGCTGAGATTCATATCTTTGCCGGTGTTCCTGTCACCGAGTCGGTAATGGATAATCTGCTAACTTTTAATAATGTTCGCTTGGCTGGGCCCGGCGAATTCACAGCAAGGGCATATTTGAATGGAAAACTTGATTTGGCTCAGGCCGAGGCGGTGAATGAAGTCATTGTCAGCTCTAATACATTTCAGTTAGCCGCGGCACGGAAGCTCCTTAGTGGACGCTTAGGCCAAACCACGAAGAAGCTGCGCTCGGCGATTTTAGATTGTCTGAGCTTACTGGAAGCAGGGCTGGATTTCAGCGACCAGACAATCGAATTCTTAACAGCAGATGAGGCCATTGAAAGACTGATGGACATTAAAGACCAGTTTCAACGGTTACTCTCGGAGAGTAGACGATTGGCATCTGTGGTTGATTTGCCGTCGGTCGGAATTGCCGGTGCTCCAAATGCAGGAAAAAGCAGCCTGCTAAACAGGCTGCTCGGCATAGAAAGAAGTATCGTCTCGCACGAGCGTAAAACCACCAGAGACGTCCTTAACGGCGAGTTGGCTCTGCGGCATAGCAGGTGTGTTCTGTTCGACTGTGCCGGATTACTGACACACGCCTCGTTAGAAATTCCAGAACGTGGGAAAGAAGATGGAAAAAGAGAAAATTTTCTAACGGGACACAACGAAAGTATGCTTGACCAACTGGCGCAGCAGGCGGCAATTGAAGCGTTGCGGAACAGCGCCGTGGTTGTATTTTGCGTTGATATATCCAAAGAGGATTGGGATGAAGATGTCACAATTAGGCGATTTATGGAGCCGAGAAGTATTGTGCCGATTGCAACGAAGTGTGACCTCGTTTCGCAAGATGATTTGGCTGACCGACTCCGCGAGTTAAATGAGCTTTTCGACGTCGATTTCTTACCAACCTCGGCCCAAACCGGTGCAGGTATGGAGCGATTAAAAGATACAATCGATAGAGAAATAATTGCTCTAACGACGGGTTCCATAGAAGAGCTATCGAGATGTGAATTTACTCTTACGGCTCGGCACAGACAGGCTGTCACCGAGTCAATTGAAAATATAGACTTAGCTTTAGAAGAATTGAAAGCCGGCCGAGATGAGGTTGCAGCGATGATGCTGCGGGCTGCTTATCAGGCAATTTCCGGCATCGAGCAATCCGCCATGAGCGGAGTCGATGAACAAATACTGCAGAATATATTCAGCCGGTTCTGCATAGGTAAATAGATAAAGAAGCCCAGTTACAGAATTTGACACAGTGAAAAGTTTGGATATAATCTCTGGTAAATTATCGAAGTAATTAAACCCAGTGGTTTTTACCGGTGAAATAGATATGTTGACAAATGTGACATACGCAGGTTTGTTTCGGCCGTCCAACAAAGCGTACGCCTGGTTTTATGATGTTGCTTTGATTATTGGCGGCTCTTTATTTATTGCCGTTAGTTCCCGGCTGAAGATTTTCTTGCCCTTTAGCCCCGTTCCCATTACCGGCCAGACTTTTGCAGTGTTGATGACAGGTGCATTATATGGAGCTCGGCGGGGAGGTTTATCCGTGATTTTGTACATAATAATGGGAATGTCTGGGCTTAGTGTATTCGCTTTAGGCGGTGGTTTTTCGGTATTGTTAGGAACGACCGGCGGGTATCTGCTTGGTTTTATCGCAGCCGCCTACATCACTGGACTATTGGCTGAGAGAGGATGGGACCGGCGAATCGAGACTACCATCCTGGCAATGGTTTTTGGGAACATGGTGATTTACACTTTTGGCCTGCTCTGGTTGTGCTGCCTGGTAGGCGTTAGCAGGACCGTGTTAGTAATGGGACTATATCCTTTCATTATAGGTGATTTGTTGAAGATAGCGCTGGCGGCATTGCTCTTGCCTTCAGGCTGGAAATTACTGAACCGCAAAATATAAACCAAAGTGAGCTAAAGTTTGGAGTGACTAAAGTGCTGCCGTAAGGCATCCTGTGGACTAAAAT
>CAZQKO010000111.1:0-9060 GCA_964593945.1 uncultured Pirellulales bacterium | reverse complement strand
ATCATGGCTTTGGGAGCGTCACTCTGAAAGATGTTGCGTCCCATATCCACGCCTGATGCGCCCTCTTGGATAGCCCTATAGGCCATTGTCAGTGCATCAAGCTCAGGAATTTTCTTGCCGCCAGCCATCACAATCGGAACCGGACATGAAGCGGTAACCGTCTCGAAGCCTTCCTCAACATAATAAGTCTTCACAAAATGTGCACCAAGTTCGGCACAAATTCTACAGGCCAACCGAAAATATCTGGCGTCACGAACCATATCTTTGCCCACCGCCGTCACCGCCATTGTGGGAATGCCATAACGCAATCCCATATCTATCAGTCGGGTCATATTATGAACCGAACGGGTCTCGTACTCACCACTGATAAATACCTGCAATGTCACAGCCGATACATTCATTCGAATAGCATCCTCGATATCAACGGCCAACTCTTCGTTCGACAGCTCCTTGAGGATGCTCGGCCCGCCGCTGCATCGCATCACGATAGGCTTATTCAGAGTTGGTGGCACCGAGGTTCGCAGAATCCCCCGTGTGAGCATTATTGCATCGGCGTAATACATCAGTGGTACTATCGTTAAGTCGATTCGCTCAAGGCCTGTGGTAGGACCTTGAAAGTAGCCGTGGTCAATCGCAAACATTACCGTTCGTCCGGTTTTGGGATTAAATATTCGTGAAAGCCGATTCTTCATGCCCCAGTCGAGAGCGTTCGCTCCTTTGAGGAAAAAGCCCTCGGCCTTCATAGGGACATCTTCATAAAATTTTTTTTCTTGTTTTGCAACATCAACCTCAGGCATGATTCTTTCCTTTCTCTGATTACATTGGTTAAATGGTAACTGGTTAAATGGTAATTTGTTAAATGATTAATAATCACCAATAACCAATTACCAATCACTTGACTTGCTCCTTTTTATCTTTCAGAATAATCCAGGCTGTGCCGAAGACGAAGTAAATTATTGTCGGCACAATCAATATCCGCTTGAAACTACCCAATGTCTCGGTATATCCTGGACCTCCGCAAGTATATACCCGAATCGACAAAATAAGACAAGCCAGTAAAGACGCCAGAGCTACAATCCCACAAATCTGCATGGTAAAACCCCCAGTGGAACTGGGGGCTAAATATTCACTCTTCTTTTCTTGCTGCCTTTCGCTTGTCGCTTTTTGCTTATTCTTCGGTTCCTCTGTCTTGTCGTCGAATTTCTCCCGAGCGCCAGCCATTGAAGCGAAAATTATATAGAGCACCGAGGTAAGCAGCCAAACCGGTACGAACAGAAAGAATAAATGCAGAGTTCCCGTCCTCTGAAGGGTGATAGCCGCTGCGATGGCTATGATCCAGCTTAATAGGGCCGGCCAATTTACAAGCAGCTTCTTACGCGAAGCCCAGAATCGAGTTAGGCCGATCTTCGGGAAAATCCAGTGCTCGACAAAAACAATCGCCCCCACAGGCATTAACAACAATCCGTAGTAACCGACGAAATCCAGCAATTTTGTGAATACAAACGGAGAGCACGCGATCGCCGTCGTTGCTGCGCCGGCTACTAATGTCACTAACCATCTCGGCCAGCCGGGCGTCACCGCCTGAAATGCAAGTCCCGCGCGATACAAGGTCGGATTAGAGGTTGTCCATCCGGCGATGATGACAGCAATGATGCCGGAGACGCCGAGGGCCTGCCAGGCCACGCCGCCGGCATCGAGCATGGTCAGACTTTTGCCCAACATAAGAGCCGCTCCGGCTCCCATAATGCCGGCACAAATCCAGGCCAAATAATGGCCGAGGAACATGCCGAAAGATGAATATAAGCCGTATGATGCTTTCCTTGCATAGCGTAAAAGCGCCATATCCGACAGGCCGCCGTGCATTGCGAGGTTACATATCCATGCAAAAGCCGCCACGTGCCAAAAGCTGATTTGAGGATTGCCCTCAGGAGCAACGCCTGTCCAGATTGACTTATTCGCCAGAGTCCAGAAATCCTGTAAGCTGCCGATCTGACCGCCCAGTTCTTTTGCCGCTATGTTGGGCAGCATAGTTATCGCTCCGGCGATGAACATCAAAAACATCCACGGCGAGCAAACTTCTGCAAATTGTGCCAGCTTTTTAAAGCCGAGGATCGCCAAGGTGACCACCACCGCACCGACGCCGATAACAACCAAAACAAATCTTATGTCCGTTGGAAACCATCCCGTCTGTTCAGGTATGCCGAATGGAATACGTACCGCCGATGCCGAGACCGTTATCATACAACCGGCTAAAATACAGAAAAGTACAGCGTTTAAAATATTATAAATAGTTGTAGTGACCGGCCCGGCAATTTTGCGAAGATACCAGTAGAGTGTAAGCCGTGTCTGAACCGCAATCGGGGCGCATACGAACGTCCAGGTCAGCACAGCCATCAGGTTACCAAGAAGCAGTCCGACAAAAATGTCAAAAGCGCTTGCACCCCAGATGACAAACAAAGCGCCGATGACGAACTCGGTTCCGGCAACGTGCTCGCCGGCAAAAACGCCGGCAAAATGTTTGCCGGGCTGGAGCTTGTTCTGCGAAACCGGCTCCCGCTCAAATTCGTAAAGAAGATCCAATCCTTTTATAGCTCCATCTTTACTTCCGCTGGCCATCTGTCTTCCTTTCAAATTCGTTGATTTGTAACCTTAGCTTCGTAATCTTTGATTTCTTTTAGCCAACCAGATTCGGCTGGAACATTATGCTTTATGCAGTAGTAATCCCATACAGCACCTAAGGGCAGGGTCTTGATCTCTTCGAGCGTTGCCAGCCGCGATGTGTAGTCGCTGCTTGCTTCCATTACACGAAGTTTCTCAATCGGCTCCAGCAGGGCAATCAGCAGCGCTTTTATCATACATCGTGTCCCTATTACCCATGCTGCAACGCGGTTAATGCTGGCGTCGAAAAAGTCGAGCCCAATGTGCACTCTTTTTAAATAGTCGCCCAGCACTATCTCTTCCGCGATGGCTCGCAGCTCGTCCGACAGTGTCACTACATGGTCGCTGTCCCAGCGTACGCCTCTGCTTACATGAAGCAGAATCTGGTCAAGAAAAGTCAGTACCGATGATATTTTGTCCGAAATAACCTCGGTCGGATGGAAATGCCCTGCGTCCAGGCAGAGTAAAATATTGTTCTGTACTGCGTAGCCTAAATAAAATTCGTGCGAGCCAACGACATAACTTTCCGAGCCGATGCCGAAGAGCTTGCTTTCCACAGAATCCAGAAGGTATTTACGGTTAATTTTCTCGGCGAATATTTCATCTAACGATTTTTTTAGGCGTTCTCGCGGCCCCTTGCGGTCCACGGGGATATCCTTGTAGCCATCAGGAATCCATACGTTTGTCACGCATGGCGTTCCTAACTTCCTTCCTATAGCCTGTCCGACTTTTCTACAGGCGATGCCATGCTCGATCCAGAACTTGCGAACACCTCTATCGGCACTTGCCAACGTAAAGCCGCTCGCAGCTTTCGGATGCGAAAAGAATGTCGGATTAAAATCCATTCCCAGACTATTTGTCTTCGCCCAGTCTATCCAGGTTGAAAAGTGTTCGGGCCGAAGCTCGTTACGTTCTACTTTTCCTTTTGTCTCAGCGTATATCGCATGCAGGTTCAGCCGATGTTTGCCTGGTATCAGGCTCATCGCCTTTTCGAGGTCGGCCCGCAGCTCGTTCGGTGTTCTTGCTTTGCCGGGATAAGCACCTGTAGCCATTATGCCCCCGCCACTCAATCCTTCGCTGCTCTCGAAGCCACCGACATCGTCACCTTGCCAGCAATGAATTGATACGGCGATTTTACCCAACTGCTCTATTGCCTTGTCGGTATCGACTCCAAGTTCAGCGTAACATTGCCTCGCCACCTCATAGGCTTTTTTGATTCTTCTCGAATCGCTCATCTTATAATTACTCCATTTTAGAAATATTACTACAACGAGATTGCCACGCTCGGCTGCGCCTCGCTCGCAATGACAGCGGTTGCATCCCTATGTCATTGCGAGGAGTCCGTCACTTTATCAAAGTGCCGGACGACGAAGCAATCTCAACCAGCATAGTAGCGACGGGTAACAGCGTCAATCCGTCTCTGGCGGATTGGCGATGGCTTCTTTAATATCAAATCTGACCATCCCCAAGCTACGCTTGAGGATGCCACCCACACGCTACCCGATTTGGATTTCGACTCATACCTTTCGAAATTTTTCTAAAAGTTTTTGTTCAGCCTGTTTCGTCCACAGTCCGTCTTGCAGGTTCCGGGCAACTTCAGGCAGTTGTTCTGCAAGCTCTTCCAACGGTAGCAGACCCAGGCCGTGGCAGGCCGGATAGACCATGATTTTACCCGCTATTGAGCGGTTTTCAACTGCTCGAATGCCGTCGGTAGCACCGTCCAGGCCGCTGACAGCCGCCACGCTGACGTTAGTATCCAGTCTGCCGGATTGCACTTTTCCAAGCATGCGTTTCATATCATCTAAAGTCGAGCCGCTGGTCCCGATGAAATATAACTGCTTTTCTATGTACGCGTCCAGATTAATCTTTCCGGTGACAGTCGCTGGTATGCCGGCAAAAATGTTTATTATGCCATGCTTGCCGGCACTTCGGACCGACGAAGCAACCAGCTCCGGTATTGGCGCCATAAGTACAGCGTAATCGAAAGCCTCATCAATCTGCTCTTTGCCGGGATTGTATGGCTGGTAACGAACGCTGTTTTTTTCAGCTAACGGAGCAGCGATTTTGGTTAGGATAGCTAATCTGTTATCATCTACATCGCCGGCGAAAACGCTGATGCCTTTGATACCCTGACAGATATTTCTTATCACGTGCATCAAACCCATCGGTCCGGCGGCCCCGACAACATTAATATTGTCACCACGTCGAATCTCACCGGTCTCTGGGATTGTCTCCATAGACTCAGCAGGGTCGTATCCGGTTGTACCTATTATGCGTATGCCGCCGTAGTGAGCTCGGCCCACCGCCGTTTCAATGTCCCTGCCGAATTTACCACCGCATAGCACAATATTCAAAAGACCTTGTGGTGCAACTTTTGAAAACAGCTTTTCGATGATTTCAGGTTCCGAGCCGAAATAAATTACATCGTCATAATCAGAATCGGGGAGATTAGAAGATTCGTAATTATCAAGATGTCCGGGCCTGCCGAAACGATTAAACAATTTCTCGAGCGAATCTTTCGGCACTTCTATATCTGCAGCTATGAGCATCTGACCATCTGCTTTGATAGTACGGCGTTCTTTTGAAGCATAAGCATCTTCGACACACGCCCACGGCTCGGTCAAGGCTATTGACGAGGCAGACAGCTCCATCAAAGCCGGTATCAGCAGTGATTCACCCTCCGGCGAGGTAATCACCCTCTCATCCATCAACACATATTCCTGAAGCGCCCCTTCAAAATTGTATCCGAATGCGGCATTGGAGCCGGCGGTACGCAGCCAGCGGTAATCGGTCTGCACAAGGTAACGCTCGCCTGGTTTAAAATTTTTAACGCCCGGCCCGACGGCTTCAATTATCACTACAGTCTCGTGTCCCGGCACAGCCGGTGCATCGCCGGGGACATAGCTTGGTATTTCTTTAAGAATTTGAGGGTCGATGCCGGATACTATCTCACTTTTTCGAGCGTGGGCGGAGAATTGCTTGAGCAATTTAAGGTCGGAAAAACAAAGCCCAACCACCTCAACCCGACAGAGAATCTGGTGTGGCCCCGGTTCAAGAACTACTTTTGTTTTATTCAGAGCCAGTTCGTCCGGCCCAATCAATTGAACAGCATATTGCGTTTTGGGTAGGTTTACCATCTTTAGTCACATTATCCAGTCAACCATCGCCGTTCCGGCGACGGCTAAACATTAATTTTGTTCAATATTTCCTGGGGCTTGCTATTTCCACTTAAACCTGCAAGCTTATCTTCCTGTTGCGGTTCAAGCACACTTCCAAGCTCCTTGAAGAACTTATTCTTTTCCTCAACGCTTGCGAAACTTTCCTTGGACCACTCGCTGGTATATCCCAAGCCACATTTTTGTTGCAGCACCGAATGAGCATAAACGATACGCGCTCCTTTCAAGAAGGCCGGCATTAATGATGCAAGCTCTTCGCTGGCGAAATCATCAACAAATTTTTGGCCTGGGCTGTTCATCTCCGTCCCTGCCACCAGAGGCAGATGCAGCTTTTCAGCCAATTCCACAATCTTGTAGAGGTTCTGCAGCTTCACGTCCGGTGACCCCGGAGTGTAATTGCGGTCAGGAATAATGTTAAGGGCTGCTGCACCGGTGCTCATTGCAATTTGCAAAAGCTCTTCAATAGCCTTTTCTCCGTCACTTGTCCCGTCCAGCCAGGTCACAGTTGGAATGGCGCCGGCTGCCAAAATAAAACGGTTCATATCAGCTATAGTGGGAAATGAACCTTTGTCAGGCGGCATATAACCGACACCGCCTTGTTTCATAGTCTTGGCTCTGATTGTATTGAGCAGGTTTCTTCCTTCGGGAAGACCCAAAGATTCGGCATCGGTGCCTAATTTCTCTGACCAAAAATTAGCCAGTGCTTCTTCGTTGTCGAAAATTTCCTGAGCCTTGCGGGCGTATGCAAGACAAATATGTCTCTCGGTAGGATTATTAGACGGTGTCAGGGGCAGCACATCCTGCTGATAATCCAGAGTCAGCGGCTCTAAATATTTATTGACTCGAACGATCAAATCGCGATTTCTCTGCTGAGCGGTTTCTTTCAGTCTGAGCAGGAATTCTTTCTGGTCATCCGGGACATCCGAGCCTGGAAAACCAACGCCCATGTGGTACGAGATGCCTGGCTCGCCGGGTGAGTTAATTACTGTGTCAGCAAATTCCGGCACGAAAACGCGTGTTTCCATACCACCGCAGCCTTTCAAGCCCAGTATTTTAGCTGCATCGAGGAACTCCTCGATGGCGTCGAGCACATCGAAATCCACCACTTGTGCTGCAGCTAAGCCGGCCTTGCGAGCCAGCCAGGCAAATTTGCTCGGCGAGTAGCCGTAGGTATTGTAAGAAAAAAAGGTGTGACAGTGCATGTTGACATTTCTGTTGACTTCGGGCAGAGCGATTTCACCCGCTGCCACTTTTTCACATAGTGACATCAAAGCCTGTTTTCTTTCGGCGGAGCTGAAACTATCTAATTGTTGCTCAAGTTCTTCAATCAATCTCAAACCTTTCCAGAAGTGCCTAAAGTGACAGCAAAGCTGTCATTCTGAGTGAAGCGAAGAATCTCCTTTTCGTTAGCCATATCCTTCGGCTGCGCCTCAGGATGACACTCCGTGTCACTTTAGCTCACTTTAGTCACTTTAGTTCATTGTATCTTTCTTTCCAGAGTGACGCATCCTTAGGCTCATACTCTTTCAATTCAAATGAATTGCGGACGATTTTTCTGGCCTCAGCCAGATTCTTTATCTGTCCTGTTGCTTTGGCCTGCATCAGGATATTTCCTGTTGCCGTGGCCTCTATAGGTCCGGCTATAATCCTTTTGCCCGTAGAGTTTGCCGCAAACTGGCTCAATAGCTCATTCTGTATCCCGCCTCCAACGATGTGCAGGCAGTCAATCTTTTTGCCTGTTATATCTTCGATTTTCTCAACACAATAGCGATACTTAAAGGCAAGAGCCTCCAATATCGCTCTAACCATTTGTCCCTTGTCCTGGATTTTCTTTTGGCCCGTCTGGGCGAGATAATCGTTGATTCTTTTAGGCATGTCGCCAGGTGCAAGGAATCCACTATAATCAATGTCGATATTAGCGGCGAAAGGCTTAGCTTTTTCTGCCATTTCGGTAAGCTCAGGATATGATAATTCAATTCCGTCGCGCTGCCATTGCCTTTTGCATTCCTGGACCAGCCAGAGCCCCATTATGTTCTTTAAAAGCCGAATCGTGTTTTCAACACCACCTTCATTGGTGAATTCGCACTCGAAAGTTTTGTCATTGACAATTGCTTTTGGAACTTCTACGCCCATAAGGCTCCATGTCCCTGACGATAGATACGCCCAATTAGCCTCGGCACCTGTGGCCGAGGCAACCCCCGCCACAGGTGCGGGGGCTAATCGTTCTGCCGGCACCGCCGCGACCGCGGAAGCTGTATCATGCGAACCAACCGCGATAACGGGAATTTGCTCGCATCCAAGTTCTTCTGCGATTGATTCAGTCAGCTTGCCGACGACTGTGCCGGGGTTGACAATATCCGGCATAATATTCATGGGCAGTGACAATTTACTAAATAGCTCTTTCGACCATTGTCCTGTTTTCATGTCCATAAGCTGAGACGTGCTGGCAAGGCTGTATTCGCCGAAGGCGTGGCCGCATAAGTAATACGAGACCAAATCCGCCATAAAGATTAGCTTTTTGGTCTTGGCTAATACATCGTAATTCCCAAGCCGCATTGCAAGCAGTTGATAAATAGTATTTAGCTGCATAAATTGAATGCCGCTATTTTCATAGACTTGGCGTTTACCCCGTGAGATATTACTCTCATCTGAGGTCTTGTAACTCTTTTTATTCAGGTCTATCTCACGGGCTAAACCCATCAACTCGAACGCTTTTTCCATCATGCCATTGGTTCGGCTGTCACGGTAATGGTATGGGTTTTCAAGCAGTTTCCCGTCGGCTCCAATCAAACCGAAATCGACACCCCAGCTATCAACGCCGATTCCATTGACCTTATGGCTGGCTTGTTTCGCTGCTTTGCGGATGCCGGTCTTAATTTCTGGAAGAAGACGCTCAAAATCCCATCGCAGCGAGCCGTTCTCTTCGATTGGCCCGTTGTTGAAGCGATGTGTTTCTTCCAGCTTAAGTTTATCAGCCGAGACTGAGCCAAGCATAACTCTGCCGCTTTCGGCACCGAGGTCAACTGCGATATATTTTATTACTTCTGCCATCGCCAACTCCTTTATGGTGATTGGTGATTAGTGATTGGTAATTGGTTATTGAATTTGACTTTTACCCATTAACATATAACAAATTACCAGTTACCAGTTACCAGTTACCATAAAGACAGTTTTATAACCCAATTTTTTGGCCGTTGCAAATCCAAAATAAAGAGACAAAAGTGCG
>CAZQKO010000110.1:0-9076 GCA_964593945.1 uncultured Pirellulales bacterium | reverse complement strand
CGCATCTACCTTTAACGCTGTTCCAGTCGGGCGCGCTTTGAAGGCTCTCATAAGCGCTAAAGCCATAAAGCACTGGTCCAAAAATTTCAGCATAAGGGTCTATGTTCTTTACAGCCGATGCCAGAGCAACAGACCTGTCAACAAGCTCCTGACACCCTGTCTGATTTGGGTAAATTCTTGGATGTGTGTAAGGCCACAAGGCAGGCTCATTGTCAAGTGAGTAGCCTTTGACGCCCGTCGGCGTAGAGGCATCGCCATATTTAGACACCAGAAAATTAACACATTCATCCATAAATACGTAATTATCCGTTAAATCCGGCTTTTCCGGAGGATCGCAAAATAACTTCGGCTTTGCATAGACGACCTCTTTCCATCTGTAAGAAGGAGCTTTTTGTTGTTCTGTTACAGTACCGTTTCTGTCGGCTGAGACGTAACCAGCCATCTGAAGCGTGACAAGAGAATACACGCCTTCCTTTATGCAGGAGTCATGAAAGCTGGTCAGAACAATCCCCGGAATTGTTCGCTGTTGTTGTGGTAAATCGCGGACGAGATACTGGTCACTGCTATGGTTCCAGTCTGAGCCGGCGTTTGAATAATTGTTCTCCCAGTTGTATCCCGTTAGGCGATTGCCACCGATCCGCTTTGACGCTATATTCTCATCCTCATCGAGCGTGAAATTAGAACCATAAATATATGGACTAATCGGTGCCCTGTCTGATGTTGTATCGATGTTAAAAGTTACATTCAAATCAGCCCATAAGCTGCACGGAAAGGCCAAGAGCAAGCCCATCATTCCAAACAAGAAATTTCTTTTCATACAGGTATCTGCCAAACATATAAGAGTTAATACGATATTTGCTCGTTTCATTACTTTTTATTATACTTTTTCAGGCAGGAAAATCAAGAGCACCCAACGCTGGATACTGGATAATGGATACTCGCACTGTTACAAATTGCTTCAGATTTGCCCGAGAATCAAGTATCAAGAATCCGCTACTTTGGTCTTTTATTTTTGACGAAGGCTTTGATTTTAGATTCCGAGAGTGTGTTAAGGACATCGTCCTTTGTAGCACAGCCTCGACCTGCTGTTGCCACGCCAAAATCCATCAAGCCAAGGCCGGCAACGTTATGAGCATCGGTGCCGATGGCCAACTTAACACCCGCCTCAATGGCCATCTTACAGTGGACATCCTTTAAGTCCAAGCGATATGGATTTGCGTTTACTTCCAGAGCAGTATGCGTCTGCGCAGCATGTTTAATGACAGCGTCGACGTCAATATCCATAGCTTCTCGCTCGCCAATCAGCCTGCCGGTCGGATGAGCAATGCAGTTCACATACGGACTGTCCATTGCTTTCAATGTTCGAGTAGTTACTTTTTCTCTTGAGCTGCCAAGACCGGAATGAATTGAAGCAATTACAAAATCCAAATCAGCCAGCAACTTGTCATCGAAATCCAGTGAACCATTTGCCAGTATATCAACCTCGGTACCGGCAAAGATGATTATGCCTTTCAGTTTGTCGTTGAGTTTATGTATTTCTTTAATTTGCTGAACTAATTGTTTGGCTGAAAGGCCATTGGCAATCGCTGAAGATTTTGAATGGTCGGTGATGCAAATAAACTTATAGCCCAAGTCCCGTGCTGCTGTGGCTATATCGGAAATGCTGCAATTGCCATCTGATGCGTTTGTATGAGCATGGAAGTCGCCCTTAATATCTTCCAGCTTGATTAGCTCAGGCAAGCGATGGTCTTTTGCAGCTTCGACTTCGCCACGGTCCTCACGTAAAAGTGGATCTATATAATCAAGGCCGAGCTTTTTATAGATTTCTTCTTCGACTGGGCCTGCTATCATTTTGTCATTCTTGAAGAGCCCATATTCATTGAGCTTCATCTTCGCTTTCAAGGCAATTTCACGCAGCCTCACATTATGCTGTTTTGAGCCGGTAAAATATTGTGCCGCAGCCCCAAAACTTTTCCGAGGCACCACCCGCACATCAACATGAACGGCAGTATCTTCAGTTCTAATAATCGCGGAGCCTTTTGTCGAACCTGAAGCGATAACCTCCCGGACGAATGGTGCGACGGTAAATGCCTGTATTATTTGTTCACCCTTCTTAGCAGCGACAAGAATGTCAACGTCACCGATTGTCTCAGCTCGGCGCCGAAGCGAACCGGCAGGTTGAATTTTCTCAATGCCAGGCTGCTCTTGCAGAAAACTGATTACCATATAAGCTGCCTCCATTGCCTGGTCGAGACGGATTCGGCCCGTGGACTTTTCGAGAAAATCGATGCCTTTCATGATTACCGCAGCTTTCTTTTCGCCAAAACCGGGCAGCTCGGCAACAGAGCCATCCTGGATGGCACTTTTTAACTCGTTAATGGTAGCGACATTCAGTTGTTCATAGACTGCTTTTACGCCTTTTGGCCCCATGCCGGGGATATTGAGTAATTCCAGCAAAGTCGGCGGAATCTTTTTTAGCAGCTCCTGGTGCGCGGTTATCGCACCGGTTTTTACGAACTGCTCGATTTTGGCAAGGCTCGATTTTCCAATGCCGGGTATTTCCGCCAACTTGCCTGTTTCCAACAACGTCTCGACATCAGTGGGCATATCAGAGATAATACGTGCGACTTTTCGGTAGGTACTGATACGGAAACGGTCCTCGCCGAGAATCTCCATAATATCGGCCATTTGTTCAAAAAGCTCACTTAAGACAGCGTTCTTCATGTATCTGATTATATCCATAGATAAATAAAATCGAAATTATAATTTGAACATCCCTGGTGTGGTGAACAGTCTGGAATTCAACGGCGGAAATAATTGATTAGCCATAGGATAAGGGAGAGCACGAAAGTAGCTCCCCGCATATTGTATGTAGCTCCATAAATCCACTAAAACATATAATTTCTTATCTGTTAGCCTTGCAGTTAGCGTCCTGCGGGTCGTTGCAATGAAGCCATTGATTGGCTAAATCGGCAATATCCTTCCAACCAAAACCATTCAGCCAAGAATTAGCTAAGAATGCCAGGTCGTTAAAATCAACGTGGCAATCTTGTGTCCAGTCCGCTGTAAGGCCTAAGCCCAGGCGGTGAACGTCTGCACAATTCGGCTCGGTCAGGCTCGGCTAGCCGTCCGGTGTCCAGAACAATTCGTGAATCCGCAGATAAGACCTGCCATTATCCTGAGCATCATAGGCATGGTGAACAAGCCAATACCTACCGTCATTATCCAAAAAAACTGCATTGTGTCCCGGACCCTTCCAGCGTTCATCGGGCCAGGTCAATTGCGTTCCACCGCCTTTCATCATTGATACACCATCTTGGTCACTGTATGGGCCGGTAACGCAGACAGCACGGCCAAATCTGACGTTGTAGGTGCTATTGACTCCCCGACAACAATAATCAAACGAAACAAACAGATAATAGAATCCATCCCTGAAGACAATAAACGGAGCTTCAATCGCATTGGGCGGAGCAATGCGTGATGCGATTGAATAAAGCACAGGCGGATTAGAAAGCGGATGCCCCGTAGCAGGATTAATTTCTATCAGTTTGATGCCGCCCCAGAACGAGCCAAAGGTAAGCCAATATTTTGTTGTTTCTCCCTGGCTATCTATAAACAAGGCTGGGTCAATAGCATTATAAGCGCTACTCGACTTCGTAGTTATAACAGGACTGCCGCTGTCAACCCATTTGTATGCCGGATCGCAAGGATCGAGCGTTGTATTGGTCGCCAAGCCTATAGCAGAGACATTTCTGCCAAAGGTCGAGACCGAATAATACAAGTGGTACCTGCCATCAAAATAGGAGATATCCGGGGCCCAAACACTGCTACCGGTGAACGCCGGTACCGCAGTGGAGACCCACTCTGGTATGCTTTCAAGTGCCCTACCAGCCGACTGCCAGTTATGTAAATCCATCGATTTTAAAATTGGGATGCGCCTGCCCGTGTAAAATACATAGTAGGTATCGCCCTGTCGGGCCATAACCGGGTCGTGAACCCTGTAGCTACCGGTCAACTCTTCGTACTCTGCCTCGACCGGCCCGGCTATCAGCGCTAATAGAACAACAAAGGCGTAAGCCAGGCTGTGCGCTGAAAACGAAAAAAGAGATTTAATGCTCACCGTTTCTGCCTCCGTTGGAACAAAATCCATTAACACAACACGTATATAATATTATAACAGTTTCAAGAATTGCACAAAGTGTTAAAATATTTCCTATGGGAAAAGCTGCTTGTGATATCCGAATAGGCACATCAGGTTGGCATTACAGCCACTGGTCGGGGCCTTTTTATCCAGCCGAACTGCCAAAAAATAAATGGCTTGAATTTTATTCTCAGCATTTCGATACGGTTGAAATAAATAACACTTTCTATCATCAACCAAAACAGCAAACCTTCAAAAACTGGCACAAACAAGCTCCGAAGAATTTTCTCTTTACCGTAAAGGCCAACCGATTCATCACCCACATTAAAAGGCTCAAAGATCCGGAAGAGCCACTTGCAAGGTTTTTCGAGGGGGCACAACTTTTAAAAAATAATCTTGGCCCAATTTTATATCAGTTGCCGCCAAGCATGCACAAAGACCTTGATCGGCTGGAAAGCTTCATTAAATGTCTCCCTAAAAAAAGTCTTAGTGTTTTTGAATTTCGACATAAAAGCTGGTTTTCAGATGACACGTACGAGCTGCTTGATAAATTTAACGCTGTTTTTTGCACTCACGATTTGGTTGGTGTCCCCACACCTCGTGTAATAACAGGCGGAATAATTTACATGCGGTTTCACGGCCCCACCGGTAGATATCAAGGCAATTATACCAAAGCTATGTTAAAAGATTGGGTCAACTGGATAACCGAACATATCAAAAACGTCCGTAGCGTATACGCTTATTTCAACAATGACATCAGTGGACACGCCAATAAAAACGCCAAGACATTAAAAGAGCAATTATGTATCCCGTGAAGCGTTTTTGGTGGGGCTATCTTGCTCGTTATCCCCTTGTTATTCCCGCCCCACATCGGAGTATGGGGTAAACTCCGACGGGAATCCAGTGGTAAGCAGCTTAAATTCAACCGAGTCTTTTAATTTGACTTTGCCGCCCCAGTACCGAAATGCGCAAAACTGATAGTTACGAAGTAACTCATCGTTGCGGACGTAACTAAGATAGAGGTAAACCGGCCTTAATCTGCTAAAGGCCCTATCGCGGAATATAGTATTTTCAACATCGCCCCAGCTCGGGTCAAAAGGCACCCAGCCGAAGTCTTTCAGATAGACCTCCACCCAATTGTGTTTCGATGAAACGGCATCATACTGCATAGTATAGCCGGTAGCAACTCTGGCTGGGATGTTCTTTGCCCTGCATATAGCAACGAATAGATCCGCGTACTCAGAGCAATCACCTTTTTTTTGTTGAAGAGCCTTGACTGCGCCCCAATCACTTCTGCCGTGGACAGTGTACTTCATATTATCGGCGATATAGTTATATATTTTTTTCACTATCTCATCTTCTGTCTGGCCTTCTACACTTTGCGCGATTTCCTGTATTTTGGGATGACCTTTTTCTATATACTTTTCCTGCTTTAGAAAATTCTCAAGCTCCGAACTTTCAGAATAATTTCTTTTAAGCTGTCCCCGCACGGTAAACAAATCGTACCTGAGCAACTCGGCTTTGATATTTATTTCGACCTTTACTTGTTTGTCGGGATCGATAAAGACAAACTCGGCGTAGCGATTTCCATTTCCGCTAAAAAGCCTTGTTGGCTCCGGCGAGTACTTAATGCTGAGAATCTTCTGTCTATTCGTCATTGTCTGTGGAAGTGCAACAATCAAACTTATCCTGCGAGTTTCCCCATGTACGGCAAAATCATAAGATAAATTTAATTCCACAGTTTTGCTTTGCAGTGTTGCTATCCGCGGCGCAAGTGTGGACCCGTTTCTTCGCTGCATCATAGAGCGACCTACCGCATCCACCGGAGATACAGGAGCTATTAGTGACAATACAACTAATAAATTCCTAAACTTCATTGAACGTCCTTGTATCATCTACCTTAATGCAAAGAATATTTCGTTCAGTATCGAATACCAGCATATCGCCACTGCTGATGCGCTTGGTATGGGTCTTATCTGGAGATTTTAATAGTTTCTTAATACGCGGTTTTTAAAAGTACGTTTTATTGGCGATATTTTGTTATTCAAGGACATTTAGGCCTTTGTTAATTGCGAACTGTAGCGCCGGTTGAATTTTCGACTTTGCAGCTATCGTGGATTATTCATATCTTCTGAAAGCGAGATGG
The DNA here is from genome assembly GCA_964593945.1 of uncultured Pirellulales bacterium. Taxonomy (GTDB): domain Bacteria; phylum Planctomycetota; class Phycisphaerae; order Sedimentisphaerales; family Anaerobacaceae; genus CAZRMQ01. Next base: position 2,789 of record CAZQKO010000110.1, on the reverse strand, counting down.
AGAATCCGGTCGATAAGCTGTTCATAGGATATGCCAGCTTTTTCCGCCGCATCAGCTACTTCTTCGCCAAAAGCTATGTCAGGATTCGGATTAGCTTCAAGAACTACAATCCTATTGTCGGCAGCCAGCCGAAGATCTATTCGGCCGTAGTCCCGCATCTGTAGAATACGATACACTTTTTTACAAACACGGTTAATATTATTCAAAATTGCGGGCTCGAGTTCGGCAAATCCAAAATTGATGTTCCATTTCTTACGATATTCCTCATTCCATTTAACACGGTATGTTAGAAGGACTGGATTTTTATTTCCATTATGTTCAAAAAAGCATTCTCGAATAGGAAGCACAACCAACCTTTTATTGCCTAAGATGGTGACATAGAGCTCACGGCCTTCAATATATTCTTCAGCAATGGCAGGCTGTTCCCATCGTTCGTGAATGAATTGGGCCCGCTCTTGCAGCGAGGTCTCATTGTAAACGAGCGAGACGTTGGAGATGCCTTCCGAGCTATCTTCAAAAGCCGGCTTGACTACAAGAGGATAACGCAGCGTTTTTGGGATACGGGCCTTCCGGCCACATGGCAGTGAAATAAAGTTTGGTACGCGTATTTTATGAAGACTCAGCAGTTCCTTGCACAGACTTTTGTCACGAGCAAGCATAAGTCCAGTTGCACCGGCTCCAGTAAAAGGAATTGCAAGCAGTTCGAGAAGAGCAGCAATATTTTTATCGAATCGCCGGTCTCCGCCGAACTGCTCTGTCAGATTAAATATGATATCCGGCTTATTTTCTGTGAGGCCCTTGGCAATTCCCTCAACATCTATAGCGCCAAGGATTGTTACCGAATGACCAAGTGAGCGCAATGTTTGAATAACATGATATTCAGTAACCGGCTTTTCCGGATTACTATTAAATTCAGGATCATTATGGGGTATTTCCACATTGTCGACTAAAACTGTGACATTTAACTTTCGGTTCATTTGCGCTTGTGCTCTCCAGTGGCCCTAAGCGTATTATTTGCAATGGCAGTAATTAAGGCCGTAATTCCTACAATATTTTGTATATCACTACTTCGGGCATATAAGTTAAGCGCGTCACATCGCATGATTAGTCTCCTGACCAACTGATGTATATCGTACTTACGATGTCCCGTCCACTTCGTGACATAGTCGATAAGCTCGCAGCGATATTGCCGTAAAAGCTCCGAGGCTCTTACGCATGATGCGCTTGCGTGTGTTGAGCTAAATAAAAGTTTCAAATTGTCGTCATAAAATCCCTGGAACGCGGTTCCGAGGCTCCTGCGTTTGCGATCATAATAGGCAGCTAATGTAGAAGTCATGCGTGAAGCAGACCACGGTGGACACTCTTCGACATTCTTCAACGGCGGTTGGTCACATATCCTGCTCATTAGCCCGTCAACGTATTGAAGTTTTTTAATTACAGGCCAGTCCTTATATTTTTGTTGCCAGTTGCTGCCTGGATTAAGCCAAACGGCAAAAGTCTCAGCGAAGTCTTCATCCGGATGTGCCTGAGCATAGTTATCCCGCAAGTGTATCACGTACCGTCGAGAGTACGGCTGAAAATAATAAGAATCTGAGTATCTTGTTGAGAAAGGGCCAAATAGCTCACGCCATCGCGTCCGCTTGTACAGCTCATACGCGTAATTCATCGCATGGCCGCACTCATGACGCAGCAATTTCATGAAAGATTTTTCTGTGCCGCCCTCAACTTCAAACATCAATTTCCGCTCGATGCGCTTCAAACGCGGATGCGCAAGAAAAAAGGGAACACCGATGATGGGAACTTTGTCCGGACAAAGCCACTCGTCTGCTAAATAGCATGGAGGGTGGAACCGTATGTTATGGGCATCCAACTCTCGGTAGAGTCTTTGTACAATGGGCTCAATAATAGAGTCCAGGACTTTAACATGCAAATCCCGGATTCGCATCTGCATAATTTCTTCATCCCGCAGATTTACCCAACTCTGCTTTGGTTGATTCTTGAGCATGGATGAGCCCTTTTAAGTTCACATATCCAACAAAAAGTATTACTCTCTGAATTTCAACGAGGTCAAAGCAAAAACTTTTCTAAAGCTTGTCGTATTCTCTCTTATCTATAACAGATACAGCCCTGCATAGCAAGGAATTGTTGCTCAAGCTGCATTCAGTCAAGAACCATCAAGCCTTTTTCAATTGCATACCTGCGGACACAGCCAATTTCTTCAAGTATTGGTCTACGGTTTATTTTGGGATATAAAGAGGCATTATAGCAGGGACGATACTGGTCCATTACGTTAATTGTAGTTTTTGGACTTACCTGCTCCGTTAAAAAGTCTATAATCTCAAAACTACCTGCTAAATTCTCCGGCAGAACCAGATGTCTTACAAGAAGGCCGCGTATCGCCAGGCCTTTTTCTGTTTGAAGGTCACCCACCTGGCGGTGCATCTCTTTGACGATAGCAAAATTTACTGCGGGATAATCCGGCGCAGAGGAAAGCTCCTTGGCAACCTCTGAATCAGAATATTTCATATCCGGCATATAAATATCTATATAACCTTCCAGCAATTTAAGCGTTTCAACCGAATCATAGCCGCCGGTATTATAAACTGTCGGCAGTGACATCCCTTTTTCCCTTGCCAATTCAATCGCCGCGACAATCGCCGGGGTTACATGTGTCGGCGTTACGAAATTGACATTACTACAGCCGTATCTTTGCAGCTCAAGCATAGACTTGGCTAACTTTTCAATTGTCACTTTACGACCATAGCGTTGGTGGCTGATATCGAAATTCT